>NZ_BAAGPS010000006.1:0-110592 GCF_054783935.1 Streptomyces pseudoechinosporeus
CGGCGCGCGGGGCGGGCACCGGGCCCCGGGCGCCGACTGCCAGGGCGTACGGGCCTGGCGGGCGACGAAACGCGGCGGCGCGGGGGTTCCTTGTCGGACACTTCCGTCACCTGCCGGGGGTCGTAGAGGGCTGCTTGGACGGCGTGGGGGGCTGTGCTGCCGGCGAGGCGGACCGACTCGCGGTCGGCGTGGGCGTCGGTGTCGGCTTCAGCACCATGGGGACGCGTACCGAGGACTGCTGGGCGGCTTCAGGAACGCCTCGTACCGTGCCGTCGGGGTTGAGGAAGGCGGGGTCGCCGCCGGGGACCATGCCCAGCTCGCGGGCGCGGCGCTGGAGGGCGTCGGGGGCGGAGTAGGCGTCCACGTCCCGCTGGAGCGCCTGTTCCTCGTCGGTGAGGCTCTTCGTGTCGTCCTGGAGGTCGTCGAGCTTGAACGCCCCTTCACTGAGAGCGGAGTTCAGCACCAGCAGCACGATGAGGCCGCCGCCCAGGAGAAGCACGACGAGGAGGACGAAGGGGGTACGGGCGGCCTGTCCGGAACCGGACGGGATGAGCCGGGCAAGCCGGGCGGCCCGCCCCTTCAGTTCGGGTTTCCTACTCACTCACCCGCCCCCTTCTTGTGCCTCACGCTTGTGCCTCACGCCCCTCATTCCAGGGACTCCCTGATGCGCTGTGCCCCGCGCAGCCGCGCCGGTGCGGCCCGCCGGTTCTGCGCGATCTCTTCCTCCGTGGGGAGCTCCGCACCGCGCGTCAGCAGCTTCAGCCGGGGCTGATAGCGCTCGGGCACCACCGGCAGACCAGGCGGCGCGGTGGTGGCGGCACCGGCCGCGAACACCTGCTTGACCAGCCGGTCCTCCAGCGAGTGATACGACAGGACGGCGATCCGGCCACCAACGGCGAGCGCCTTCACGGCCGCCGGAATCGCCCTCTCCAGGACGGTGAGTTCGCCGTTGACCTCGATACGCAGCGCCTGGAAGGTCCGCTTGGCCGGGTTGCCCCCGGTGCGCTTGGCGGCCTGCGGCAGTGCGTCCCGGATCAGCTCGACGAGACGCGCGCTGTT
Source organism: Streptomyces pseudoechinosporeus (assembly GCF_054783935.1). Lineage (NCBI taxonomy): Bacteria > Bacillati > Actinomycetota > Actinomycetes > Kitasatosporales > Streptomycetaceae > Streptomyces > Streptomyces pseudoechinosporeus. Next base: position 1,060 of record NZ_BAAGPS010000006.1, read on the forward strand.
GCTGAAGGGCTCCTTCTCGCGCTCACGCACGATCGCGGACACGATCCGCTTGGCCTGCTTCTCCTCGCCGTACACCCTCAGGATCCGGACGAGTTCGCCCGGCGGGTAGGTGTTGAGCACCTCGGCCGCGCTCACGCCGGTCGTCTGGTCCATCCGCATGTCGAGCGGGGCGTCCTGGGCGTACGCGAACCCGCGCTCCGCCTCGTCGAGCTGCATGGAGGAGACGCCGAGGTCGAAGAGGACGCCCTGGACGCGCGGGAGCCCGAGCCGGTCGAGTACGTCGGGGAGTTCGTCGTAGACCGCGTGCACCAGAGTGGCCCGGTCACCGAAGGGATCGAGCCGCTCTCCGGAGAGGCGCAACGCCTCCTTGTCGCGGTCCAGGGCGACGAGGCGGGCCTCGGGGAACCGGGTGAGCAAAGCCTCGCTGTGGCCGCCGAGGCCGAGGGTGCAGTCGACGACGACCGCTCCGGGCCGCTCCAGCGCCGGGGCCAACAGGTCCAGGCACCGCTGGAGCATCACCGGAACATGTCGCTGTCCCTCCCGTCGCCCGCCACCACCCCTGTTCGAATGCGCTTCGCGCCCCATTTGATCTGGGCCCTCTCAGGTCCGGCGCGGCGTACGCACCACCGGGTCCCCTCTCGCTCGGTGAAGGGGGAGGCCTGCCGGCGCCGGAAGCGTCGTCGACCGGGAGCGGGAGGAGGCCGAGCCGTACGTACGCGCCGCGCACGCGGGGAGATTCCGGCACGTCGCCGGGTCCTCCGGGGGACAACAGTCCAGCTGGGAGAGTCTCGCCTCCCAGTTCGCGTCACTTTAGTCCACCGTGTCTCGCGGTCAATCAACCGGCCTGCGCGTCGCGGGACCCCGCCGTCACCGACGCGGCACATCGCGGAGAACCAGCTTTACGGGGTCTTCGGAGCGCCCATGTGGGTTAGCTCACAACAACGTTCGTTGATGTTCTTTGTCCCCTCTCACAGAAGGCATGCACGGACTGTGACGATTACCGTCTATAGGTATGACGACTTCCACATCTGTTCCCACCGAACCCGAAGGCGCCATATCTGGCAGCGGCACCGTCACCGACCGGCTCGTCGAGGCAAACGAGCGGTACGCCGCCGCGTTCACCGACCCGGGCATGGATGCCCGCCCTGTGCTGCAGGTAGCGGTCGTGGCCTGCATGGACGCCCGACTCGACCTGCACGACGCGCTTGGCCTGGAGCTGGGCGACTGCCACACGATCCGTAACGCGGGCGGCGTCGTCACCGACGACGTGATCCGCTCCCTCACCATCAGCCAGCGGGCGCTCGGCACCCGCAGCGTGGTGCTCATCCATCACACCGGCTGCGGTCTGGAATCCCTCACCGAGGACTTCCGGCACGAGCTGGAGATGGAGGTCGGCCAGCGTCCCGCCTGGGCGGTGGAGGCCTTCCGGGACGTCGAACAGGACGTACGGCAGTCCATGCAGCGGGTGCGCACTTCTCCGTTCCTTGTCCACACCGACGACGTACGTGGTTTTGTGTTCGATGTGAAAACGGGACTGCTGCGTGAGATTGACCCCACCTGACCCCACCCAAAGGGCGCAAGGCCCGACATATCACAGCCAGTTGTCCACAGGCGAGTGACACGAACCGGTAACGGCAACAAGAATGCGGGTGTGGCGTCACGCGGAACTTTTCACGCGTGGTGTCCGTGTTCGAGGTGGGCCGGTCCGCATCACGGAGCGTCGGCCCGGAGAAAGAACGGGCCGAGGAGGGCCGGGTGACGACCTATGACGATCGAGCGAGCCTTACGGATCTGACCACCACTGTGGAGCGAGTCCGCAGTTCGGTGGAGGGAGTGATCGAGGGCAAGCCTGAGGTCGTACGGCTTTCGCTGACCGTACTGCTCGCCGAGGGGCATCTTCTGATCGAGGATGTGCCCGGCGTCGGCAAGACCATGCTCGCCAAGGCACTGGCGCGGTCCATCGACTGCTCGGTGCGGCGTATCCAGTTCACGCCCGACCTGCTGCCCTCGGACATCACCGGGGTGTCCATCTGGGATCAGCAGCGCAGCGAATTCGAGTTCAAGCCGGGCGCGATCTTCGCGCAGATCGTGATCGGAGACGAGATCAACCGCGCGTCGCCCAAGACGCAGTCCGCGCTCCTGGAGTCCATGGAGGAGCGCCAGGTCACCATCGACGGGCATACCTACGAGCTGCCCAGCCCCTTCATGGTGGTGGCCACGCAGAACCCGGTCGAGATGGAGGGCACGTACCCGCTGCCGGAGGCGCAGCGCGACCGCTTCATGGCCCGTGTCTCCATCGGCTATCCCAGCGCGGAGGCCGAGCTGGAGATGCTGGACATCCACGGCGGGGTCTCGCCGCTGGACGACCTCCAGCCGGTGGCGCACGCGCACGACGTCGTCAAGCTCATAGACGCGGTCCGCACGGTCCATGTCGCCGACCCGGTGCGGCGTTACGCGGTGGACCTGGTCGCCGCCACGCGCACCCACCCCGACCTGAGGCTAGGCGCCTCCCCGCGCGCGACACTGCACCTGCTGCGTGCAGCGAAGGCATCCGCGGCACTCAGCGGCCGGGACTACGCACTGCCGGACGACGTCCAGGCGCTCGCGGTGGCGGTCCTCGCCCATCGTCTGCTCCCGACCGCGCAGGCCCAGCTGAACCGCCGTACGGCCGAGCAGGTCGTGCTGGAGATCCTGCAGCGCACACCTGTGCCCGCGGCGCCTGTGTCGCAGAGCGGTCTGACGATGGGCCGGGCGGCTCCGGACTTCGGCCAGCAGCCGCCCCGGAGGCTGTGATGACCACCGGGGGCATGCCGGCGGCGCAGGCCGAGGAGGACAAGGGCGGGCTGCGTACGGCACTCGCCGGGCTCACCACGCGCGGGCGGTCCTTCCTGGCGGCGGGCGTGGCGGCCGCGGTGTGCGCGTACGTCCTGGGGCAGAGCGATCTGCTCCGGGTCGGGCTGCTGCTGGCCGTGCTGCCGCTGGTGTGTGCGGCCGTGCTGTACCGCACGCGCTACCGGGTGGCGGGCAGCCGCCGGCTTTCGCCCGGGCGCGTGCCCGCGGGGTCCGAGGCCCGGGTCCATCTGCGGATGGACAATGTCTCGCGGCTGCCCACGGGACTGCTGATGCTCCAGGACCGGGTGCCGTACGTGCTGGGGCCGCGTCCCCGGTTCGTACTGGACCGGATGGAGGCGGGCGGCCGGCGCGAGGTGTCGTACCGCGTGCGCTCCGACCTACGGGGCCGTTATCCGCTGGGCCCGCTCCAGCTGCGGCTCAGCGACCCGTTCGGAATGTGCGAGCTGACCCGCTCTTTCTCGACATTCGACACGCTGACGGTCATCCCGCGCGTGGAGCCACTGCCGCCGGTGCAGCTGACCGGCGAGGCCAAGGGGTACGGCGACGGGCGGAACCGCTCGCTGGCTCTGGCCGGCGAGGACGACATCATCCCGCGCGGGTACCGCTACGGCGACGATCTGCGCCGGGTCCACTGGCGCTCGACCGCGCGCTACGGCGAGTTGATGGTGCGCCGCGAGGAGCAGCCGCAGCGGGCCCGCTGCACGGTGCTCCTCGACACCCGGGGCATCGCCTTCGAGGGCGCGGGCCCGGACTCGGCCTTCGAGTGGGCCGTGTCGGGCGCGGCATCCACGCTGGTGCACATGCTCGAACGGGGCTTTTCGGTACGGCTGTTGACGGACACTGGCAATTCGGTGCCCGGCGAGGGGGCCGACGGGTTCGCGGGTGCCAACCAGGAGTCGGCGGACGCGGCCGGGCTGATGATGGACACCCTGGCGGTGATCGACCACTCCGACGGTACGGGCCTGTCCCGGGCATACGACGTGCTGCGCGGGGGGAACGAAGGGCTTCTGGTGGCTTTTCTCGGCGACCTCGACGAGGAGCAGGCGACGGTGCTCGCCAAGATGCGGCAGCGCAGCGGCGGGGCGGTCGCCTTCCTGCTGGACAGTGAGGCGTGGGTGCAGGGTGAGGCCGACGACGACAGCGAGGAGCGGCTTCGGATGCTGCGGGAGGCGGGCTGGACCGCTGTGACCGCGCCGCCGGGTGCGGACCTCGCCGATCTGTGGCGGGAGGCGGACCAGCAGCGCAATCAGGTCACGTCGACGGGTAGTGCGGCGGGAGGCGGTGGCTCATGAGCGGGCGCGCGCGACTGGCGCTGTGCGCCGCGGCGGCGACACTGATGGCGGCGAGCGCGCTGCTGCCGCTGGTCACTCCGGCGACCTGGCTGCTGCAGGCGGCGTTCCTGCTCGCGGTGCAGACCGGTGTGGGCGCGGCGGCCCGGCGGGTCCCGCTGGCCCGGCCGCTGACGATCGCGGCGCAGGCCCTGGTGAGCCTGATGCTGCTGACGCTGACGTTCGCCCGTGAGCAGGCAATCCTCGGGGTCATCCCGGGCCCGGAGGTGTTCCAGCACTTCGGGGTGCTGCTGCAGACGGGTGGCGAGGACGTCGGGCGGTATGCGATCCCGGCGCCGCTGTCCGACGGCATCCGGCTGATGATGGTCGGCGGTGTCCTGGTGATCGGGCTGGCAGTGGACGCCCTCGCGGTGACGCTGCGCAGCGCGGCCCCGGCCGGGCTGCCGCTGCTCGCGCTGTACTCGGTCGCCGCCGGGCTCTCGGACGGCGGCGCCGGATGGCTGTGGTTCCTGCTGGCGGCCGCCGGCTATCTGCTGCTGTTGCTGGCCGAGGGCCGTGACCGGCTCTCGCAGTGGGGCCGCGTCTTCGGCGGCGCACCCCGCACGCCGGGCCCCGACCCGTCGCCGGGCGCGGTCGCACCGATCCGCACGGGTCGGCGCATAGGTGCCGTCGCGCTCGGCATCGCCCTGGTGGTGCCGCTCGGTCTGCCGTCCCTCGACGGCGGCCTGCTGGACGGTACGGGGACAGGTGTCGGCTCGGGCTCCGGAGGCGGCGGCACCATCTCCGCGGTGAACCCGCTGGTTTCGCTCCGCGACAGTCTGAACGTGGACGAGGACCGCCAGGTCATGTCGTACAACACCAACTCCGAGGAGACGCAGGACCTTTATCTGCGGATCGTCTCGCTCGACGAGTTCGACGGCACGGCGTGGAAGCCGTCCAAGCGCAACATCACGGATGTGCCGGGGACCTTCCCGACGCCGCCCGGTCTCGGGGACGAGGTCAGGCGCACCGAGGTCGAGACGAGGATCGCGGCGGCCGACTGGTACGCGCAGGACTGGCTGCCCATGCCCTACCCGGCCAGCCAGGTGGAGATCAACGGCCAGTGGCGGTACGAGCCCGTCGGGCGCACGCTGGTCGGCGACCACGGCCAGACCACACGCGGCCTTGACTACTCCGTCAAGAGCCTGATCGTGCAGCCGAGCGCGGAGCAGCTCGCCGAGGCGCCGGAGCCGCCCGGCTGGCTGCGGCGCGAGTTCACCGATGTGCCGGAATCGCTGCCTGCGGTGGTGTACGACACGGCACGGCAGGTCACGGCGGGCGCGAGCAACAACTACGAGCGCGCGGTGAAGCTCCAGGACTGGTTCGCCCTGGAGGGCGGCTTCGTGTATGACACGGAGGTGCAGGTCGGCAGTGGTTCGCAGGCGATCGAGCGCTTCCTGAGGGACAAGGAGGGCTTCTGCGTCCACTTCTCCTTCGCGATGGCCTCGATGGCCCGCACGCTGGGCATACCGGCCCGCGTCGCGGTCGGCTTCACACCCGGCTCGCCCCAGTCGGACGGCACGATGTCCGTGGGCCTGCGGGACGCGCACGCCTGGCCCGAGCTGTACTTCGAGGGCGTGGGCTGGACCCGCTTCGAGCCGACGCCGAACCGCGGCACGGTTCCGGAGTACACCCGGACGGACACGCCGGGCACCACTCTCCCCGAGCCGGGCACTTCGGAGGAGGTCGCGCCGCGGCCTTCCTCGGCCGCCCCGTCGACCAGCGAGAGCTGCACGGCGGAGCAGAGGAGGCTGCAGGAGCCCTGCGGCAGCGAGTCTCCTGAGGCGGCGATCACGGCGACGGACGACGGTCCGCCGTGGCCCCAGATCCTGCTGCTGATCCTGGGCGGGCTCGCCGTGCTCGCGATACCTCTGCTGCCGATGATGTGGCGGATGAGAGTACGGGCCGTACGGCTCGGCACGCACGGCCGCACCGAGGCGGACGCGGCGGCTCACACGCTGGCGGCGTGGCACGAAGTGACCGATACGGCCTGGGACTTCGGCATCGCGCCGGACGAGTCCCAGACGCCCCGTAAGGCGGCGGCCCGGATCGTCCGGATCGGGCAACTCGATCCGGTGACCGCGGCTTCGGTGCACCGGATCGCGGACGCCGTGGAGCAGGTCCTGTACGCGCCGCGGCCCCGGCCCACGCCGGGTCTGGCCGACGACGTCCGCAGGATGACCGACGGTCTGCGCGCCACGGTCAGCAGCGGCACCCGCCTGAGGGCACTGCTGGCGCCCCGCTCGGCTGCACGGGTGGTGTGGGCGGCCTCGGAGAGCTGGGCGTCGCTCAAGTCCCGAGTGCTCAAGTCCCGGGCGGTGGCTCGCTGGACGACGCTGGTCCGGCGACCGTCGGCGGGGCAGGGCAGCGGCTGAGGGAACCTGGCCCTTGCAGGGGGCGCCTGCCCGGTCTCGGGTGGGCGCCCTCGGTCGTTTCGGCGAGGTGCGGTGTCGGGGACTCGACAGGCCACTCGGACCGGGCCGTGCCCGACTTCAGCGCGGCTCAGTGCCGAACACCGATGAGGCGTGGCGCCGTATGCCGGTGCGGTGCCGAACACCGATGAGGTGCGGTGCCGTATGCCGGTGCGGTGCCGTACGCCGGTGAGGTGCGGTGCCGTACGCCTCGTGAGCGAGGGCCAGTTGGAGAACTCTCGTGAGCGAAGCTCAGTTGGGCAGCAACTCCGGGGCTTCGCCAAGGTGTTCGCAGGCATGCCGAAGGGGCGGCCACCCGCGGGTGGTCACCCCTTGCGCGCTGTGTTGGCTCTCCGCCCGGGGGCTACTGGCCTTGTTCGTCGCGGCGCCGCTGCCAGCGCTCTTCGATGCGGTCCATCATGGAGCGCCGCTGCCGACCCTGACGGCGGGCTTGCGGAGCGCTCGGCGCACCGGCACCCGCGGCGGGCTGCTCGCCCGGCTTGGGGGCTTTGCGCCAACCGGTGACGGCGAGCACCGCGCAGCCCAGCATGACGAGGAATCCCACCACGCTGACCCAAATCTGCTGTGCGACCATTCCGGCCATGAGGAGCGCGATACCAACCAGGAAGCCAACGACCGCCTGGTAAACCCGTCGCCGGGTGTACGTACGCAGCCCGCTTCCCTCAAGCGCTGTCGCGAACTTGGGATCTTCGGCGTACAGCGCTCGCTCCATCTGCTCGAGCATTCGCTGCTCGTGCTCCGAGAGCGGCACGGAGTCCTCCTCATCGTGCAGTCGCCGGGGCGACCGGGGGTCCCCTTCAGGATAGGCAGGGAATCGCCCCCGTGAAACCCGCCCCTCTACGCCAATTAGCCAACCGGATTCCGCCATGGCACCCCGGCTCACTGAAGCGTGCATTCCCCAGCGACCGGCCCGTCATGCCGGACGGTCTCCTCCGATCATACGGCTCCGAGCGCCCGATCGGGGGCGCTGTGGCGTACTCCATCTGCCGCCGCGCTCCTGATCAGCGGCGGGGCACGGGAGCCCGCTCAGGCCTCGGCGGCTTCCCGGGTCTCGCCGAGCACATGGAGCTGGGTCGCCACGGAGTGGAAGGCGGGCAGCTCAGCCGCCGCGGCCTCCAGCTTGAGCAGGGCGTCCAGGGCTCCCGGCTCGGTGTCCACGAGGACTCCGGGGACGAGGTCCGCGAAGACCCGTACGCCGTGCACGGCGCCCACGCGCAGACCGGCGCCCTCGACGAGAGCGGTGAGTTGCTCGGCGGTGAAGCGCCGAGGAACGGGATCGCCCTCGCCCCAGCGGCCGTCCGGGTCGCTGAGCGCTTGCCGGGCCTCGGTGAAGTGCCCGGCGAGGGCGCGCGCGAGCACCGCGCCGCCCAGGCCCGAGGCGAGCAGGCTGAGGACTCCCTCGGGGCGCAGCGCGGCCACGGCGTTGGCGACGCCCTCGGCGGGGTCGTCCACGTACTCGAGCACTCCGTGGCACAGCACCACGTCGTAGCCACCTCGCTCGACGACGTCGAAGAGGCCGTGGGCGTCGCCCTGGACGCCCTGGACCCGGTCGGCGACGCCGGCCTCGGCGGCCCGGCGCTCCAGCGCGAACAGCGCGTTCGGGCTGGGGTCCACGACGGTGACGCGGTGGCCGAGTCGGGCGGCGGGCACCGCGAATCTGCCGCTGCCGCCTCCCGTGTCGAGCACGTCGAGCGACTCCCGGCCCGTGGCCTTGACCCGGCGGTCGAGGGCGTCTTTCAGGACGTCCCAGACCACGGCGGTACGGAGAGAAGCGCGGGGGCGACTCGGGTCCGACACGGCAGTTGACTCCTCGGCGCGGCACCGCCTCGGCTACGGCGGAGCGATGGGGATGCCTTCCCCGGGCCTGTGCGGCCAGGGGAAGGTGCAGGCGCTGCCAACCCTATTGCCTCCGGCCCCGCGCCCGGCCCTCCGTCTCGCGCGGCGGACGACCCAGCCTCGCCGGCTCCGGGCGGACGAGACCTCGCTCAGCGGACTCCTGCGCCGTTCATCCCGCATCCGGTACCTCCGGTACGTCTGGCTCCTCCTGGTCGACGTCCTGCTGTGGCTGGGGCAGGACGGGCTGCAGGACGAGCATGCGTTCGACGAGGCGCAGGAACATGGCCACGTCGCGCAGCAGGTCGTCGGCGTCGCGGCTGCTGGCCGCACCCTGTATGCCTGCTTCCGCGCGGGCGCGGCGGGGGGCGCCGGAGGCGAACAGCGCGCTCCACTCGGCGAGTTCGGGCGCGATCTCGGGGAGCACTTCCCAGGCGCTCCGGATCTTCGCCCGGCGCCTTGGGGTGGACTCCGGGCGGCCCCGGGCGGCGAGCACCGCGGCGGCGGTGCGCAGGGCCGCGAGATGTGCCGTCGCGTAGCGCTCGTTGGGCGTTTCCAGCAGGGCCGCCTCGTCGAGTCCGGCGCGGGCCTGGGCGAGCAGGTCGAGCGCGGCGGGCGGGGCCGTGGCCCGGCGGAGCACGGGATGTACGTCGCTCGCCGGGCCGGTCAGTGAGGGGGCAGGGCCGGTGGCGCGGCGCCGACGGGCGGCGGCTGCGTGGTAGCTGGCCATGACGAACCTCCTGTCGTCTGTGTGACGGCGCAGTGGCCGTATGTGCCCATCGTGAGGTATGCCACTGACAACGCGTCCTGGCCTGGGGTTTTGCTTCGATCTAGCGTTCGGGCTGCCTTTTGCACTGACCAGTCAGTTCAAAATCTCACAGGTGGGGAGAAGCGGTGGGGGGGGTGCGGACGGACCGCGTGGTCTCGGCGTCACGGCGGAGGACTTCGGGCTCAAGGGTCCTCGCGGCTGGGCGTTCCGCGGAGTGGGCCTCGATGCGGAGCCCGGCTCACTGATCGCGATCGAGGGGCCGTCAGGCTCGGGGCGTACGAGCCTGCTGCTCGCGCTCACCGGGCGCATGAAACCCACCGAGGAGCATGCGACGGTCGGGCCGTTCCGCCTGCCGAAGCAGATGGCCGCCGTCCGCCGGATCAGCGCGCTCGCGCATGTACCCGGGGTCACCGACCTCGACCCCACCCTGACCGTCGGCGAGCACCTGCGCGAACGAGCGCTGCTCCAGCGGCGGTTCGGCGGTTCGGTGCAGGCCTTGCTGCGGCCCCGCAGTATGGGGGTCCCCCCGCTCGAGCGAAGCCGAGAGTGGGAGAGTGCGGCGGAGGCCCGGCTACGGATCGATGCCGCGCTGAGCGCCGCCGGGCTGGACCGGGAGGCGCTGCCCAAGGGCTCCCGGACCGCCGTACGCGACCTGGAGCGGGCCGAGGCGCTGCGGCTCTCCGTGGCGCTGGCCCTGGTCGGCCGTCCGCGGCTGCTCGGCGTCGACGACACCGACCTGAAGCTCTCGGAGCCCGAACGGGCCGAGGTCTGGGCGCTGTTGCGCTCGCTGACCGAGGCGGGGACGACTGACGCGGGCCGCCGGGACGGTGGGGTTCCTCTGCCCGGTGACGGCGTGCTTCGCGGCGATCGTGCAGTGGCTGAACGCGCGCTTCGGAGCGGCGGGCCGGATCCTGGTCCTCGCCTTCCTGATGCTGCAACTGACGTCGGCAGGCGGCCCGTACCCCGTGCAGACCAGTCCGGCCTTCTTCAACGTGATCCACCCCTTCTTGCCGATGACTTACGTCGTCGACGCCCTCAGGAAGCTCATTACGGGCGGCGGTCTCGGCCCGGTCTGACAGGCATGTGTGGTCCTCACGGCGTTCACGGTGGGCGTCCTCGCGCTCACAGCCGTTGCCGCGCGCCGCAAGCAGGTGTGGACCCTGGACCGGCTGCACCCGGAGCTGAGCGTCTCGGGAACTCTGTGGGTGCCTGGGGGTTTCAGGCTTTTCGGGCGCGGCGTGGCCGTGTGCGGTTGCCATCAAGTGGTCCAAACCTCGGGGTGAGGGGGTGAACCTCGGTGGCGTGCACGTGGTGGAAGCCGGTCCGCTCGGCGATGGGGGTCCCCCGCTCGAGCGAAGCCGAGAGTGGGGGGAGGGTGCGCCGCCGACAGGTTCTGCGGGAGAGCCGCACCCGCCCGGCCGGAGGGGGCTCCGGGCGGGGTGGGGCGGGTACTCCATGACCTGGCACCGGCCCGGGAGGGGCCGGTGCCTGGGTGTCATGCCCCGCCGGACGCTGGACCGCCCCGAGGGGGGTGGTGGCGGGGACCGTACGCACCTCGGGCATACGGCGGGAAGTCTTCGCCCGGCGGGCCGACGAGGGCCGGGCCGGGGTGGGGCGGGATTTGCCGGGAGTGGCCTTCGGCCCGGGCGGCCGGGCGGAGAGGGCTGCCGTCCGGCGGGTGGTCTTCCTCGGCCGGCGCACCGCCGTGACGGTGCCCTCCACCACGGTGCGGATGGTACGGATACCGGTGGCGCGCTCGGTGGCGGTGTGGGCCTGGGCGAGCAGGCCGCGGGAGACGATCCGGCGGGCGGCCGCCTGGTCCCGGTCCAGCGACAGGCCGCAGCCGGGGCAGTGCGCCCAGGCCCAGCCGCGCTCGGAAAGCCGGTCCGGGGTGGGATGATGGCCCAGCGGACCCAGGCACCGTGGACACAGCGCGGAGGTGCCCCGCGCGGGGACGGTGACCACCGCGATACCCGCCTTCGCGGCCAGATGCCGGATCGCCTCCGCGACGGTGCCGCGGACCTGCCCCGACAGCCGGGCGTTACCGCGCCTGCGGCCGCGTGCCTCCAGGGTGGCGAGGTCTTCGAGGTAGATGACGGTGGCGCCGAGGGCGGTGGTCTGGTCGACGGCCCAGCGGGCCGCGGACCAGGCCAGCGCCTGGTTCAGGCGGCGGATGCGGGCACGCACCCGCGCGTGCTCGACCTCCAGCACCGCGGCCTTGTCCAGCAGGTCGTCCCAGGCCAGGTGCGGGGCACCGAGGCCGTCCGCCAGCGCGCGGTAGTGGTCGCGTCGGGCGGCGAGGTGTTCGCGGTGGCCGCGCAGCCGGTGCAGTTTCGCGCTGATCGCGGTGGCGTCGAAGAGCAGGGCGCGGCCGTCGGTGATCACCCGTGCCTGCCCGGCCTGTCCGGTCAGGCGCCCCAGGGTGCCGGTCAGCAGGGTGTTCACCCCCCAGTCGAACCCGAGTGCCACCCGGTGCCCGGACGCCTTGGCGGCGGCCACCGGCGTCGAGTGCGGCAGGTCGACGGCGATCCGGCCGCCGCGGGTGGGGCGCAGGGTCGGGGTGTGCAGCACCGCCACCGTCGAGCCGGTGGCGGGCAGGCGCAGGTCGATCACGTGCCAGGCCCAGTCCCGGCCGGAGGCGGGGGCCGGGCACAGTGGGAGTTTCACCCGCAGCCGGGCCATCCCCGCATCCACCCGGTGCAGGGTGACCTGCTGACGGTCCATCGCCGCCAGCAGCACCTGCCCGGCGACCTGGGGCGGCTCCTCCAGCTCGCACAACCCGGCGGGCAGCTTCCCGTGCTTGGCCAGGTGGGCGCGGACCTGCCGGGTGCGGTTGCGGATCTCCGCATTGCTGACGTCGGCGGGCAGCAGTGCCCGCAGCGCGGTCCACTCGGCTTCGGTGCGCCGGAAGGGATCGGCGGGCCAGGCCGCCAGGACCGCGGCCACCAGGGCGCGCCGGTGCAGGGCCAGGCGCAGGGTGCGCGCCGCGTACTCCTGTGCCGCCCGGCGCACCCGGTCCGACACGTACACTCCCTCGCCGGGCGCGGCATCCCCCGCCCAGTCCAGGCGGCGCACGGCCATCCATCCCTTGGACGGCAACGGCTCACCCTGCCCGTCGACCCCGGCGGCCAGCACATCCAGCGAGGCCTCGTCCCACCGGGAAGCCACCAGCGCCTCGGTCAGCTCCTGGCACAGGGAGGCCAGGAAGGACACCCGCTGGTACAGCAGCCGCTGGCCGACCCGCTCGCCGCTGCCCTCGACCACACCATCGAAGGCGGTACACGGCGCCGTCGCCACCAACCGGCCCACACCCGCCACCCCCTGGCATCCCGGACAGTCCCGAACCGGGCACACTCCCGCACCCGATCGGCCTAACGACCGACCCCCGCACAAAGACACGCATCCCCAGCGACAACGCCCGATTCATGCAGGAAAACGCAGCGAAACCGCCAACAGTTGAAGACCCTGTGACAATCAGGGCCATGGAAAGCAGCAGGGCCGTGGACAGCGGCAGCAGCCGGAGACATCTGACCCGGCAGAAGCTCTACGAGGCGGCGGTGACGCTCATCGCGGAGCAGGGCTTCTCGGCCACCACCGTGGACGAGATCGCCGAGCGCGCCGGGGTCGCGAAGGGCACCGTCTACTACAACTTCGCGAGCAAATCCGTCCTCTTCGAAGAGCTGCTCCGGCACGGTGTGCGACTCCTCACCGCCTCCCTCCGGGAGGCGGCAGAGAAGACCGCTCAGGACGGCGGCAGCAAGGTCGACGCGCTGGACGCGATGATCCGGGCGGGGCTCGTCTTCATCGACCGCTATCCGGCCTTCACACAGCTGTACGTGGCGGAGCTGTGGCGCACGAACCGGGCCTGGCAGTCCACCCTGATGGTGGTCAGGCAGGAGGCCGTCGCGGTGGTCGAGGGAGTTCTGCGCGACGGCGTCGCGAACGGCGAGCTGAGCGAGGAGATCGACATCCCGCTGACGGCGGCGGCCCTGGTGGGCATGGTGCTGGTGGCTGCCCTGGACTGGCAGGCCTTCCAGCCGGAGCGCTCCCTGGACGACGTCCATGCGGCGCTGTCGCGGCTGCTTCAGGGGCGGGTGAGCGGCAACCGCTGAAGCACACAGAGGCCGAAAAGAGAGCGCCGGCCCGAAGTGGCCGCGTCCCCCGCGGGCCACGCCGGACCGGCGCCCTTCTTGCTCCCCCGTAGTCCCCCGTTGCTTCCCCCCGTTCGGTCTCCCCCCGGTCCCCCGTGCCTCGCTCCCGCCGACTTCTCGGCGGAAGGAGCGGCCAAGGGCGCTGCACCGTTCCGCCGCCCCGTGTCGGCGGTACCGGAGCCGCGCCCCTTTCCGTGCCCCCACTCTCTCGTTCGCGCAGGTCATGCCCCATCCGCGCGCGTACTCAACTCACTGACTAGGTACGGATACTCAGACCTGCGCACTCACACCCAGGACGCACCGTTGCCGACTGGTTACGATCGCGTCCGCGCCGCTACTCCCCGGGTACTCCCCCGACGGGAATCCGGGACCGCCGCCTGCGAGGCGGTGACAGTCCGACCGTGGCGGCCGGATTGTCAGTGGTGGCCGATACAGTCCCTGGCATGGCACGAATTGCGGTGATCGGCGCCGGGATGGGCGCGCTGGCGGCCGCCGCCCGGCTGGCCGTCGCGGGCCACCGGGTGGTGGTGTACGAGCGCGCGGCGACGTACGGCGGATCGGTGGGCGTCGTCGAGCGCGACGGCTTCGTCTTCGACACGGGCCCGGGGCTGCTGCCGCTGCCCGCCGTCTACCGCGATCTGTTCGTCAAGACCGGCAAGGAGCCCCTGGAGAAGTGCGTCGACCTGGTCCAGGTGGACCCGGCCTCGCACCACGTCTTCGCGGGCGGCACGGAGGTCTCGCTTCCGAACGCCTCGCGCGCGGGAGTCGTCTCGGCCCTGGACGCGGCCCTCGGTGCGGGAGCGGGAGAGCGGTGGGGCGAGCTCCTGGTGCGGGCGCGCGAGGCCTGGGACCGTACGCGCCGACCGCTGCTCGAAGAGCCCCTGTGGCCCAACTGGCAGGTTCTCGCCGAGCGTGAGCCCTATCCGCCCGTCAAGCAGCGGCGTCTGCTGCGCACCCGGACGGCGACGACTCTCGCGGAGGTCGGCGCCTGGGAGCTGGGTGACCCGCGGCTCGCGGCCCTCTTGGAGAGCCACGCCCTCGCGTACGGCCTCGACCCGCGCGTCGCTCCGGCTGCCGCGACCGTGCTGCCGTACATGGAGCACGCCTTCGGAACGTGGTATGTGCGCGGTGGGATACGGGAGTTGGCGCGGGCGGTGTACGAGCGGTGCCTGGCTCGGCGGGTCGAGTTCCACTTCGATACGGCCGTCGAGCGGATCGTCGAGAAGGACGGCCGGGCAGCGGGCCTGGAGCTGGCCGACGGCACCCCCGAAGAGGCGGACTTCGTGGTTGCGGGGGTGGCGCCCGGAGTGCTGGACCGGCTGGCCTCCGGGATCGCGCTGCACGGCGACGGCGAAGTGCCGCCTCAGCAGGGACTGCCGAGCCGCCTGACGGTTCACCTGGCGCTGCGCGGCGGGCGGCCTGAGGGGGTGGCTCATCGGACGGTGGTGCACGCGGCGGATCGCGAGGCGGAGCTGCACTCGTTGTTCGGCGACCGACCCGGACGTACGGCTCCTGTGGGCCCTGGACTCCCGGCCGCGCCCACCGTGACCGTGCTGCGCCCCGGCGATCCCGCGCTGGTGCCGGACGACAACCACGAGGCGGTCACACTGAGCGTCACGGTGCCGTCAGGCCTGGAGCCGACCGAGGAAGACGTCAAAGGCGTTCTCACCACCGCCGAGCGCGCGATACCCGGCCTGCGCGAGCGCCTCCTCTGGCACGAGGTCCGTACCCCGGCGGACCTCGCGGAGGCGACGGGCGCGGACGGCGGCGCGGTTCCGGCACCGGCGCTGGCCGCCGCGGGCGGACGTCTGCTGCACCCGTCCAACAGCACCCGTCTTCCGGGCCTGTTCACGGTCGGCGGCTGGGCACACCCCGGCGGCGGGCTGCCGCACGCGGGCATGTCGGGAGCGCTGGTCGCGGGACTGATCGTGGAGGGAGCGGACTTCAAAGGCTCACAATAAGGCCCGACCCGGCTGTCAGTACGGGTTGTCAGAACCGGTACTGCTCGTCGTACCCGCTACCGTTCCCGTTCCCATTCCCGTTGCCCTCGTACGGATACTGCTGCTGTTCCGGCGGGAGTTCGCCGCCGTACGCATCGTCGGTGGAGCGCTGCTGCGGGACCCAGACGCCGCCCGGCGGGGTCTCGCCGCCGTAGCCCCCGCCGGCGTACTGGTCCTGGGTGTAGCCCTGCTGCCCGTACTGCTGCTGCGAGGCGTCGTAGGAGGAGTCGTACGAGGCGCCCCCGTACGACTGCGTGCCGAGGTACGGGTCGGAGTAGGCGGCGTACTGCTGCTGGCCGTTGTCGTAGCCGTACTGCTGCTGGTCGTAGCCGGAGTAGGCATCGTACCCGTAGTTCTGGCCGGCGTCCGGGGACTGGGCGGACGCGGCGTAGGACGGGTCGGTGGCCGCGGCGTAGGCGCTGTCGCTGTAGACGCCGTAGTTGCCCGTGTCGTCGGGCAGGGGCTGCGGCTCGTAGACGGCGGTGGACTCGGCCGCCGTCTCGACGGGCTGCCCGAAGTCGGACCGCTGTCCGAAGGTGTCGGCCCGCTGCCCGAAGACGGAGTCATCGCGCCCGTAAAGGTCGTCGCCCTGGCCGAAGTTGTCCCGCGGGCGCATTCCGTTGTCCGCCGCCTGGAGGTCGGAGACCTCGAGCGTCGGGTCGCGGTCCGGCTCGCCGCGGCGGCGCTTGCTGGCGCCCGGGCGGCCGGCGACGGCCCAGCCGGCCGCGAAGCCGCGGCGGAACGACAGCGTGACGTACGTCTGCCCGACCGCGAAGGCGGCGGCGCCCAGGCCGATGACCGGCACGGACGGGATGAGCACGCCGAGCACTACGCCGAGGAAGCCCGCGAAGGCCAGCAGCCGCCAGCGCAGCCGTGCCTTGTACTGCAGCAGCACCTCGCCGAGCAGCCACAGCGCGACGATGCCGAACGCGATGTAGAGGACCGTCCAGCCCATGTACGCCCCTCTCCCAGTGGCCGTTACGCAGTGTGTCGTACGAGGATGCGTCCGGTCTAGGCCTGCTGTGGGTGGTGCAGCCCCAGATTCTCGTAGATTTCCAGCGTCGCGGTGGAGTTGTTCAACGTGATGAAGTGCAGTCCGGGGACTCCCTCGGCCAGCAGCCTCGCGCAGAACTCCGTAGCGAACTCGATTCCAATGGAGCGTACAGCCGCAGGATCGTCCTTGGAGTTGAGGATCCGTTCTTTCAGGGCGTCCGGGAACGAGGCGTTGCTGAGCTTCGGGAGCCGCTCCAGCATCTTCACGCTGGTCACGGGCATGACCTCGGGGATGACCGGGGTCTCGCAGCCGGCCGCGTCGACTCGGTCACGTAGCCGCAGATACGACTCGGGGTGGAAGAACATCTGTGTGATCGCGTAGTCGGCACCGGACCGGCATTTGTCGACAAAATGTGCGACGTCCATGTCCCAGTCGGCGGAGCGCGGATGCATCTCGGGGAAGGCCGCGACGCCCACGCAGAAGTCGCCCGACTCCTTGATGAGTCGGACGAGTTCGGCTGCGTAGGTCAGGCCCCGGGGATGCGGGATCCAGTCGCCCATGGGATCGCCGGGCGGGTCGCCGCGCACGGCGAGCATGTTCCGGATCCCGGCGTCCGCGTACTGGCCGATGATGTTGCGCAGTTCGGCGATGGAGTGGTTGACCGCGGTGAGGTGGGCGACCGGAGTGAGCGTCGTGTCCGCGACGATCTGCTGGGTCTCCTTCACCGTGCCGGCGCGGGTCGAGCCGCCCGCGCCGTACGTCACCGACACGAAGTCCGGAGCGACGGCCTCGACCCGGCGGAGCGCGTTCCACAGGTTCCGCTCGCCCTTCGGGGTCTTCGGCGCCGAGAACTCGAACGAGTACGTCGTCTTGCCGGTGGCGAGCATGTCACGCACAGTGCGTGCGCGGTCAGTCCTGGTGGACGCAGATCCTAGGGCCATACCCGCAGGTTAGTCAGGGGTTGGCGGTCCCCCAACCAGACGATGAAAATTGCCCGGTTTGTCGGCCAATTGTCCATGCCTCGGACGACTAACCGTGACGCAATCGTTTCGCGAATTCCCGGGCCGCCGCGCCCGGATCGTCGGCCTCCGTGATCGCCCGTACGACGACGACGCGGCGGGCGCCCGCTTCGAGCACCTCGTCGAGGTTGCCGAGGTCGATGCCGCCGATGGCGAACCAGGGACGGTCGGTGCCGAGCGCGGCCGTGTACCGGACGAGGTCCAGCCCAGGCGCATGGCGGCCCGGCTTGGTGGGCGTCGGCCAGCAGGGGCCCGTACAGAAGTAGTCCACGCCGTCCTGGACCGCGGCGGCTGCCGCCTCCGGCTCGGCGTGCGTGGAGCGGCCGATCAGGATCTCGTCGCCGAGGATCGCGCGGGCGGCGGGGACGGGGAGATCGCCTTGGCCCAGGTGCAGCACGTCGGCATCTGCCGCGTGGGCGACGTCCGCTCGGTCGTTCACAGCGAGCAGCCTGCCGTGCCGCGCGCAGGCGTCGGCAAATATCCGGAGGTGCTCCAGCTCCTCGGCTGCCTCCATGCCCTTGTCGCGCAGCTGCACGATGTCGACACCGCCCGCGAGGACCGCGTCCAGGAACTCGGCGAGGTCGCCCTGGCGCTTTCGGGCGTCCGTGCAGAGGTAGACCCGGGCATCGGCGAGCAGCACGCGTGCGGTGGCTTCGGGCATGCGGAAATCCCCCGTTGTCGGTGGCGTACGGGCCCTGCCGTACAGGGCACGGCCCGTACGCCGGGACGGTGTGTTCAGGTCAGACGGCGAGCGCCTGGGCTCGGCGCTTCACCTCCGTACCGCGGTTCTCGCTGAGGGCCTGCGCGGGGGTGCCGGGCAGGCTCGGGTCGGGGGTGAAGAGCCACTCCAGCATCTCTTCGTCGGTGAAGCCGTCGTCCCTCAGGAGCGTCAGGGTGCCGGACAGGCCCTTGACGACCTTGTCCCCGTCGATGAAGGCGGCGGGAACCTGCAGCGCGCGGTTCTCACCACGGCGTACGGCAATGAGCTGGCCCTCCTTGACCAACTGCCGCACGCGGGTCACCTCGACGCCGAGCTGTTCGGCGATGTCGGGGAGGGTGAGCCAGGCGGGGACGAGAGCATCGATTTTTGCGTCAATCTCGGTCACGGGACAAGCGTGCCATCCCGGACTGACAGTCGGAAGTCGTGGCCGCCCCGCCTGGGCCGTTCGCCGGACCCCGGTGGCCTACGCAGTGGCCGATTTCAGAGGCCGCGACGGGTCCGACAGCAAGTCCGGATTCATCGGGACACCGGCCTCGATCAGCTTGCGCCCCTGCGCCAGGTCCCGGGGCCGCCCCACCGCGAGCACGGCGACCAGCCGGCCCTCCCGCAACCAGCACACCGACCAGGCCGGGCCCGTCGGGTCGCCGCGCCAGATCGTGGCGTCCGCGCGCGCGTGGTGACCCGCGTACTGGACGAAGCGGCCGAACTGCTCGGACCAGAAGTACGGCACGGGGTCGTACACGGCGGGCGTCTCGCCGATGATGTTCGCCGCGACCGTACGAGGCCCCTGGAGGGCGTTGTCCCAGTGGTGGATCAGAAGACGCTCGCCATACCTTCGTGAAGGGAAGGAGGCGCAGTCGCCGACCGCGTACACGTCCGGGACAGAGGTACGCAGGTGGTCGTCCGCGACCACCTCGCGCTGGGTGCCGAGCTCGATTTCTGACCCGGTCAGCCAGGCGGTGGCGGGCCGCGCGCCGATGCCCACGACGACGGCCCCCGCGGGCAGTCGCGAGCCGTCGTCCAGCACCACCGCGCCGGGTTCGACGCGCTCCACGCGCGCGTGGGTGCGCAACGAGGCGCCGCTGTCCGCGTACCAGGTGGCCATGGGGGCAGCCACTTCGGCGGGCAGCGCTCCGGCGAGCGGCCGGTCGGCGGCCTCGACGACGGTCACCGCGCACCCGGCCTCGCGCGCCGCCGTGGCGAACTCTGCGCCGATCCAGCCCGCGCCGACGACCACGATGTCGTGCTGCCGGGCGAGCACGGGCCGCAGCCGCTCGGCGTCGTCCAGGGTTCGCAGCAGATGCACTCCTGGCACGCCCTCCGCGCCCGGCAGCCGCATCGGTTCCGCGCCCGTGGCGACGACCAGGACGTCGTACGGAACGGGCCCCGTGGCCGTGTCGAGTTCGTGATCGAGGGGGCGTACGCCGGTCACCTCGAGCCCCAGGCGCAACTCGACGCCCAGTGCCTCGAAGTCGACGTCGAAGGCGGAGTCCTCGGCCTTGCCGAGCAGGACGGCCTTGGAGAGCGGCGGGCGGTCGTACGGCTGGTGCGGCTCCGCGCCGATCAGCGTCACGGTGCCGGTGAAGCCCTGTTCCCGCAGGACGACCGCGGTCTGCACGCCGGCCATGCCCGCGCCGACGATCACGACCCGTCGTCGCGCCGTCCGGCTCCGTTCCCGCTTCTGCTCGTTCACCGGATCACCATAGACACTGACGTTTTGTCAGTCAGCGGGCGCGATCAGTGACGTGTTGCACAACCATCGATCGTCCCGCACCGCCGTCAGCGGTCGTCGGCGAGCTGCTCCACCACGCTCGTTCCACTGCCCGCCTGTGACTCCCACTCCCAGGTCTCCTCCAGGCGCAGCCGCCCGTCGGCCAGCTCGACCACCCGGGACACACAGTGCCCCGAGGAGGTGCTGCCGTCCCGCTTCAGCTGCACGTACCGGAAGTCGAGGCGGTCACCCTCACGCGTACCCACGAGGTGGCCGCGTACGACGTCGCCGCCCGCGTACTCGGCCCAGATCTCGCCGTCCTTCTCGTGGTACGTGAAGCGGGTGCGCGTGCCCACCTGACCTGGAGCTTGGTCCGCGACCGGGGCGAGGACGAGACCGTCGAGAGATCTATAGGGCGGGGCGGAGCCCCTCGGTTGAGGGTGGTGGTGGGTGACGGGCGGGCCGGCCATGCCGTGCGGCTCCCTTACTGAGGTGTGACACGAAGAGTTAGGGTGGCCAACGTAGAGCACTCGCGGGAGTCCGGACGCACCGGGCTGAGAGGGAGGCTGGGACGGCCTCCGACCGTACGAACCTGATCCGGGTCATGCCGGCGAAGGGAGGGGCTGGACGCCCATGTCGCGTACATCGGTCGCATCGCACACGTCGTCAAGCACATCCGACGTCCTGATCATCGGGGGCGGAGTCATCGGCCTGGTGACCGCCTGGCGGGCCGCGCAGCGCGGCTTCGTCACCGCACTCGTGGATCCCGAACCCGGCGGCGGAGCGGCCCAGGTGGCCGCCGGGATGCTGGCTCCCGTCACCGAACTCCACTACGGCGAGCAGACCCTGCTCGGCCTGAACCTGGCGTCCGCCCGGCGCTATCCGGAGTTCGCCGCCGAGCTCACCGAAGCGACGGGCGTGGACCTCGGCTACCGCCAGTGCGGCGCGCTCGCCGTCGCTCTGGACGCCGACGACCGCGCCCATCTGCGCGAACTGCACGCCCTGCAAGCCCAGTCGGGCCTGGAGTCGGAGTGGCTGAGCGGGCGCGAGTGCCGGCGCCTGGAGCCGATGCTCGCGCCGGGCGTGCGCGGGGGGCTCAGGGTCGACGGCGACCACCAGATCGATCCGCGGCGGCTCGCCAAGGCGCTCGTCGCGGCGTGCGAGCGGGCCGGGGTGGTCTTCCACCGGATCTGGGCGGAGCGGCTCAGCGTCATACGGGACCGGGCCGCCGGAGTCGTCACCACCGACGGCACCGAGCTGACCGCGGGCCAGGTCGTCCTCGCCGCGGGCAGCCTCAGCGGACGGCTCGCGGGCGTTCCCGACGCCGTGCTGCCGCCCGTACGGCCGGTGAAGGGCCAGGTGCTGCGGCTGACCGTGCCGAAGCGGTACGCGCCGTTCCTGAGCCGCACCGTGCGTGCCGTCGTCCGCGGCAGCCATGTGTACCTGGTGCCGCGCGAGAGCGGTGAACTGGTCGTCGGCGCGACCAGCGAGGAGCAGGGCTGGGACACGACGGTGACCGCGGGCGGCGTGTACGAACTGCTGCGCGACGCCCACGAACTGATCCCCGGCATCACCGAACTCCCGCTCACCGAGACCCGCGCGGGACTGCGCCCCGGCTCCCCCGACAACGCGCCCCTGCTCGGCCCGACGGAACTGGACGGCCTGCTCCTGGCCACCGGTCACTACCGCAACGGCGTCCTGCTCACCCCCGTCACGGGCGACGCCATGGCACACCTGCTGACCACCGGTGAACTCCCGGAGGAGGCCCGCCCGTTCACGCCCAAGCGCTTCAGCACGGCCCGCACGGAGCAGCCCGTATGAACGTCTTCGTCAACGGTGAGCGACAGGAGATCGCCGCCGGCACCGCCCTCGACACGCTGGTCGCCACCCTCACCACCGCACCCTCCGGGGTCGCCGCCGCGCTCAACGAAACCGTCGTCCCGCGCGCGCAGTGGCCGGACACATCCCTCTCCGAGGGAGACCGCGTCGAGGTCCTCACCGCCGTCCAAGGAGGCTGACCCATGGCCGACGACCCGTTCCTCATCGGCGGTACGTCCTTCACGTCCCGCCTCATCATGGGCACCGGCGGCGCGCCCAGCCTCGACGTGCTGGAGCGCTCGCTCGTCGCGTCCGGCACGGAGCTGACGACGGTCGCGATGCGGCGCGTAAACGCTTCCGTGCACGGTTCGGTCCTCTCCGTGCTCGACCGGCTCGGCATCCGTGTCCTGCCGAACACGGCGGGCTGCTACACCGCCGGGGAGGCCGTCCTGACAGCCCGGCTCGCTCGCGAAGCCCTGGGGACCTCGCTGGTGAAGCTGGAGGTCATCGCCGACGAGCGCACACTGCTGCCCGATCCGATCGAGCTGCTCGACGCGGCCGAGACCCTCGTCGACGACGGCTTCACAGTCCTGCCGTACACGAACGACGACCCTGTACTCGCGCGGAAGCTGGAGGACGTGGGCTGCGCCGCGATCATGCCGCTCGGGTCGCCCATCGGGTCCGGGCTCGGGATCCGGAACCCGCACAACTTCCAGCTGATCGTCGAGCACGCGCGCGTGCCGGTCATTTTGGACGCGGGGGCCGGTACGGCGTCCGATGCCGCCCTTGCCATGGAGTTGGGGTGCGCCGGTGTGATGCTCGCGTCTGCCGTGACTCGGGCGCAGGAGCCGGTGCTGATGGCTGAGGCCATGAAGCACGCGGTGGAGGCGGGGCGGTTGGCTCGCCTCGCCGGCCGCATCCCTCGCCGCCACTTCGCCTCGCCGTCGTCTCCTGCGGAGGGCTTGGCTCGGCTGGACCCGGAGCGGCCGGCCTTCTGAGTTGCGGTGGGGTGGGGGGAGGTTTCTTTTCCCCACCCCACCCCTTCCCGAAACGGGGGGCTGCGCCCCCGGGCCCCCGCAAGGGGGTGGGGGTGACACGCCGTGTCGCGGCTGCGGGTGCGTCGTGGCTGGTCGCGCAGTTCCCCGCGCCCCTGAAGGGGCGCGACCGGAGCCGCCGGCCACCATGCTCACCAGCCCCCACGTGCCCGCACCTGCCCACCGGCGGGAGGGGCCGTGGGCCGGTGCGTCGTATGCCCGTCGCGTAGGTTCGGTCTCAGGAAACCAGGACCCTGTACCAGCAAAGGGCCGTACGCCCGCCCTGCGACGGGCTGACGCACCGGCCCACGGCCCCGACCCACCCACCGGACCCAAAGGGGCGCGGGGAACGGCGCGAGCAACCACCACGCACCCGCACCCAACAACGAACCCACCCGCGATATGGAATAAGTCACAGCTCCGCTTCAGGACCGCCCCGATCTCAACCGATCCCGCGGCGTTGACAGTGTCGGCTCGTACACTCACCTGCGTGGATACGACCCTTCAGGACCCGTTGGTCGGGCAGGTGCTCGACGGCCGCTACCGCATCGACGCACGGATCGCGGTCGGCGGGATGGCCACGGTCTACAGGTCCGTGGACACCCGCCTGGACCGCGTGCTCGCACTCAAGGTGATGCACCCCACGCTGGCCGCCGACGCCACGTTCGTCGACCGGTTCATCCGCGAGGCCAAGTCGGTGGCCCGCCTTGCACACCCCAATGTGGTGCAGATTTTCGACCAGGGGACCGACGGGGCGTACGTCTACCTCGCCATGGAGTACATCGCCGGGTGCACCCTCCGTGACGTACTGCGCGAGCGCGGCGCCCTGCAGCCGCGGGCGGCGCTGGACATCCTGGAGCCGGTGCTCGCCGCGCTCGGCGCCGCGCACCGCGCCGGATTCGTACACCGTGACATGAAGCCGGAGAACGTCCTGATAGGGGACGACGGCCGGGTCAAGGTGGCGGATTTCGGCCTCGTACGGGCCGTGGACACGGTCACCAACACGACGGGATCCGTGCTCGGCACGGTGTCGTATCTGGCCCCGGAGCAGATAGAACACGGCACGGCCGACCCACGGGTCGACGTGTACGCCTGCGGAATCGTCCTCTACGAGATGCTGACCGGTGACCGGCCGCACCTCGCGGACTCGCCCGCGGCAGTGCTCTACAAGCACCTCCACGAGGACGTCCCGCCGCCGTCGGCGAAAGTGCCGGGCCTGCCCTACGAGCTCGACGAACTGGTCGCGTCGGCGACCGCGCGCACCCCGGGCGTACGTCCGCACGACGCGGTGGCGCTGCTCGCGCAGGCCCGGAACGCACGCAGCGGGCTGACCGCCGAGCAGCTGGACGCGGTGCCGCCGCAGGCGATCACCGAGGGCCATGACATCGGCGAGGACCGTACGAGCGTGATCCCGCGCTCGCTGTCCGTGCCACGGCCGCTCCCCGTGAACGAGGACGACGGCGATCGCGGGCTGCACCACACGAGCATCCTGGCTACCCCACCCCCCGACCCTCCCTCGCGCCGCCGTACCCGCACCCCGCGCCCCCGGCGCGGCATGCTCGCGATCGTCGCCGCCGTGCTGCTGGTCCTCGGCCTCGGCGCGGGCGTCTGGTACATCAACTCCGGCCAGTTCACCAAGGTCCCGCCGCTGCTCACCATGACCGAGGCGAAGGCAGAGCAACGCCTCGAGAGCGCAGGGCTCGATGTGGGAGAGGTCAAGCGCGAGTACAGCGACACCGTCGAGCGCGGCACGGTCATCAGCAGCGACCCCAAGGCGGGCGCCCGGATCCGTGACAACGACCCGGTGTCGCTGACGATCTCCAGGGGCCCGGAGACCGTACGGGTGCCGAATGTGCAGGGCTACGCGCTGGCCAAGGCGAAGGCGCGGCTCAAGGACGAGGGCCTGAAGGCGGGCATGATCACCAGGGCCTTCAGCGAGGAGGTCCCCTTCGGCTTTGTGATCGGTACGGATCCGGATGGGGGCACCACGCGCCGCGCGGGCTCCGCCATCGCGCTCATCGTCAGCAAGGGCAGCCCGGTGGACGTGCCGGACGTCACGGGCGACGAGCTCGCCGACGCGCGGCAGGAGCTGGAAGACGCGGGCCTGAAGGTCGAGATCGCCCCCGAGCAGATCAACTCCGAGTTCGACGCGGGCCAGGTCGCCCGGCAGTCGCCGGCCGCCGACCGCCAGTTGGGGACGGGCGACACCGTCACGCTGACGATCTCCAAGGGCCCGGAGCAGATCGAGGTTCCGGACGTGGTGGGCGACAAGGTCGACGACGCCAAGCGGGAGCTGGAGGCCGCCGGCTTCGAGGTCAAGGAGGACCGGGGCTTCCTCGGGCTCTTCGGGGACACGGTCAAGAGCCAGTCGGTGGCCGGTGGCGACACGGCACCGAAGGGCTCAGAGATCACCATCGAGATCGAGTGACGGCAGATCGGCAGAGGCTGGGCGGCATCCGCCGACGGGGCGCGCAGGACGCCGTGACACCCTGAAAGGGTGAGCACTCAGCAGTCCCGCAACCCCGTCGGCAGCCATGTCCCCGTAGCCGGCGGCCTCGCCTCCGTAGGCCTGTCGTACGCGCGTGATCTGGCCGCCGAGACCGTCCAGGTCTTCGTCGCCAACCCGCGCGGCTGGGCGACCCCACCGGGGAATCCGCGGCAGGACGAGGAGTTCCGCACGGCCTGCGCCGCGGGGTCGATCCCCGCGTACGTCCACGCGCCCTATCTGATCAACCTGGGCTCGCACACCGAGGCGACTGTGGAGCGATCCGTGGAGTCGCTGCGGCACTCGCTGCGGCGGGGGCGGGAGATCGGGGCGCGGGGAGTCGTCGTACACACCGGTTCGGCGACTGGCGGTCGGACGCGGGCGGTCGCGCTGAAGCAGGTACGCGAGCATCTGCTGCCGCTGCTCGACGAACTGACCCACGACGACGACCCGGACCTGCTGATCGAGTCGACCGCGGGCCAGGGCGCTTCCCTCTGCTCCCGGACCTGGGACTTCGGCCCGTACTTCGAAGCACTCGACGCCCACCCGAAGCTCGGCGTCTGCCTGGACACCTGCCACATCTTCGCGGCGGGCCACGACCTCACCGGCCCCACCGGAACGCACCAGACCCTCGACCTGCTGGTGGACACGATCGGCGAGGGCCGGCTGAAACTGATCCACGCCAACGACTCCCAGGACATCGTCGGCGCCCACAAGGACCGCCACGCCAACATCGGCGCCGGCCACATCGGCGAGGACCCCTTCCGCGCCCTGATGACCCACCCCGCCACCGAGGGCGTACCCCTGATCATCGAAACCCCCGGCGGCAAAGAGGGCCACGCGGCAGACGTGGAGCGACTGAAGAAGCTCCGGGACGGCTGAGGACCTGAGGACTGGCCAGGGCTCAGAGCTCGGGGCCGTCCCCCGGCTCCTCCTGGTACGAGTAGCGCTGCTCGCGCCAGGGGTCGCCGATGTTGTGATAGCCGCGTTCCTCCCAGAAGCCGCGGCGGTCGGCGGTCATGTACTCGATGCCGCGGACCCACTTGGGGCCCTTCCAGGCGTACAGGTGGGGCACCACCAGGCGCAGCGGGAAGCCGTGCTCCGCGGTCAGCAGCTCACCGTCCTTGTGGGTGGCGAAGATCGTGCGCTCGGAGGCGAAGTCGGTGAGGCGGAGATTCGAGCTGAAGCCGTACTCGGCCCAGACCATCACATGCGTGACGCCGGCCGCGGGCGGGACGATCTCTAGGAGCGTACGAGCCGGGACGCCGCCCCATTCGGCCCCGAGCATGCTGAACTTCGTCACGCAGTGCAGATCGGCCACGACCGTGGTATAGGGCAGGGCCGAGAACTCCTCGTGGTTCCAGCAGTGCTTCTCGCCGTCGGCGGTGGCGCCGAAAACCCTGAATTCCCAGCGTTCGGGCCGGAACTTGGGCACGGGCCCGTAATGCGTGACCGGCCAGCCTCGCTGCAGTCGCTGCCCCGGCGGAAGCTCCGACTGCGCCGCTTCTCCAGATTCACGCTCCACCGGCTGACCCATGTCTCCATCCTGACAGACCAGAGACGGTGCAGATGACCAGGCCTGTCCCGATTCGGGCATCTGCCACTAAGCCTGCACTTACTGGACGGCCCCTGATGCCGGTGGAATTATGCGGCGCATTCCGCCAGTCCCCCGCGTGGAAGGAGCCTCTGCAATGCAGGGCGACCCCGAGGTCATCGAATTTCTCAACGAGCAGTTGACCGCCGAACTGACCGCGATCAACCAGTACTTCCTGCACGCGAAGATGCAGGAGAACTTCGGCTGGACAAAGCTCGCGAAGTACACCCGGGCCGAGTCGTTCGACGAGATGAAGCACGCGGAGGTGCTCACCGACCGGATCCTCTTCCTGGAGGGCCTGCCGAACTACCAGCGGCTCTTCCACGTCCGGGTCGGACAGACGGTCACCGAGATGTTCAAGGCGGACCGACAGGTCGAGGTCGAGGCGATCGACCGCCTCAGGCGCGGTATCGAGGTGATGCGGAACAAGGGCGACATCACATCCGCGAACATCTTCGAGTCGATCCTCAAGGACGAGGAGCACCACATCGACTACCTGGACACCCAGCTGGAACTGGTGGAGAAACTCGGCGAGGCGCTCTACATCGCCCAGCTCGTCGAGCAGCCGGACAGCTGAGCGGCTGCGCACCTACGCAGCTTCATGCCTAAGCGGCTTCGTCCAGCTCCGACAACTCCGAGACCCCGGAGAGAGCGGGCTGCGCCTGGTCGGTCACCTCAGTGCGGCACGTGCCCCGGCCCAGCAGTGCCTGAATGCGCCGTACACAGGAACCGCAGTCCGTGCCCGCCTTGCAGGCGGACGCTATCTGGCGGGGCGTGCAGGCACCGGCTTCCGCGTGCTTCCTCACCTGCGCCTCGGTGACACCGAAGCAGTTGCAGACGTACACGCAGTTCACCACCCGATGGGATTGAAAGGTCGTGCCGTCCCGATTTATCGGTGAGGCAAACCTAACCTTACCCGCCGAGCGGGGGTCGCAAAAGTGCTGTGGGGCGCGGATCGTATGTGATCCGCGCCCCATCGCATGCCCTGTGCAACAACCGAACCACTACTGGTCGCGGTACATCTCCGCCACCAGGAACGCCAGATCCAGGGACTGGCTGCGGTTCAGACGCGGGTCGCAGGCCGTCTCGTAACGCTGGTGCAGATCGTCGACGAAGATCTCGTCGCCGCCGCCCACGCACTCGGTGACATCGTCACCGGTCAGCTCGACGTGGATGCCGCCCGGGTGCGTGCCCAGCTCCTTGTGGACCTCGAAGAAGCCCTTGACCTCGTCGAGTACGTCGTCGAAGCGGCGGGTCTTGTGGCCGGAGGCCGCCTCGTAGGTGTTGCCGTGCATCGGGTCGGTGATCCAGGCGACGGTCGCGCCCGAGGCGGTGACCTTCTCGACCAGCTCGGGCAGCTTGTCGCGGACCTTGTCGGCGCCCATGCGGACGATGAAGGTCAGCCGACCCGGCTCGCGGTCCGGGTCGAGGCGCTCGATGTACTGCAGCGCGTCCTCGGCCGTCGTCGTCGGGCCCAGCTTGATCCCGAGCGGGTTGCGGATCTTCGAGGCGAACTCGATGTGCGCGCCGTCCATCTGACGGGTGCGCTCACCGATCCACACCATGTGCGCGGAGACGTCGTACAGGTGCCCCGTACGCGAATCGACCCTGGTCAGCGCCGACTCGTAGTCCAGCAGCAGCGCCTCGTGCGAGGAGTAGAACTCGACGGTCTTGAACTCCTCCGGGTCGGCCCCGCAGGCGTGCATGAAGTTCAGCGCCTGGTCGATCTCGCGCGCCAGCTGCTCGTAGCGCTGCCCGGAGGGGGACGACTTCACGAAGTCCTGGTTCCAGGCGTGCACCTGGCGCAGGTCGGCGTAGCCGCCGGTGGTGAAGGCGCGCACCAGGTTCAGCGTGGAGGCGGAGGCGTGGTACATCCGCTTCAGGCGCTCGGGGTCCGGGACGCGCGCGGCCTCGGTGAACTCGAAGCCGTTGACGGAGTCGCCGCGGTAGGTCGGCAGCGTCACGCCGTCGCGGGTCTCGGTCGGCTTGGAGCGCGGCTTGGAGTACTGGCCGGCGATGCGGCCCACCTTCACGACCGGCACGGAGGCCGCGTACGTGAGGACGGCGCCCATCTGGAGCAGAGTCTTCAGCTTGGCCCGGATGTGCTCGGCGCCAACGGCGTCGAAGCTCTCCGCGCAGTCGCCGCCCTGAAGCAGGAACGCCTCGCCCTTGGCGACGGCTCCCATCCGGGCGCGCAGCTGGTCGCACTCGCCTGCGAAGACGAGGGGCGGATAGCTCGCCAGCTCGGCGATCACTTCGCGCAGGGCCTCGGCATCGGGGTAGTCGGGCTGCTGCGCCGCGGGCAGGTCTCGCCAGGTCGCCTGGGCAGCGACGGCTCGGGTATCAGCGTTCACGGTCACCTCGTAAACATTACGGGGTCGTGTCGACTGATTTTCGTCCCGCTCGACTGATGAGACGGATCAGACGGGGCGGAGTACGCCCGCGACCGGTCCTCGGCATGGGATAAGGTGCCGCACATGTTCGCGCACTCGACCCAGAACCAGAACTGGTGGTGGACCGCTCACCCGGCGGCCCACTGACTGCGCGTACGCAAGACTTCGCGAAGGCCGCCCGAGGGGCGGCCTTCAGTGTTTTCACGACCAGGGCCGTTCCTCCCGATCACCGAAGAGGAACCCATGCACCTGGCCCGGCTCCTGCACGACGACCGCCCGTTCGCGCTGCTGCGTCGCCGTACCCCCGGACACGACCACGACACCGTAGAAGTCCTGCTCGGCCCGGTCACCACGTACGACCGGCTCGCCGACATCCCCGACGAGGGCCTGGCCCTCATCCCCTTCCGCCAGATCCGCGAGCGCGGCTTCGACGTCCGCGACGACGGTACGCCGCTCGCGGTGCTGACCCCCGAGGAGGCGTACGAACTCCCCCTGGACCGGGCCCTGTCGCAGCTGCCCGCACACGACGTGAACGTGACGGGCGGTGGCTTCGACGTCGACGACGAGGAGTACGCGGAGATCGTCGGGCGCGTGCTGCGGGAGGAGATCGGGCAGGGCGAGGGCGCGAACTTCGTCATCCGGCGTACGTACGAGGGGGAGATCCCCGGCTTCGGCAGGGCGGACGCGCTCGCACTGTTCCGGCGGCTGCTCGTCGGGGAGCGGGGCGCGTACTGGACCTTCGTCGTGCACACCGGAGAGCGGACGCTTGTGGGAGCGAGTCCCGAGGTGCACGTCCGCATGTCCGGCGGGACCGTCGTGATGAACCCGATCAGTGGGACGTATCGCTATCCGGCCGAGGGACCGACCCCCGAGGATCTGCTGGACTTCCTCTCCGACGGCAAGGAGATCGAGGAGCTGTCGATGGTCGTCGACGAGGAGCTCAAGATGATGTGCACGGTCGGCGACATGGGCGGGGTCGTCATCGGGCCGCGGCTGAAGGAGATGGCCCATCTCGCGCATACGGAATACGAGTTGAGGGGGCGGTCGTCGCTCGATGTGCGCGACGTCCTGCGCGAGACCATGTTCGCGGCGACCGTCACCGGGTCGCCGGTGCAGAACGCCTGCCGGGTGATCGAGCGGCACGAGGTGGGTGGACGCGGGTACTACGCCGGGGCTCTGGCGCTCGTCGGCCGCGACTCCGGCGGCGCCCAGACCCTCGACTCCCCCATCCTGATCCGTACCGCGGACATCGACGCAGGGGGACGGCTACGGGTGCCGGTCGGCGCCACGCTCGTACGCGGCTCCGATCCGGCGAGCGAGGTCGCCGAGACGCATGCGAAGGCGGCGGGGGTGCTGGCCGCGCTGGGGGTACGTCCCGGAAGGCGGCCCGAGGAGCGCGTACGGCCGAGGCTGGACGACGACCCGCGGGTACGGGCCGCGCTCGACGGGCGGCGGTCCTCGCTGGCGCCGTTCTGGCTGCGGATGCAGGAGCGTTCGGCCGAGTTGGACGGCCACGCGCTGGTCGTCGACGGGGAGGACACCTTCACGGCGATGCTCGCGCATCTGCTGCGTTCGTCGGGTCTTGAGGTGTCCGTGCGGCGGTACGACGAGCCGGGGTTGCGGGAGGCGGTTCTGGCGCACGAGGGACCACTGATCCTGGGCCCCGGTCCGGGTGATCCCTCGGACACGGCCGATCCCAAGATGGCGTTCCTGCGGGGGCTCACCGCCGAGGTGCTCGGCAGTCACCCGCACGGCGTGCTCGGTGTCTGTCTCGGGCATGAGCTGATCGCGGCGGAGCTGGGCCTGGAGATCGTACGGAAGGAAGTCCCTTACCAGGGGGCGCAGACGGAGATCGACCTCTTCGGGCGGTCGGAGACCGTCGGCTTCTACAACAGCTTCGTGGCGCACTGCGACGACGAGAGTGCGGCGGAGCTGGCGGCGCACGGTGTCGAGGTCAGCCGGAGTGAGACCGGGGAGGTGCACGGCCTGCGCGGGCCTGGGTTCGCCGGCGTGCAGTTCCACCCGGAGTCGGTGCTGAGCCTCAACGGCACCGCTGTCGTACGGGAGTTGATCAGTCAGCTGCGGGGCACCGGCCCGGTCTCCGAGCGGCGCCCCGCCGTGTAGGTCGCATACGTGTGGTGGAGCGGCCTCAGCCGAAGAACACGCCGACCTCCTTGTACAGCTTCGGGTCCACCGTCTTCAGCTGGGCCGTGGCCTGAGCGATCGGGACGCGCACGATGTCGGTGCCGCGCAGGGCGACCATCTTGCCGAAGTCGCCCTCGCGGACCGCGTCGATGGCGTGCAGGCCGAAGCGGGTGGCGAGCCAGCGGTCGAAGGCGCTGGGGGTGCCGCCGCGCTGGACGTGGCCGAGGACCGTCGTACGGGCCTCCTTGCCGGTGCGCTTCTCGATCTCCTTGGCGAGCCATTCGCCGACGCCGGAGAGCCGGACGTGCCCGAACTCGTCCAGCGAACCGTCCTTGAGCACCATGTCGCCGTCCTTGGGCTTCGCTCCCTCGGAGACGACGACGATCGGGGCGTACGAGGCCTTGAAGCGGGAGGTGACCCAGGCGCAGACCTGGTCGACGTCGAAGGGCTGCTCGGGGATGAGGATGACGTTGGCGCCGCCGGCCAGTCCGGAGTGGATGGCGATCCAGCCCGCGTGCCGGCCCATGACCTCGACGACGAGGACGCGCATGTGCGACTCGGCGGTGGTGTGGAGGCGATCGATGGCCTCCGTGGCGATGTTGACGGCCGTGTCGAAGCCGAAGGTGTAGTCGGTGGCCGAGAGGTCGTTGTCGATGGTCTTGGGTACGCCGACGCAGGGGACGCCGTGGTCGTCGGAGAGGGTGGCGGCGACGCCGAGGGTGTCCTCTCCGCCGATCGCGATCAGCGCGTCGACCTCACTCTTGGCGAGGTTCTCCTTGATCCGGCGGATGCCGTTGTCCATCTTGAGGGGGTTGGTGCGCGAAGAGCCGAGGATGGTGCCGCCGCGGGGCAGGATGCCGCGTACGGCGGAGATGTCGAGCTGGATGCTGTCGCCTTCCAGCGGACCGCGCCAGCCGTCCCGGAAGCCGGTGAAGTCGTAGCCGTACTCCTGCACGCCCTTGCGGACGATGCCCCGGATGACGGCGTTGAGTCCGGGGCAGTCGCCGCCTCCGGTCAGTACTCCGACCCGCATGGAAATGTCCCTTCGCCAGCGGTTGCCTGATGAAGGTCACGCTAATAGTGATCCAGGTCACTTAGACATGGTGCGAAGGGTCAATTCCGGTGAATTGTACGGAGATTGATCACCGGGCTTCACTCGAAGGTGTCTACTTCACTCGAAGGTGACTATTCGTCGTCGAGGCCGCGCTCTATCGCGTAGCGGACGAGTTCCACGCGGTTGTGCAGCTGGAGCTTGCCCAGGGTGTTCTGGACGTGGTTCTGGACGGTGCGGTGGGAGATGACGAGGCGTTCGGCGATCTGCTTGTAGCTCAGGCCCTTGGCCACCAGGCGCAGGACCTCGGTCTCGCGGTCGGTGAGCTGCGGGGCCTTGGGTTGGTCGGCGCCCGGGGCGGGGGCGGGCTCGGAGGCGAGTCTGCGGTACTCGCCGAGGACCAGGCCCGCGAGGCCGGGCGTGAAGACGGGGTCGCCGACTGCCGTGCGGCGCACCGCGTCGATCAGCTCCTCCGTGGAGGCCGACTTCAGCAGGTAGCCGGTGGCTCCGGACTTGACCGCCTCCAGGACGTCGGCGTGCTCGCCGCTCGCGGAGAGGACCAGGACGCGCAGGGCCGGGTTGGCTCCGACGAGTTCCTTGCAGACCTGGACGCCGGGCTTGGCGGGCAGGTTCAGGTCGAGTACGAGCACGTCGGGGGCGGCGGCCTGGGCGCGGCGTACCGCCTGGTCGCCGTCGCCCGCCGTGGCGATCACGTCGAAGCCGGCCTCGGTCAGGTCCCGGGCGACGGCGTCCCGCCACATGGGGTGGTCGTCGACGACCATGACCTTGATCGGGCCCTGCTGCTCACTCATCGCCGCTCCAGCTTCGCCGTGGCTTTTGTTTTTCCCCAGCCCCGCCCCTTCCCGGAACTGGGGGCTTCGCCCCCAGGCCCCCATTGGGTCGTACCTCGGGTGCGGGTTCGTTGTGGCTGGGCGCGCAGTTCCCCGCGCCCCTGACGGGGCTGCCTCATCCTCGGGTCGCCTTTTTCGGCACCCTCAGCTCTACCTCCGTGCCCTGCCCCGCGATCGAGATCACCTCAGTCGTGCCGCCGATGTCGCGCAGTCGGCCGCGGATGGAGAGGGCTACGCCCAGGCGGCCCTCGCCCTCGGCCTGGGCCAGGCGGCCCTCGGGGATTCCGGGGCCGTCGTCTCGGACGGTGACGATCACCGCGTCCGGTTCGTCCTCGATGAGGATCCAGGCGCGGGCGTTCTCGCCCGCGTGGCGGTGGACGTTGTCCAGGGCGGCGCCGACGGCGGCGGCCAGTTCCTTCGCCGTGGAGGGGGCGAGGAGGACGGGGGCGCCGGGCTCGGAGAAGGCGACCTTCGCGGTGGCGTACGGGGCCAGCAGTGCGCGGAGGTCGCAGAGGTCGTCCTCGCCTGCCTCGTCATCGGGTTCGTCCACCGCGCGTACCAGGGCTCCCTGCGTTGCGTCCTCCGAGACGCGGGAGGCCGGCAGCCCGCCCGAGACCAGCGTGCGCAGCGCCACCTCCTGCTCGCCCGCCATGCGGCCCAGTTCCGCCGCCTCGCCGCCGAGCGCGGAGCCGCGTCGCTGCACCATCGCGAGGACTTGGAGGACGCTGTCGTGGATGTCGCGGGCCAGCCGCTCACGCTCCCGCGTCGCGGCCTCGATCTCCAGGGCCCGCGCGAGGGTGCGCTCGGAGGCGCGGGCGACCTCGACGACGTACCCGATGGCGATGGAGGCGACCCAGACGAGCAGCACGTTGTGGAGCGTGTCCTGGCTGAGCGTCCCGCGCTGGATGACGTTCGCGATGCCGACGAGCGTGGACGCGAAGGCCGCCCAGCGCCAGCCGCCCTTGATCGCGAACGCCAGGACGGAGCCCGCGGTCCATATCGACGGCAGTGTCGGCCCACCGGCCACGATCCGGTCGTGGGCGTCCGCGACCGGCGTGAGCAGGATGCCGGTGAGCGCGACGGTCAGGTCGGCGGCCAGGAACCGCTTGGTGCAGCTCGCCTCGTTGGCCACCTTGGGCAGCGTCACCAGCGTCCACACGAAGAGCACGGACAGGAAGGCGATGGCCACTTCGGGCCGGGGGAACTTGTCGTACGCGGAGACGAAGAGCCCGATCGCGTAGCACATCGTCAGTACGCGGTATGCCGAGAGCGCGCGCCACAGTGGCTGCTCGACCGACATCCTCATGACTCTCTCGCGCTTGGCCATGTCCCCCGCCCCCACCTTTGACGACCACCTCCACCCCAGACGGACGCGCCTAGGGGCCGGACCGTTCCTTCCCGGCCGCCTTCTCCACTTCCCGTTCGGCCGCCTTCTCGGCTTCCTTGCGCGCCTGCTCGGCCTGCTTCTGCGCCTGTTTCTCCGCCTTC
This sequence comes from Streptomyces pseudoechinosporeus, assembly GCF_054783935.1. NCBI lineage: Bacteria > Bacillati > Actinomycetota > Actinomycetes > Kitasatosporales > Streptomycetaceae > Streptomyces > Streptomyces pseudoechinosporeus. The sequence goes on from NZ_BAAGPS010000006.1 coordinate 35,730, forward strand.
GCCGCCTCCGCGAGCTGCCGTTTGGCGGCGGTCGCGTAGATGTCGACGTACTCCTGGCCGGAGAGCTTCATGATTTCGTACATGACTTCGTCGGTCAGGGCACGCAGCACGAACCGGTCGTGCTCCATGCCCTGGTACCGGCTGAAGTCCAGCGGCTTGCCGATGCGGATCCCCGGGCGCATCAGCTTCGGGACGACCTTCCCCGGCGGCTGGATCTTCTCGGTGTCGATCATGGCGACCGGGATGACCGGCGCCCCGCTGGCGAGCGCCACGCGCGCGAGGCCGCCGGGCTTGCCCCGGTAGAGGCGGCCGTCGGGCGAGCGCGTGCCCTCGGGATAGAGGCCGAACAGCTCGCCGCGCTCGAGCACGTCGAGGCCGCTCTTGATGGCCGCCTCGCCCGCGCCGCGTGCTCCGGAACGGTCCACCGGAAGCTGGCCGACGCCCTTGAAGAAGGCTGCGGTCATACGGCCTTTGATGCCGGGCGTCGTGAAGTACTCGGCCTTCGCGATGAAGGTGACCTTGCGGTCGAGGACGGCGGGCAGGAAGAAGGAGTCGGAGAACGACAGGTGATTGCTCGCCAGGATCGCGGGCCCCTCGGCGGGAACGTGCTCGAGGCCTTCCACCCAGGGCCTGAAAGCGAGCTTCAGGGGCCCTCCGATGGAAAACTTCATGGCGCCGTAGATCACCCGAGTGCCTCCTGTGTCCGTGGATCAGACCCTAACCCGGAGCACTGTCAAAGGACCCGACGGCCCTGGTCGGTGTCAGTGCCGTCGCGTACGGTGAAGTACACCTCGAAGTCCCGGGGTGATCGTCTTGTTGCCCCTTGCGGATGAACGCCCCTTTTCGACACCCCATTGAACGCCCCTTTTAAACGAACAGGAGACCGAAGGTGCCGGTCCTTCCTGGAGCCGAGCCGTACCGCCACGAGGGCGGAGAGGTCGGCGTCCTCCTCTGCCACGGCTTCACGGGTTCCCCGCAGTCGCTGCGCCCCTGGGCGGAGTATCTCGCCGAGCGCGGTCTGACCGTCTCGCTGCCCCTGCTGCCCGGCCACGGCACACGCTGGGAGGACATGCAGCTCACCGGCTGGCAGGACTGGTACGCAGAGGTGGACCGCGAGCTGCGCGCCCTGCGTGAGCGCTGTTCCCGGGTCTTCGTCTGCGGCCTCTCCATGGGCGGCGCGCTGGCCCTGCGGCTGGCCGCGAAACACGGGGACGCGGTGAGCGGCATAGTCGTCGTCAACCCGGCGAACAAGGTGCACGGGCTGTCCGCGTACGCCCTTCCGCTGGCCCGCCACGTCGTCCGTACGACGAAGGGAATCGCCAGTGACATCGCCAAGGAGGGCAGCGTCGAGCTCGGCTACGACAAGGTCCCGCTGCACGCGGCGCACTCGCTGCGGAACTTCTTCCGGCTGGTCGACAGCGAGCTGCCGCAGGTCACGCAGCCGATGCTGCTCCTGCACAGCGCCCAGGACCATGTGGTGCCGCCCGCCGACTCGGCGCGCGTGCTGAGCCGGGTGTCCTCGACGGACGTACAGGAGATCGTGCTGGAACAGAGCTACCACGTCGCGACGTTGGACCACGACGCGGACCGTATTTTCGAGGAGAGCTTCGCCTTCGTCGAGCGGCTGGCGCCCGAAGCCGGCAAGCAGCCCGACGCGGTTCGGCTGGACCAGTCAGGTCAGGCAGGTCAGGTGGGTCAGCAGGAAGGGACGGCCACTGGTGGCTGAGCACGACGCGGACCGCGAGCCCGAGGAGAAGGACGCGCCGCCCGGCGAGGAGCAGGGCCCGTCGTTCGACGAGGCCGCGGCCTGGGCTGCGATCGTCGCCGGGTACGGCGAGGAACCGCCGGACCCGCCCGGCGCCAAGCCCTTCAAGTCGGTCGAGGACCTGGCACTCCTGGAGTCCGAGACGAACGGCGCGAGCGACGCCGACCCCGAGCGGCCCGGGGACACCATGGAGAAGCCCAGGGACTCCGGGGCGTCCGAGGGCTCCGACGGCGAAAAAGGTGAAAGGGCGGCCGGCAAGAAGGCGGACGACAAGCCCGCCGCCGAGAAGCCGCTCGGCAGCTCCGTCGCCTTCCCGCCCGGCGTCGGGGGACCGCGCGACTACCAGGCGCCGGAGCCGTCCGAGGAGGACTTCGAAGAGGACGACGAGGGCCACTTCGTACCGCCCGAGCCGCCCCCGCTGCCCGCCGCGGACACCACGGCCAAGTTCGCCTGGCTCGCCGTGCTCGGCGGCCCGCTCCTGCTCCTGCTCGCCGTCCTGCTCGGCTGGCACATGACGTGGTGGCTGACCACGCTCGGCATCGGCGGCTTCGTCGGCGGCTTCGGCACGCTGGTCCTGCGGATGCGCCCGGACGACGAGGAGGACGACGATCCGGGGCGCGGCGCAGTGGTGTGACCCCGCGCGCCTAGGAGGCGGGAACCCTGAGGGCGGCCAGTACGGGCAGATGGTCCGTGGCCGCCCTCAAGTCCGTTTCTGTGACGCCCGGCAGCTCATGGGGGTCCCCCCGCTCGAGCGAAGCCGAGAGTGGGGGAGGCACGCCGCAGCCCAGGACTTCGATGCCCTCGGTGGCGAAGAGAGCGTCGATCCGCTGATGCGGCTCGGCAGGCGTGGAGGTGTACTCGCCGCCCCAAGGGGCGACCGTCCAGCAGTCCTGGAGCTCGGTGGCGAGGCGCTTGAACGTACGGCTGCCGGGGCGTTCGTTCAGGTCGCCGCCCGCGATCGCATACGGCGTCCCGAGCGCGGCCAGCCGGTCGAGCAGCATGCCGCCCTGCTCGTACCGCTCGTCCTTCTGCAGCGAGAGGTGACAACTCAGTACGCCGAGCCGCGCACGCCCGAACCGTACGACCGCGGTGGCGAAGCCTCGCCGGTGCAGGCCGGGGGTGAGCGGCAGGAGTACGTCCTCGGTACGCTCCACCGTTGCCCGGAGCGAGGAGAGAAGGGCGGGGCCGGATGCGGTGGCCCCGCCGGAGAGGATCACCTGGCCCGACGCGGCGGCGAGGCGGGCCAGTTTCTTGCGCCAGCGGAAGAACCGGGGCGCCTCCTGGACGAGTACGAGGTCGGGCGCGCAGGCGCGGATGACTCGGGCGAGTGCCTCGGTGTCGTCGCGCATTGACCGGATGTTGTAGCTGAGGACGCGGATGACTGCCGAACCGTCAGGCTCGGTGCGGGAGGTTGGGAGCGGCGTTGCCATGCGGTCAATTTACGTAGGGACCGCGGGTCGGGGCGCCTAATAGCCCGGGACGCGAGGGTTGTGTGCGACTGACGGTTATCTGTGGCTGGTCGCTCCCCCACTCTCGGCTTCTCCCCCAGTGCCTTAAGGGCCTGGGGGGACCCCCAGAGCGGGGGGACCCCCATCGCGGCGGAGCCGCATATCGACACAGCCCCGCGCCCCCTACCGGACGGAGCCCGGGCGCTACATGATCGGGTCCGGCTCCCTCGCCAGGTCCGCCGCGCCCACCAAACCGGCCTTGTTACCGAGCTGGGCGGCGATGACGTCTGCCACCGGGCGCCAGTTCCCGCCGACCAGCCAGCGCTTGTAGGACTTGCGGATGGGGTCGAGGACCAGTTCACCCTCGTCCGAGAGGCCGCCGCCCACGATGAAGGCGGAGGGGTCGAAGAGTGAGGCGAGGTCCGCGAGGCCCGCGCCTGCCCAGCGGGCGAGTTCGCGGTACGAGTCCACGGCGACCGGGTCGCCCTGTCTCGCCGCCATCGAGATGTGCTTGCCCTCGATCCCCTCGGGGGTTCCGTCGCCCAGCGAGAGGAGGATCTCCGCGTTCTCGGGGGTGGCGTTCGCCCGCTGCTTCGCGTACCGGACGAGGGCGCGCCCGGAGGCGTACTGCTCCCAGCAGCCCTGGCTGCCGCAGCCGCAGAGGAGGCCGTCCGGCACAACCCGGATATGGCCGAACTCGGCGGCGACGCCGAAGTGGCCGCGACGGAGCTTGTTGCCGATGATGATGCCGCCGCCCAGGCCGGTGCCGAGCGTGATGCAGATGACGTTGCGGTGGCCCTTGCCCCCGCCGAACTTGTACTCGCCCCAGGCGGCCGCGTTGGCGTCGTTCTCCACGACGACCGGCAGGCCCACCCGGCGCTCGACCTCGTCCTTCAGCGGCTCCTGCCGCCAGTCTATGTTCGGCGCGAAATAGACCGTGGAACGCTGCCGGTTGACGTACCCTGCAGCGCCGATGCCCACGCCCACTATCTCGTGCCCGGCCCTGGCGCCCTCGACGGCGGAGGCTATGGCGTCCACGATGGCCTGCGGCGTGCTGGGAGTCGGCACCTTGAAGGTCGAGAGGATGCTGCCTTCCTCGTCGACCACGCCGGCCGCGATCTTCGTGCCGCCGATGTCGACGCCGATGGTGAGTCCCATGAATCCCTCAGTTTCGGTCGAGCCCCGCTACGGCCAACCGTACCCGAGGCCCTGCCGTCGACTTCCCGTCGTCCGCCCGGAGGGCGGGCCCGGCGCGGCCTGGTGCGTGCAGCTGCAAGGCGGAGGAGGGAGTCGACGCGATGGGGGTCCCCCCGCGCGAGCTCGGTTCGAGCGTGGGGGGAGTCGGCGAGTGACGACAACGCCGCTGGGGGTCCCCCCACGCCCTTAAGGCAGTGGGGGAGTGCGTGCCAGGCCGCGCCGGGCAGGCGGGAAGCCGACGGCAGGGCCTCAGGGGCCATCAGTCCAGGTCGATGTGTTCCCCGGGACCGGAGTCCTCGTCGGGCCGGTTCGGGGGCCGGTCCTGGGTCCAGCGGCGCTCCTGCGACTCGACGGCGGAGCGGTACGCGGCGAGCAGCTCGTTACCGGCCGCGGCCAGGTGGTCGAAGAAGTCGGGGTTGCGCTCGATCACCGGCTCGACGGCGGCCTTGGCCTGCTGCACGACCTGGTTCACCATCTGCTGGGCGGCACCACCGGCCACGGCACCGAGCAGCGGCGACTGCAGTCCGGACAGCCGGTCGGTGACGGTGTCGAAGAACTTGCGCAGCTCCTCGCCGGCCGAGCCCGGGGGCGGGCCGTACTGGGCGCGGCGACGGGCCTTCTCGGCGGCCAGGTCCTCCGCGCAGGCCGTCGCCCAGGCGTCGGCATCGGTCGCGTGCACCTCGTTGCCGTGCACCTTCTCGAGCGCGTCCTCCGCGCCGTCGGACGTGGGGCGCTCATCGCTCATGGCGGACTCCAAGCATTGGCTCTGTGTCTCTCGACGTTACCCGAACGGGGATGTGCCGTTCACCGTCTCGGGCGGCCAAGAATCCCGTACGGACAAGGACTCGGCCAACGTACCGGCGTCACGGTCACATTCCCCGCGGCCACAGCTCCGGGTCCGGTGCGAAACGGATGCGCAGCTCGCCGTCGCGCAGGGCGGCACCTTGCACGGTGCAGCGGCGGAGGGCCGACGGGAGCGGGACGATGCGGTGGAACGGGCCGACGGTGACGACGAGTTCGTCGCCGCGCCGGATGAGGTCGAGGTCGTCCCGTACCGCACCGGGCAGCGGGATGTGCCAGACGATCACACCGTCGGTGGCGAGTTGGTCGGTCATCGGCCACTCGACCGGGCGCGGGGCCTGGCCCGCGTCCGGCACGGTCAGCGCGGTGAGGTCGTCGGTGCCGCGCGGATCGTGGCCGAGGTGCGGCACCTCACACACCTCGTACGTGTCCCGCCACTCGCCCAACGCCTTGCGCTGCTGGGCGGCGAGGCCCGCGAGCCAGGTGTCGGGGGACGCGTCGGGCAGGACGCGGTTCGCGACCAGGGCGTCGGCGCGCAGTCCGCGCAGAGCGAGGCCGGTGGTGGCGGCGCGTACGGCGTCGGTGCCGGCCGGGCCGGGCTCGGCGACCAGGCGTACGGTCGTCGTCCGGTCCGCCAACACCGCCGCTACGGCGGCGAGTTCGAGGTCCCAGCGGGCGGCCGTCTCGTACAGCCGGTCCGCGGGTATCGGGACGCCGACGAGACGGCCGAGTACGGGGCGCAGGGCGCGCGCCGCCTGGCGCTCCGCGGGGAGCAGGCGGCTCAGGTAGCGGCGCAGTTGCTCCGGGAGCGCGAGGAGGGCGAGTGCCTGGGGGGTGGGGGGCAGGTCGACGATCAGGAGTTCGTACGTGTCTGTCGTCGCCGCGTCGCGCAGGGCGCGCAGGAGGGCGAGTTCCTCGGCGCCGGGGAGGGGGGTGAGCTCCTCCGCTTCCAGGCGGGTGGCGCCCAGCATGTCCAGGGCGGAGGCGGCCCGTTCCTGGAAGGCGAGGAGGTCGTCGCGGAAGTCCTCGCCGGAGTCGGGGCGCCAGGTTGTCAGGTGCGGTTCCGCATCCGCGGGGGTTGGGCCGGTGGGTTTGCCCAGGGCGGCGCCGGGGGTGTCCGTGCGGTCTGCGCTCAGGAGCAGGGTGCGGGTGCCCTGGCGGGCGGCTTGGAGCGCCGTGGCCGCGGCGACTGTGGTGCGGCCGGAGCCGCCGGGGCCGGTGATCAGGACTGTGCGCATGCGCTCCGCTCGGGGTTGCTTGGTGTGCGGCCTTGCTTGTGACGGCACCCGGTGCTGGTGGGCTGTGCCCACCCTCCCCCACTCTCGACTTCGCTCGAGCGGGGGGACCCCCGTCGCCCTGCGGAACGTCTGCCCACAGCGGTACAGCGGTAGCAGCGGCTACTCGCCCGTCTCTACCCTCTTCTTCAGGCCCGCCAGCGCCCTGTCGATGATGACCTTCTCCGCCTTGCGCTTGATCATGCCGAGCATGGGGATCTTGACGTCGACCGTGAGCTTGTAGGTGACCTCGGTGGCGCCCGAGCCCGCCGGCTTCAGGATGTACGAGCCGTCGAGGGACCTCAGCATCTGGGACTTGACGAGGGTCCAGGAGACCTCGTGGTCGCCGGTCCAGGTGTAGGCCAGGGTCTGGTCGTCCTTGATGGCGCCGGCGTCCATGACAAGGCGTACCTGCTCGGCGCGGCCCTGCTCGTCGCTGGCGAGCACCTCCGCCTCCTTCACCTCGCCGGTCCAGTCCGGATAGCGCGCGAAGTCGGCGATCACCCCCATGACATCGGCCGGTGCCGCCTCGATCGTGATACTCGAGCTGGTGTGTTCCGCCATCGTCGTGGCTCCTCCAGATGCGGGTCCGGACAAGAGGGGTGCTTCTCGGTGCTTCTCAAGGTTCTTACCTGCGTATGCAGCGTGAAGGCTACCGCGTGACAGCGGGCCATCCGTCGCCGGGAGCCCTCACCACTCCAGAACCCACGGCTTCCCGGATCCCGCGAAGTGCCCGACGTTGACGCACTCGGTCGCCCCCAGCCGCATCCGCCGTACCAGCGGCTGGTGGACGTGCCCGAAGAGGGAGTACCGCGGCCGGGTCCGCCGGATCGCGTCCAGCAGCGCCCGGCTGCCCCGCTCGAAGCGCCGCGCCACCGTGTCGTAGACGAGCTCGGGGACCTCCGGCGGGATGTGCGTACAGAGGACGTCGACCTCGCCGAGGGCCTCGATCTTGGCCGCGTACTCCTCGTCGCTGATCTCGTACGGCGTCCGCATCGGCGAGCGCAGGCCCCCGCCGACGAAGCCGAAGGTCCAGCCGCCGATCTCGACACGCTGCCCGTCGAGCACGGTGGTGCCGGGTCCGGCATACTCGGACCACAGGGTCGGCATGTCGACATTGCCGTACGTGGCGTACGTCGGCGTGGGGAAGGCGGCGAACATCTCGGCGTACTGCTTGCGTATGGCCTTCTCGATGGCCGAGCCGCGGTCGACGCCCGCCCAGAGCCGGTTGCCGAACTCGCGTGCCTCCTCGTAGCGGCGGGCGGTGCGCAACTCGACGATGCGGTCCGCGTTCTCGGTGCCGAACAGGTCGGGGAAGATGCCGCGCGAGTGGTCGGCGTAGTCGAGGAAGAGCACAAGGTCGCCGAGGCAGATCAGGGCGTCCGCTCCGGTGCCGACTCTGGCCAGGTCACGGGCGTTTCCATGGACGTCGCTGACGACGTGGATCCGCGTCCTGGGGGTGCCGCCCTGTGTGCCTGCCATGGCGATCAAGGATAAGCCTGTGAAGCAAACGTGTGTAGACGCGGTCGGACCTGCGATGACTTCGTGGGCCGTAACGGATTGGACTACGCTCGCAAGAGAAGGCCCGCACACGTGACGGCGTTGTGACGCGGGGAACATCTCCCCGGCCCCCCTGTCGTAGAGGTGGTACCGGCGGGTAACGTCCGGGTAGTCCCGTTGTACTTAGGGTTTCAACAACTGAATCCCCTGAGTACCCGCCCGAGCCTTGGACCGCTCCGTCGCAACACACGAGGTCGTGGCGTCGGCGCCCTATGAGGAGCAGCAGTCTTGCGCGAGTTCAGCCTTCCGGCTTTGTACGAGGTCCCTGCGGACGGCAATCTGACCGACATCGTCCGCAGAAACGCCGCGCAGCATCCGGATGTCGCAGTCATCGCCCGCAAGGTGGGCGGCAGTTGGACGGATGTCACCGCGACCGTGTTCCTCGCCGAGGTGCAGACCGCCGCCAAGGGGCTGATCGCCTCGGGGGTGCAGCCCGGCGACCGGGTCGGCCTGATGTCCCGTACGCGCTACGAGTGGACGCTGCTGGACTTCGCGATCTGGAGCGCGGGCGCGGTCACCGTCCCGGTGTACGAGACGAGTTCGCCGGAACAGGTGCAGTGGATCCTCGGTGACTCGGGCGCGACCGCCTGCATCGTGGAGCTGGACACCCACGCCGCGTCCGTCGAGTCGGTGCGCGACCGGCTGCCCGAGCTGAAGCACGTCTGGCAGATCGAGGCGGGCGGCATCGAGGAGTTGGGCCGCGCGGGCAAGGCCGTCGCCGACGAGACGGTCGAGGAACGCAGCTCGCGCGCCAAGGCGGACGACCCGGCGACCATCGTCTACACCTCCGGAACCACCGGCCGCCCCAAGGGCTGTGTGCTCACCCACCGCAGCTTCTTCGCGGAGTGCGGCAACATCGTGGAGCGGCTGCGGCCCCTGTTCCGTACGGGCGAGTGCTCGGTCCTCCTCTTCCTGCCGCTCGCCCACGTCTTCGGGCGGCTCGTGCAGATCGCGCCGATGATGGCGCCGATCAAGCTGGGCACCGTACCGGACATCAAGAACCTCACCGACGAACTGGCCTCGTTCCGGCCGACGTTGATCCTCGGTGTGCCGCGGGTCTTCGAGAAGGTCTACAACTCGGCGCGCGCCAAGGCGCAGGCGGACGGCAAGGGCAAGATCTTCGACAAGGCGGCGGACACGGCGATCGCGTACAGCAAGGCGCTGGACACCCCGTCGGGCCCGTCGCTCGGTCTGAAGATCAAGCACCGGACGTTCGACAAGCTCGTCTACAGCAAGCTGCGGGCCGTTCTCGGTGGCAAGGGCGAGTACGCGATCTCCGGCGGCGCCCCGCTGGGTGAGCGGCTCGGGCACTTCTTCCGTGGCATCGGCTTCACGGTCCTGGAGGGCTACGGACTGACCGAGTCCTGCGCGGCCACGGCCTTCAACCCCTGGGACCGGCAGAAGATCGGCACGGTCGGTCAGCCGCTGCCCGGCTCCGTGATCCGGATCGCGGACGACGGCGAGGTGCTGCTGCACGGCGAGCACCTGTTCAAGGGGTACTGGAACAACGAGGGCGCGACCGAGGAGGCGCTGGCCGACGGCTGGTTCCACACCGGGGACATCGGCACGCTCGACGAGGACGGGTACCTGAGGATCACCGGCCGCAAGAAGGAGATCATCGTCACCGCGGGCGGCAAGAACGTCGCTCCGGCCGTGATCGAGGACCGTATCCGTGCGCACGCGTTGGTCGCAGAGTGCATGGTGGTGGGCGACGGGCGGCCGTTCGTGGGCGCGCTCGTCACCATCGACGAGGAGTTCCTGGGCCGCTGGGCCGACGAGCACGGCAAGCCGGCGGGCTGCACCGCGGCGTCACTGCGCGAGGACGCGGACCTGCTGGCCGCGATCCAGTCGGCGGTCGACGACGGCAACGCCGCGGTGTCGAAGGCGGAATCGGTGCGGAAGTTCCGCATTCTGTCCTCCCAGTTCACGGAGGAGTCGGGCCACCTGACGCCGTCCCTGAAGCTCAAGCGGAACGTGGTGGCGAAGGACTACGCGGACGAGATCGAGGCGCTCTACCAGAAGTAGCCGACCCCGGTCGTACGACGGCTCATGGCGCGGTGTCCTCCACGAGGACCCGCGCCATCGTGCGTTCGGCGAGCGCGGTGATCGTCACGAACGGGTTCACCCCGATCGACCCGGGAACCAGCGAGCCGTCGGTGACGTACAGCTTCGAGTACCCCTTCACCCGGCCATAGTTGTCGGTCGCCCTGCCCAGCACGCAGCCGCCGAGCGGGTGGTACGTGAAGTCGTCGGCAAAGATCTTGCTCGCGGAGCCGAACAGGTCGTACCGGTAGATCGTCGAGTTCGCGGAGTTGATCCGGTCGAACAGCTTCTTGGCCATGGAGACGGAGACCGCGCTCTGGGCGGCCGTCCAGCCGAGCCTCACCCCGCCGGTGCCGCTGTCGTACGAGAACGACGCCCGCTGCGGGTTCTTGGTGATCGCCAGATAGAGGCTGACCCAGTGCTCGAGGCCCGTGGGCAGCGGGGCGATCTCGGCGAAGACGGGGTTGGCGGTGTTGGCCCAGTCGTCGATGCCCATGACGGGCATGGTGGACTGGTTGGCCCCGACGGTGTCCCACAGATGGTTGGCCCGCCCGAGCATCACGTTCCCGTTGGTCCCCCAGCCGCTGCCGACGCTCGCGTCCAGGGCGGGAAGCGTCCCTGTCTCCCGCGCGCGGACGAGGAGTTCGGTGGTGCCGAGGCTGCCGCCTCCGAGGAAGAGGTACGTACAGCCGTACTGCTTGGTCTCGACGACCGTGCCGGTGGCGTCGACGCGGTCGGCGGTCAGGACGTACGTGCCGTCGGCGGCCCGGTCGATCTCGCGCACCTTCTCGAGCGTGTGGATGGTCACGTTCCCCGTCCCCAGCGCCGATGCCAGATACGTCTTGTCCAGGCTGCGCTTGCCGTGGTTGTTGCCGTAGATCACCTCCTGGGCGAGCGCCGACTTCGTCGCCGTACCGGCCGCCTCGCGCTGCATGTGGCCGAAGTCGTAGACGCTCGGCACGAAGGTGGTCCGCAGGCCGGTGTTCTGGGCGTGTTTGCGGGACACCCGCGTGAACTGGTACCACTCGGTCGACTCGAACCAGGCGGGGTCGACGGTGTTGACGCCGAGCATGGAGCGGGCGCGCGGGAAGTACGTGCCGTACATCTCGTTCACGTCCACGGTGGGGAACTGCTCGGCGAAGTACGACTGGAGCGGGGTGACCGCCATGCCGCCGTTGACGAGCGAACCGCCCCCGACGCCCCGGCCGACGTACACGGACATGTCGGCGAAGCGCACGCGGTCCAGGACCCCGGGGTACGGGCTGATGTCCTTGTTGACCACGTCCAGCCACAGGAAGGTGGCGAGCGGCGCCTCGGTGCGCGTGCGGAACCACATGGACCGCTGGTCGGGGGCGGCCGTGGAGCAGAAGACCTTACCGTCGGAGCCCGGCGTGTTCCACAGCCGACCCATCTCGAGGACGATCGTGCGGATGCCGGCCTGACCGAGGCGGAGGGCGGCGACGGCACCGCCGTAGCCCGAGCCGATCACGATGGCGGGAGCGTTGTCGACGGCGGCCGGTTCGGCGGCCGACGCCGACTGCAGACCAATGCGGGTGAGACCGGATGCGGCAGCGGTCTGGAGGGCCACCATGCCCAGGATTTGACGTCTTGTCAGCTGATGCTGCATCAGTTTTACTGTCATGTGCGCAGCATGTGCGGATTTTCCGGTTCCGCCTAGGGTTGCCGCTACAGCAACGTCCTCAATTTCTCCGCCAGCAGATCCCAGCGCCATCTCTCCTCGACCCACTCCCGCCCCCGCTCCCCCATCCGGCGCCGGAGCTCCGCGTCACCCAGGAGCGTGACGATGCGGTCCGCTGCCGCCTCCGGGGAGCCGCCTCGGACGACCCAGCCGGTCTCGCCGTCCAGCACGGCGTCCGGCGCGCCACCGGAGTCGCCCGCCACCACCGGCAGACCCGTCGCGGAGGCCTCCAGGTAGACGATGCCCAGGCCCTCTACGTCGAGCCCGCCCCGGCGGGTGCGGCAGGGCATGGCGAAGACGTCGCCCGCGCCGTAGTGGGCGGGGAGTTCGGACCAGGGGACGGGGCCGGTGAAGTGCACGGAGTCGGCGACGCCGGTCTCGTACGCGAGTTTGCGCAGCTCCTTCTCGTACGGTCCGCCGCCGACGATCAGCAGGACCGTGTCCGGCTCCTTCGCGAGGATGCGCGGCATGGCGAGGATGAGCGTGTCCTGGCCCTTGCGCGGGACGAGCCGTGAGACGCAGACGACGACGGGGCGGTCGGTGAGGCCGAGGCGGGCCCGTACGGCAGCTCCGCCCGAACCGGGGTGGAAGGTCTTCTCGTCGACGCCGGGCGGCAGTTGGACCATACGGCCCGCCGCCCGGGGCGTCAGCGCGGCGGCGATCCGTGAGCGGGTGTACTCGCCGAGATAGGTGATCGTGTCCGTGGACTCGCCGATACGGCGCAGGAGTTGACGCGAGGCGGGCAGCTGGGCCCAGCCCGCCTCGTGGCCGTGCGTGGTGGCCACAAGCCGCTCGGCGCCGGCCTTCCGCAGCGCGGGCGCCATCAGGCCGAGCGGAGCCGCCGCCCCGAACCACACCGACGTACAGCCGTGTTCCCGCAGCAGCCCGACGGCCCGTCGCGTGGCGTCCGGCGTCGGCAGCAGCATCGTCGTGCGGTCGCGTACGACGGTGAAGGGCTGCTCGGCGTCGAAGGCGGCGGTCGCCTCGATGCCGTCGCGTCCACGTTTCCACGTGGACGCGTAGACGACGAGCTGGTCGGGGTCCAGGCGCAGGGCCATGTTGTGCAGGAAGGCCTGGATGCCGCCTGGTCGGGGCGGGAAGTCGTTGGTCACGATCAGGGTCTTGTGCATCGCGCTCGACAGTATCGAACCCGCCCTGGACCGGCGCTCACGGCTCCGCCCGGCCGTGCTTCATTGGCCCGCTCACAGTCGAGCAGGCCATCATGGCCCTACGCGGGATCCGTACGAAGAGAACTGGGTGGCCATGGCGGGCTCGAGGGCGACAAGGATTCCGTACGGGCTGCTCGCGGTCTGGTGCCTGACCAGAATCCTGCTGCTCCTCTTCGTCTTCAAGGTGGTCGTGTTCCCGGGCCCGGACGTCACGAGCGACGTCTCGGGGATCTACCAGGGCTGGTACCACACCCTGCGCGCCGGCACCTTCCCGCTGAGCGACGTGGCCTGGCAGTACCCGCCCGCCGCCGCGCTCCCGATCCTCTCCCCCGCGCTGCTGCCGTTCCTCGACTACGCCTCGGCGTTCTTCGTTCTCGCCTGTCTCGCGGACCTGTGCGTCCTCGGCCTCCTCTGGTACGCGAGCCGGCGTCCCGGCCAAAGCCCGCGCGGCGCCTGGGTGTGGACGGTGGGCGTCCCCCTGCTCGGCCCGACGGTGTACGCCCGCTATGACGTGATGGTGACGGCCGTCGCCGTGGCGGCGCTGCTCGCGGGCCTGCGGCGGCCACGGCTGCTGGGCGCGCTCGCGGCCTTCGGCGCGCTCCTGAAGGTGTGGCCGGCGCTGCTGCTCGTGGGCACCACGAAACGGAAGCCCTGGGACGCCGCGGCGGTGACGGCCACGTCGCTCCTGTTGCTGTTCGCCGTGATGCCCGGCGCGTTCGCGTTCCTGACCTCCCAGCGCGACCGGGGCACCGAGGTCGAGTCCGTCGGCTCCCTCGTCTTCCACGTCGCCCGGCACTACGGCTGGGAGGGCGAGGTGAAGCTCAACTACGGCTCCGTGGAGTTCGTCGGCCCGTACGTCGGCGTCGTGAGCACCGCGGCTCTCATGCTGACCGTGCTCGCCTTCGGCTGGCTTCTGCTGTGGCGGCTGCGCGCCGGGCGGTTCGCGCCGCACACGCTCGCGGACGCCGCGTTCGTGGCCGTGCTCCTGTTCACGGTCACCAGCCGGGTGATCAGCCCGCAGTACCTGGTGTGGCTGATCGGCCTCGCCGCCGTCTGCCTGGTCTCCCGCGACAGCCGGATGTCCCTGCCGACCGTCCTGCTGCTCGCGGCGGCCTTCCTTACGGTCCTGGAGTTCCCCCTCTGGTTCGGCCATGTCGTGGCAAGCGACGCCCTGGGCATCACCCTCCTCTTCGCACGCAACGGCCTGCTGATCGCCGCGACGGTCATCGCGGCGCTGCGCCTCTGGCGCGACACGGTGCCGTACGCGCCGCCGGCTCCGGAGCCCGGTCGGGCGCCCCGCACCGAGGAGCTGATTCAGCCGAGTTGAGACCGCAGATACGCCCGCCACCGCTCGGTGAACTTCTCCGGGGTCGTATCCAGCACCTCCCGCATCGCGGCCTGAACCGCGCCCTCCCGCGTCCCGTGCGCGCCCACGGCGCGGTAGAACTCGCCGAGGCGCACCTCGCCCCACCGTTCGGCGATCAGCCGGCAGGCCGTCCAGCCGGCCTCGTACGCCTGCGCCAGCTCGCCCGCCTCCCCGTCGAACTCGAAATCCGTGTCGGCCGGGAGCCCGCCGGGCATCCGCCCCTCGCGCACCGCGCTGCGCAGTTCGGGGGCGACCTGTGCCGGACTGCGGCCGGTGCCGCGGTAGCCGACCCAGTCCGCGTAGCCCTCGGAGAGCCACAGGGGGGTCGCCGCGGTGGTCTGGGCGCGGGTCGCGACATGGGTGGTCTCGTGGGTGAGGACGACCTGCCGGCCGAAGGCACCGAGGACGGCGTACGCATCGGGGTTGACCACGATCCGGTCCGCGGGCGCCTGCGCCGCGCCTCCCGCCTCGCCGGTGGTGACCGCCGCGATCCCCCGGTATCCGGACGCGGGCGCCCCGAGCAGCTCCGCCATCTCCTCCAGCGACTTCGGTACGAGGACGACGACCCGCCCCGACCACTGATCGCCCCACGCCTCCCGCACCGCGGGCACCGCGCGGTCGGCCAGTTCCGCGTACCCGCGCAGGGCTTTGGCCGTCTGCCCGACACCGAGGACGAGGCTGTGCTCCCCGCGTACGACCTCGACGGCGCCCTGCTCCCACAGCTGCTCGCCGGCGTCCTCGGCGGGCCGGTCGGAGGCGACGTACCAGCGGCCGTCCGCGTGTCTCAGGCTCAGGGTGCGGGCGGCGACGAGGGGCGCCCTGTCGTAGCCGGCTATGCGGTAGCGGAGGTCCGCTTCGGCCGTGGCGCGGTCGCCGGAGCGGTGGAGGCCGGTCACGCGGTAGGACCAGGACGCCAGCGGCAGGGCCCGTAGCCGCTCGAACTCGGTGCGGGCGGCGGCCCGTTCACCGCTGGGCGCCTGGGTCGCGACGTACGCGCTCTCGCTGTCGTCGAGCACCGCCCGCGCCCGCCGGTCGAGCAGCCGCTGGACGTCCGTGGCCGCGGTGTCGGAGCCCGCGGAGCCGCAGCCCACCAGACCGGTCAGCAACAGCCCGACCATCCACCACGGCGCACGCCTACGACCAGCCACGGGTCCCGATCGTACGGGGCCCGTGCCGCCGGGTCAGGGGCGCGTCACGGACAAGATCGGCATCATGCCGACGGGGTCGTAGCGCACGGGAGCGCCCGGGTAGGGCGCGTGGATCACCTGTCCGTTGCCCATGTACATCCCGATATGGCTGGCGTCGCTGCGGTAGGTGACCAGGTCGCCGGGCTGCGCCTGCGAGAGCGGCACCTGGCGTCCGGCGTACACCTGGGCCTGCGAGGTGCGCGGCAGACCGACGCCGGCCTGCGCGTACGACCACTGCACGAGGCCCGAACAGTCGAAGCTGGTGGGCCCGTTGGCGCCCCAGACATACGGGCGGCCGACGGCCGAGCGGGCCGCGGCGACGGCGGCTGCCGCACGCGCGGAGGGCGGGACGGTGCCGCCGAGGTCGGGGACGCGGCCGGAGCGGGAGGCCCGGTCGTAGGCGGCGCGCTCGTCGTCCGGCAACGCGCTGAGGAGCTGCCGCGCCTTGGCGAACTTGCCCTCGACGGTGTGCTTGTGGCGGGCCACGGCGGCGCGGCTCTGCTCCAGTTCGGCAAGGTCGCGGGTGGCTTCTTCGCGTTCCTGGGAGAGATCCCGCATGGCGCCCCGGAGGGCTCCGGCCTGGCGGGCGCTGATCCGGTCGAGTACGGCCGCCTTGTCGAGGTAGTCGTCGGGGTCGTCGGAGAACATCAGCGCCAGGGTGGGGTCGAGGCCGCCCGAGCGGTACTCGGCCCCGGCGAGCGAACCGAGCGCGTTCCGCATGGTGTTGATGCGGTCCTGCTGGCGGGCGATCCGGTCCTGGGCGTTGGTCACCTTCTTGCGCAGGGTGTCCGCGCGCTCGTCGGCCTTGTTGTGCGCCTTGGTGGCCCACTCGGCCTCCGCGTACAGCCGGTCCACCTCGGCGCGGGCGTCCTCCTGCGGTGTGGTCGGTTCGGCGCCGGCCGGAATGACACCGAGGGTCGCTGCCGCGGCGGACAGGACGCAGAGGGTGGCGCTGCGGGCGCCCCGGTCGAGACCGGATGGTGCGGGACGGCGATGTGACCCCATGGGAAGCCGCTCTCCCTTCCGCTGACGGACCCCCTGAGTCGGGGGAAGCGCGCCAGACAGTAGCCGCACGATCACGCAGCGAACAAAACCCCCGGCGTGCACACACCGTGACGCCCCGCCTCAGACGCAGGTCATCGGCGGGGCGTACGGTCGGTGGGGGGCGGCGGAATTCCCCCGTTCGGCCGGGGGCGACCCAATCTCAGGCTCCCCTCTCAGAAGCCTTGGTGAAGTCCGGTGCGGTTACCGCGTCCAGTAAGTGGCGCGGGGCTGCGACATATGCGGCTGGCGCCGCGTGGGAGCGACCAGCCCTCACCGGCCCGCAGCCTCATCACTGCACTTCCAGCGGAGCGCTCAGCGCAGGTGCCGCTCGAAGAAGGCCATCGTCCGCTCCATCGAGTCCGGCCACCGCGGCACGAAGGTGTGCCCTTCACCGGCGTACTTCACGAACTCGACGCTCTTGCCCGCCGCCTCGAAATCGGCGACCGTCCGCTCCGACCAGGCGATCGGGCATGTGTCGTCGGCGGTGCCGTGGTGGAGCAGCAGCGGCTCGGTCACGCGGTCGACGTGGGTGAGCGGCGAGATCTGCTCCCAGAACTCCGGGTTCTCCTTGGGGCTGCCGTGCTTCGCCTCGATCTCGGCGACGATCGGATCGCCGTTACGGCGCTGGAAGTGGTCGAGGTTCTCGGCCGGACGTGAGCTCACGGGCGCGAAGACCACCGCGGCGTCGACGAGGCCGGGTGCCACCACCATCGTGTTGTAGACGACGCCGCCGCCCATCGACCGTCCGAGCAGGCCGATCCGGTCGCCGTCGATCTCCGGACGGCCGGACGAACGCAGGGCCATGACGGCACCGATGACGTCCTCGGTGTAGCCGAGGCGGAGGTTCACGTCGTTGTCGGCGTCCTTGTCGGAGCCCGCGTGGTTGCGGTAGTCGGTGTGCAGGACCACGTAGCCGTTACGGGCCAGCAGCTCCTGCTCCCGGGCCAGTCCGCGACCGGTGGTGTAGACGGCCGGGTCGATGTAGCCGTGGGCCAGCACCAGTGCCGGGAACGGGCCTTTGCCCCGGGGGATGTTCATGAGGCCCGAGATGGTGAGCCCGTTGGCCTCGTACGTGACGGTGTAGCTGGTGTAGGCATCGGTCCGGGCACGCACGGCGCCCAGCCGTAGGTCGGAGCCCTGGTGCTTGCGCTCGATCAGGCCCGGGATCGACACGGGATTGGCCGGCGAAGGGCTCGGACTGGGCGTCGCGCTGGGGGATTTGCTCGCGGCGCGGGTCGACGCCGGTGGATTCGTACGGGCGGCATCGTCGCCGTCATCGCTTCCGGTGCAGCCGACCGCCACCGCCAGGACCAGTGCCAGCCCGGCGGAGATACGGGCCGTGCCCTGTGACCGCATGCGGCCCAGTATCCCCCATCGGACGCGGGTGACGGCGCCTTACGGGGGATCCTGGCGGCCCAACTGGCCCTGGAATCAGACGCGTACGCCGAACTGGAAGCTACCGATGGTGCTCATGTCCTCGTAGCGGACGACGGTGCCCGGCTTCGGGGCGTGGATCACCTGGCCGCCTCCCGCGTACAGGCCGACGTGCGCCAGGCTGTTGAAGAAGACCAGGTCGCCGGGCCGGAGCTCGCCGCGGCCGATCTTCGTGCCGTCGTTGTGCTGCGTGTACGTGGTCCGGGTGATTCCCACCCCGGCCTGGCCGTAGGCCCACTGGGTCAGCCCGGAGCAGTCGTAGGAGTTGGGGCCGCTGCCACCGGAGACGTACGGCTTGCCGAGTTGAGTCTCGGCGGCGGCGAGGGCGGCGGCACCGCGGCCGGAGGCCGGCTTCTCGTTGCCGAGGTCGACGCGGTCCCCGGAGGAACGACTGGCGCGCTGCTCCTCGGCGGCGAGCGCTGCCTTCTCCTGGGCGGTCAGGGTGTTGAGGAGCTTCTGCGCGTCGGCGAGCTTGCTCTGGACTTCCTTCTTCTTCTTGGCCAGGGTCTCGCGGGTGTCGGCGAGATCCTTGAGCTTCTCGGCGGCTTCCTGGCGCTGCTGAGCCAGTGCGCGCTGCTTTTCCTGGACCTTCTTGAGCGTCTCGACCTGCTGAGAGCTCAGCTGGTCCATCGCGGACGCCTTGTCGAGGTAGTCGTCCGGGTCGGAGGACAGGAACAGCTGCACGGAGGGGTCGATGCCGCCCGTGCGGTACTGGGAGCTGGCCATCAGGCCGAGGCCGTCGCGGAGTTCGTTGAGATCGCCCTGGCCGCGTGCGACCTGGTCCTGGAGGGTGTCGATCTCCTTCTCCAGCTTGTCCTGCTTCTCCTTGGCGCCGTTGTACTTGTCGGTGGCCAGCTCCGACTCGTGGTAGAGCTTGTCGACCTTGGACTTGACCTCGTCCTTGCTGGGCTTTTCGCCGGGCGCGGCGTTGGCCGCCTGTGAGGTGAGGGCCACGGCAGCAGCGGCGGCGGTGGTGAGCACGGTCACGCGGGTGCGGCTCGGCTGCTTAGGTCGACGGTGGGACGCCACGTGGGCGAGCTCCTTCATTACCTCAGCCGCCACCGAGAACACCGGTTGGCGGTGCCCCTCCACCGTCACTCCCAATGAGTGATCGCCCGAGCGGAGGTTCGAGGCCAGACCTTAGTGATCCTCCTGTGATCAGATCAAATCCTTGCAGGAAAAATCTCGGCTACCGAGCGTTTTCTTTACTCCGAACTCACATGCGGTAATACACGCTTGACACTACGTTGCGTGAAGATCATATCAATTCGGGCAAGCAGCACAGAGGTTGCGGTTGGGACCTATGGTCCTCATGGGGCGTACGCCGCAGAAGCTCCGCCCTGCTGGAGACGGCCGGGGCGCCTTCCCCGAACGGCCCGGCTCAACCCCGCGAAAATCGCTTGAGCAGCACCGCGGAAGCCACCGGCCGCGCGCCCGCCTTGGCCACTCCGTCGGCCACCTCGCGGTCGGTCGAGACGACGATGACGGGCCGCCCGGGCGGCTCGGCGCGTACCAGCTGGCGGATCAACTCATCAGCGGTGACGCCCGCTTTGGAGAACAGCACCCGTACGCCGCGCGGCGGCGCGAGCAGCACCGGGGCGGCCAGTTCTGCCCCGTCGAAGACGCAGGTGACCTCGGCGCCGGTCTGCGCGGCGAGCTGCGAGAGCTGGCCGAGGAGGCGCAACCTCTGCTTTTCCAGCGGCATTTGGGGATAGCCGGTCTTGGTGACGTTGTAGCCGTCGACGACCAGATGCGCCTGCGGCAGCGCGAGCAGCTGGTCCAGGATCGCGGGATCGTTCTCGGACAACGCGCGGGCGGCGATGTCCTTCGGGGTCATACGTCCTGGTTCGACCGCGTCCACGGTCTCCGCGGGCCGCACCGACACGGGCGGCAGAGCGAGCTCGCGCCGCAGTCCCTGTGCCGCGTCGAGCACGGTGTCGAGCAGCAGCCGTACGCGCATGTCCTCGACGCTGCGGCCCTCCCGCGCCGCTCTGCGAGCGGCCTCCAGGGCGGCCTCGGTCTCCCCGAGCCGTGCCTTCAGCCGCCGGCTCTCGCTCTCGGCGGCCGACACCTGGGCCTGCCCCTCGGCCCGTACGGACTCGATCTCGCCCCGTACCTTCCGCAGGGCGGCCTCGCCGCGCTTGACGTCGCTGAGGGCCGAGCGCAGCTTGCGATGCAGCGACTCGGCCTCCTTCTTCGCCGACTCCAGCTCCGTACGCAGCCGTTCGGTCTCGGCCCGGGTCTGGCCGCGGGCCTCGGCGAGCTCCTCGCGCAGCCGCTCCAGCTCGGCGCGGTTCTCCTCGTCGGCGCGCTCGGCGTCCGCCCGCTGGGCCTCCTCGCCCGCGGCGGTCACCAGCTTCACCCAGCCCATGGGGCGGAGCACATAGGCCGCGGCCGCCACATCGAGCGGGTCCGCTGCCGGGGGCGGCGAGCCCGAGTCGAGGGCGCCGCAGAGCTCCGGCTGGGCCTCTCTGAGCCGCTCACCGATCCGCTGCCGGAAGAGCGGATCGGTCTCCAGGGCCGCCGCCATGGCGTTCCCCGCGAACTTGGCGCGGCGGGTCGGGGTGAAGCGGGCGTACTGCCGCAGCTGGGCGGGCAGTTCGGCGACCGTCAGTCCGCCGAAGCCGTCCGAGACTATCTGTACGACTCTGCGGCGCACTCCGTCGGGCATCGGACGGTCGAGCACCTCAGCGGCGCCGTCGGCCGGCTCCCCGCCTGTGGTCTCCACCATCGGTCACCCCAATACCTCGACGGGGCCCGCTCCCTCAGGAGCCGGCGCCCGGCCTGTCCACCAGTTCCACCTGATCCACCGCGTTGCACCAGCGGCAGCGCACCGACTCGATGGTCTCACTGACCACCTCCCGCTCCTCGACCTTCGGCTCACCGGCCAGATCGAGGTGCACGTACTCGACGACCTTCGACGAACGGGTCACGTCGAAACGCGTGAGATTGCCGCAGAGCGTGCAGCGCCACCGGGTCTCGGCGGTCGGCAGGGGAACCGTCATCGTCGCAGTCGCTCTCTTTCGTCGGTATTTCGTGACGCTGTCTTCGTGCGCTGTCTTCGTGCCGCGCCGGGCAGCCCCGGAGCGTGTTGGCTCGTAACCCTACGGCCTGGCGTGTAGTCGACGCCCGTCACCGGGGAACGGCGAGGCACTCTGTGCTGTCTGGTCCGGTTACGTCATGATCTGGTCATGATCGGCAGCTGGGGTGCGACCGTCGTCCGTGCGGCCCGGAATCAGTCCGCACCGGTGACCCACTCACTGATCACCCTGTGCTGTCTGATCTTCCTGGTCGGCCCGGCCTCGGGGCTCAACCCCGCGTACGGCACCGGTGACGAGCTCCTTTCCGCGCAGCGGGCCTATTTCGAGCGCTGGGGTGTCGTGCCCGTCGAGTTGTTCAGCGGGGCACCGCGCGCCGCCGTCACCCCGGCCACGGCGCTCTTCGCGCACGGCAGCTGGCTGCATCTCCTCGGCAACATGCTCTTCCTCTATGTCTTCGGTGGGATGGCCGAGGAACGGATGGGTCACATCCAGTACGCCCTCTTCTACGTGGGCTGCGGCTGCCTTGCCCTGCTGGGCTACGCGGCCGCCCACGCCGACTCCGGACATACCCTGGTCGGCGCCTCCGGTGCGATCTCCGCGGTCCTCGGCGCGTTCCTTTACCTGTTCCCCAAAGCCCGGGTGACCAGTCTCTTCCCGTTCCTGTTCTTCCTGCCGCTGCGGTTCCCGGCCTGGGTGGTCCTGCCGTTCTGGGTGTCCCTCCAGTGGCTGGCGGCGACCCGCGAGATGCCGGGTCCGGGGGTCGCGTATCTGGCCCACTTGCTGGGCTTTTCCTTCGGCTTCGGCTACGCCTGGGTGCGCTGTGCGCGGACGGCTACAGTGAAATCCCCAGCGAAGGCCACCGAGGGAGAAAACCAGCCGTGATCACCGCGATCGTGCTCATCAAGACCAGCGTGGACCGGATTCCTGAGATCGCCGAGTCGATCGCGGCGCTGGAGTCCGTCAGTGAGGTCTTCTCCGTGACCGGTACCTACGACCTGATCGCCATGGTCCGGGTGAAGGCTCATGACGATCTGGCGGACATCATCCCCGGGCAGATCAGCAAGATTCCGGGGGTGGAGGCCACGGACACGCATGTGGCGTTCCGTACGTACTCGCAGCATGATCTTGAGGCCGCGTTCGCCATCGGGCTTGACAGCTGACGGTCGTCATGGCCGCCGGATGAAGAGTTCCTCATCTTGGGCTCATCCTCAGTGACGGGTTCCGCCCGGAGGATCTGAGCCATGAGCTTCTCTCATCGCATCGCAGCCCTCGCAGCCGTCGTGGCCATTCCGCTGGGGATCGCCGCGACCAGTTACGCCCTGACCGACAGCCCGGAGTCTCCCAAGGTCCCTGCCAAGGTCGAGCTCGACAAGGGTGGGACGCCCTCGGGGACCCCCTCGAAGAAACCCACACCCAGTGACGAGGTCGTCTCCCGGCCTCCGGTGACCGACGACGACAACGACGACGACGGCGGGGCGGGAGCCGGGACGGACGACGGAACAGGTGGCAAGACGAACGGCGGCGGAACAGGTGGCGGGTCAGACGACGACGGGCCCGGCGACGACGACGGCCCCGGCGACGACGGCTGAGCCCGTTCCCGTACGCCGGTGGATCACGGCCCGGGTCCGCATCCTGCTCTGGCTGCTGCTCGTGACGGCGGTCGCCTTCGCGGCGGTGGCCATGACCACCCGCTCGATCCTCCTGCGCGACGTCGACAACCGGGTCAGCCGGCTGCTCGCGCAGGAGACCGGTGAGTTCGCCAACTTCGAGACCCGGGGCAGGGATCCGGAGACCGGTCGTCCGTTCACCGATCCCGAGCGGCTGCTGGAGGTCTTCCTGGAGCGCCAGTACGCCGACCCCGACGAGGAGCTGATCGGGCTGATCGGAGTGCCGAACAAGGAGCCCGTACAGCGCACCCAGCCACGCGAGATCAACGTCCGCCTGCCCCTGCACGACGACCTGGAAGCCCGCCGCCGCATCTTCGAGTCCCCGGACTCCACCGGTACGCTGCACCGCGCCTCCGGAGAGATCCGCTGGGCCAAGGTCGCCGTCGCCCGTTCCGGCGGCGAGCCCGAGGCCGCCTTCGTCGTCGCCTTCCACCCCGGGCGCGAGCAGGACCGCGCGAACGAGGTCTTCCGCATCCTGCTGGCCATCTCCGGGGTCGCGCTGGTGATGACGACGGGCATCGGCTGGGTGGTGGCCGGGCGGATCCTCAAGCCCGTACGCCTGGTCCGTACCGCCGCCGCGCAGCTCACCGAGCAGGACCTCACCCGGCGTATCCCGGTCCAGGGCCGGGACGACGTGGCCGCGCTCGCCGAGACGTTCAACGCGATGCTGGACCGCCTGGAGCGGGCCTTCGCCGCCCAGCGGGAGTTCGTCGACGACGCGGGCCACGAGCTGCGTACCCCGATCACGATCGTGCGCGGCCACCTGGAGCTGATGGGCGACGATCCGGCCGAGCGCGAGGAGACCGTACGTCTGGTCACCGACGAGCTGGACCGGATGAGCCGGATCGTCGAGGACCTGCTGCTGCTCGCCAAGGCCGAGCGCCCCGACTTCGTGACCCCCGAGCCCGTACAGCTCGGCGAGCTCACCGCCGACGTCTTCGTCAAGGCCCGCACCCTCGGCGAGCGCCGCTGGGAGCTGGCCGAAGTCGCCGACGGCGAGGTTCGCCTCGACCCGCAGCGCATCACGCAGGCGATGGTGCAGCTCGCGCAGAACGCCGTACAGCACACGACTCCCGGCCAGTCCATCCGCATCGGCTCGCGCCTCACCGGCTCCCGCATCGAGCTGTACGTCGCCGACTCGGGGCCCGGTGTGCAGCCGCAGGACGCCGAGCTGATCTTCGAACGGTTCCGCCGGGGCACCGCACGGCGCGGCGCCCGCGGCTCCGGCGCCGGCCTCGGCCTGTCGATCGTCCGGGCCATCGCCGAGGGGCATCGTGGGCAGGTGGAGCTGCGGGACACCGAGGGCGGCGGGGCCACCTTCGTACTCGTACTGGAAGAGGAACGCACATGACGGGTTGGCGCGCATGAACCGGATCCTGATCGTCGAGGACGAGGAGCGCATCGCCTCCTTCGTCGAGAAAGGGCTGCGTGCGGGCGGCTTCACCACGACCGTCGTGGGGGACGGCGACGCGGCCTACGAGTACGCGCTGACCGGCGGCTTCGACCTGGTGATCCTCGACATAGGGCTGCCCGGACGGGACGGCTTCACCGTGCTGCGGGAACTGCGCGAGGCCCGGGTGACGGTCCCGGTGATCGTACTGACCGCCCGGGACTCCGTACGCGACACGGTGGCCGGCCTGGAGGGCGGCGCCGACGACTGGATGACCAAGCCGTTCCGCTTCGAGGAACTCCTCGCCCGGGTACGGCTGCGGCTGCGTACGGCGGTCAGGGCGCCCGAGGTGACCATGCTGCGCGGCGGGGACCTGACCCTGGACCTGCGTACCCGCAGGGCCCGCGCGGGAGAGCGGACGGTCGATCTGACGGCGCGGGAGTTCGTACTCCTGGAACTGTTCCTGCGCCACCCCGGGCAGGTGCTGTCGCGCGAGCAGATCCTCTCCCACGTCTGGGGCTACGACTTCGATCCGGGGTCCAACATCGTTGATGTGTACGTCCGTTCACTGCGCAAGAAGCTAGGGGCGCAGAGCGTGGAGACGGTGCGCGGGATGGGGTACCGGCTGCCCGGATGACGCCACGCCCTACCGCGTGAAGTTCCTTTCATCTACGGCTCATTGAGGACTCACCGCGTCCGTGAACTCTGGATGTCGTGAGCCTGACTTCCCCACAAATACGCCAAGCCGCCGCCCTCTGCGTGGCCCTCAGCATCTGCGCCCTGCTGATCGTGCCCGGCAACTTCCCCGGGCTCAGCGGTGACGCGAGACTGACGCTCGCCGTCTTCGCGCTGGCGACCTGCGCCTGGATCGGTACGCCCATCGACGACACGTACATCGCCCTGGGTGCGGGACTCGCCCTCACGGTGACCGGCGTGATCAGCAGCGAGACGCTCTTCGGCACCCTCGGCGACTCCACCGTGTGGCTGCTGATCTGCGCCTTCGTACTCGCCGCCGCGGTGGCCCGGACCGGACTCGCGGGGCGGGCGGCGGCGTTCCTGGTCAGCGGCGCGCGCAGCGTCCGTCAGCTGGCCCATCTGACCACGGCGGCACTCGTCGTGACGGCCTTCGCGGTGCCCGCGACCTCCGGCCGGGCGGCGCTCGCGCTGCCGGTGTTCCTCGCGCTCGCCAAGGTGCTGGCCGACCGGAAGCGACTGGTCGTGATGCTGGCGCTGCTGTTTCCGACCGTGATTCTCCTGTCGGCGGTGGCGACCCTGATCGGTGCGGGAGCGCATCTGATCACGGTGTCGGTGCTGTGGGAGGCGACCGGCAACCGGGTCGGCTTCACGCAATGGCTGCTGATCGGCCTGCCGTTGGCGGTGGCCTCCTCCCATCTGGCCGCCGAGGTCGTGCTGTTGACGACCACGAGGCGCGCGGACCGCCGAGGTCCCGTACGGATCACGACCGATGACATCCAGCGGCACAGCGAGCAACCGGTCACCGGCCCGTGGTCGTCCGCCGAGTCACGCTGTCTGATGCTGCTCGCCACCGTGGTGGCCCTGTGGTGCAGCGAACCGCTCCACCAGGTGCCCCCCGCGGTCGTCGCCCTGATCGGCGCGATCGTCGCGTCCTCGCCCGCGCTCGGCACCGTACGCCTCAAGGACGCCCTCAAGACCGTCCCCTGGTCGCTGCTCCTCTTCATGGCCGCGACGATGGCGATGGGCGTCGCGCTCGCGAACTCGGGGGCGGCGAAGTGGCTGGTCGCCGGCCTTCCGGTCGACGTGGAGCCGTGGCTCTTCCTCGCGCTCGTGATCGCTGTCAGCACGGCGGCGCATCTCGTGCTCCAGTCCCGCTCGGCCCGCTCGTCCGTCCTCGTCCCGCTGGTCATCGCGGCGGCCGTGGGCGCCGGGGTCAACCCGGTGGCCGCCGCGCTGGCGTCCACCGCGGCGGCCGGCTTCTGCCACACGCTCCCGGCCTCCGCGAAACCGGTCACGCTCTTCGCCGAGATCCCCGGCACGCCGACCTACACCTCGCGCGACCTGCTGCGCCTGTCCGCCGTACTGGCCCCACTGACCGCCGCACTCGTCCTGCTCTTCGCGCTGGCGGTATGGCCGCTGCTGGGCGTGCCGGTCCTCAATCCCTGAAGTCCCGCAGCCCCGACGTCCCGAAGCTCTCACCCCTCTCACCCCTCTCACCCCTCTCACCCCTCTCAATCCCCTGAAGTCCTGAAGGAGTTCCACCATGCTGACCCGTTTCGCCGTGGCCCCCAGCGGCTTCAAGGAGTCCCTGTCCGCCCAGGCCGCCGCCGACGCCATCGCGGCCGGCGTACGCCGTGTCGTCCCCGACGCCGAGATCGACCTCATCCCCCTGGTCGACGGCGGCGAGGGCACAGCCACCGCACTGGCCGCCTCGACCGGAGGCAGGCTGGTCGCCCTGCCCGCCACGGGTCCGGTGGGGGAACCCGTCGGCACCCACTTCGCGCTCCTCGGTTCGCGGGACACGGCGGTGGTGGAGATGGCGGCGGTCGCGGGCCTCTCCCTCGTCCCGCACAGCCTGCGCGACCCGGGCGCCACGACCACGTACGGCGTCGGCGAACTGATCCGCGCCGCCCTCGACACGGGCGTACGACGGATCCTGGTGGGCTGCGGCGACTCGGGGACGTCGGACGGGGGCGCCGGCGCGCTCCAGGCACTCGGCGCCCGGCTGCTCGACGCGGACGGCTTCGAACTCCCACACGGCGGACGGGAGTTGACCCGCCTGCACCGGATCGACCCGACCGGCCTCGACCCCCGCCTCACTCAGGTGGAACTGCTCGTCGCCTGCAACCCGTACAACGTGCTGTGCGGCGAGCGCGGCGTGGCGCGGGTCTTCGGCCCGCAGAAGGGCGCGACCCCCGCGCAGGTCGAGGAGCTGTCGGCGGGCCTGGAGAACTGGGCGTACGTCCTCACCCGCGACCTCTCCATCACCTCCGACCTGTGCGGCGGCCCCGGAACCGGCGCCTCCGGAGGCCTGGGCGCGGGCCTGGCCGCCCTGGGCGCCCGCCTCCTCCCCCGCTTCGACGTCCTCCTGGACCACCTCGACCTGGACGCCCGTCTCGCCCGCGCCGACCTGGTCCTCACCGCCGAGGGCGCCCTGGACCGGCAGACGCCGCGCGGCAAGATCCCGGCGGAGGTGGCCCGCCGCGCCAAGCTGCACGGCCGCCCGGTCCTCGCCCTCGCGGGCACACTCGGCGAGGGCGCGCACACGGTGCCGGGCGTGGACGCCTTCACCGGCATCCTGCCCGCCCCGATGGCCCTCGCCGAGGCCCTGGTCCGCGGAAGCGAACTCCTCACGGACGCGACGGAGCGGGCCCTGCGGATGATCCTGCTGGGCGCCCGGCTACCAGCTCACGCTCCGGCGGAGGTATCCGGGACGCAACGGCCGTCCTCCGTACGGTAGTTCCACCGCGCCCCGTCCCTCACCAGCTCCTTGACCGCGCCCACGAACCGCTCCACATGCTCGTCCGGCGTCCCCGCCCCGAAGCTCACCCGGATCGCGTTGAGCGACTTCTCGCCGGGCACGGCCTCAGGGGCGCCGCACTCGCCCTGGGCCTGCGGCTCACTGCCGAGGAGGGTACGAAGGAGGGGGTGGGCGCAGAAGAGCCCGTCACGTACGCCGATGCCGTACTCGGCGGAGAGCGCGGCGGCGAAATGCGAGCTGTTCCAGCCGTCGACGACGAAGGAGATGACGCCGACGCGCGGGGCGTCGTCCCCGAAGAGCGAGAGAACACGCACTTCAGGCACCTCGGCGAGACCTGCCCGTACGGTGTCGATCAGATACTGCTCACGGGCGACGAGCGTGTCGAAGCCGACCTCGGTGAGGGCCTTGCAGGCGGAGGCGACGGCGTAGGCACCGATGACGTTGGGCGACCCGGCCTCATGCCGAGCGGCACTGTCATGCCACTCCACATCGACGCCACCGTCCGCCCGACGCGACACCTTCCGACTAGCACCGCCACCCGCGAGATACGGGTCCGCCTCACGCAGCCAGTCGGAACGCCCGGCGAGCACACCCGCCCCGAAGGGCGCGTACAGCTTGTGCCCCGAGAACGCGACCCAGTCGACGTCCAACTCCCGTACGGAGACGGGGTGATGGGGCGCCAGCTGCGCGGCGTCGAGCACGATCCGCGCGCCGTGCGCGTGCGCGGCGGCGGCCAGTTCGCGTACGGGCCACAACTCGCCGGTGACGTTGGAGGCTCCGGTGACGCAGACGAGGGCGGGACCGCTGGGATCCCGGTCGGCGAGGGCGCGCTCGAGGGTGGCGACGGCCTGGGCGGGCGTGCGCGGCGCGTCGAGGCAGGTGACGTGGGCGTTGCGCCAGGGCAGCAGCGAGGCGTGGTGCTCGGTCTCGAAGACGTAGACCTGGCAGTCGGCGGGGAGAGCGGCGGCGAGCAGGTTGAGCGAGTCGGTGGTGGACCGGGTGAAGACGACCTGGTCACCGTCCCGGCAGTCGAGAAACTCGGCGACGGCGATCCGAGCGTTCTCGAACAGATCCGTGGACAACTGGGACAGATACCCGGCCCCCCGGTGCACGCTCCCGTAGTACGGCGCGTACGCGGCCACGTCGTCCCACACCCTCTGGAGGGCCGGGGCACTGGCGGCGTAGTCGAGAGCGGCGTACGTGACCTCGCCGCCGGTGACAAGAGGAACGGTGACGTCCCGTCCCAGAACAGGCAACGGCTCAGCGACAGCGGTGAAGACAGACATGACACTCCCTCGAGACCAGGACCCCTGGTTCATCGCGAGGGGTCCGCGCTTGCCGCAGGCCTTGCTGCCTACGACCTGGTCTTCACCCGGGGCACCCCGCCACGGACGGAGGGTTGCCGGACAGCCGGCCGGGGCCTCTTGGCTGTCACTCATGACCTGCCGCCGAACATACGCAACCTGTTCGACCGATTGCAACTCCGGTCCGGATCCCGGAACGGGGGGTTTCTCGCCCCCGC
The DNA here is from genome assembly GCF_054783935.1 of Streptomyces pseudoechinosporeus. NCBI lineage: Bacteria > Bacillati > Actinomycetota > Actinomycetes > Kitasatosporales > Streptomycetaceae > Streptomyces > Streptomyces pseudoechinosporeus. The sequence continues at coordinate 64,794 of NZ_BAAGPS010000006.1, forward strand.
CGCCCCTACCCGTCCCATCCCAGGGGCTGCGCCCCGGGCCCCCGCCAGGGGGTGGGGGTGACACGTCGTGTCGCGGCTGCAGGTGCGTCGTGGTTGCTCGCGCAGTTCCCCGCGCCCCTGAAGGGCGCGTCCCTGGAACCGCCAGCCACCATGCTCACCAGCCACCACGTGCCCGCAGCCTCCCACCGGCGGGAGGGGCCGTGGGCCGGTGCGTCGTATGCCCGTCGCTTAGGTTCTGTCTCAGGAAACCCGCACCCTGTACCAGCAAAGGGCCGTACGCCCGGCCTGCGACGGGCTGACGCACCGGCCCACGGCCCCGACCCACCCACCGGACCCCAAGGGGCGCGGGGAACGGCGCGACCAGCCACAACGGACCCGCACCCGACAACGAACCCACCCGCCCAACCGCCGGAGGCACTACGCGTTACTAACAGCCACCCACCGGTCCAACGTCCGCTTCGCCACCCCCGAGTCAATGGCCTCCGCCGCCCTGGCCATCCCCTCACGAAGCTGGTCCGCAAGCGGACCGTCACCCGGCGACAGAGCCACCAACGCCGCCGCCGAGTTCAGCAGCACAGCGTCCCGCACAGGCCCGGTCTCCCCGTTCAGCAAGCGCAGCGCCACGTCCGCGTTGTACGAAGCGTCAGCCCCCCGCAACGCCTCCACCGGCACCAGCTCGATCCCCGCATCCCGCGGATCGAAGATCTCCTCGTGGACCTTCCCGTCCCGTACCACCCAGACACGCGACGTGGACGTGGTGGTCAGCTCGTCGAGACCGTCGTCGCCGCGGAAGACCAGGGACGAGTTGCCGCGCTCGGCGAGGACGCCGGCCACGATGGGCGCCATCCGCGCGTCGGCGACCCCGACGGCCTGCGCCTTGACGCGGGCCGGGTTGGTGAGCGGACCGAGCAGGTTGAATGTCGTCCGGATCCCCAACTGCGCCCGTGCGGCGCCCACATGACGTAGCGCCGGATGGAACTTCACCGCGAAGCAGAAGGTGATCCCGGCCTCCTCGGCCACCTCGGCGACCCGCTGCGGCGTCAGCTCCAGATTGACGCCCAGCTTCTCCAGTACGTCCGAGGCTCCGGAGGCCGACGAGGCCGCGCGGTTGCCGTGCTTGACGACCTTCGCCCCGGTCCCTGCGATCACGATCGCCGACATCGTGGAGATGTTGACGGTCTTCGCCCCGTCCCCACCCGTACCGACGATGTCGACGGTGTCCCCCGACACCTCGATCAGATTGGCGTGGTCGTACATCGTCCGTACGAGCCCGGAGATCTCCTCGACGGTCTCTCCCTTGGCCCGCAGCGCCACCGCGAACCCGGCGATCTGCGCGTCGGTCGCCTCGCCGCGCATGATCAGGTCCATCGCCCAGGCCGTGTCGTCCGCGGTCAGGTCGCGCCCGTCCAGCAGTCCGTTCAGCAGCGCGGGCCAGGAACGGCCCGCCGCGGTGTCGCCTCCAGCGGGGGTCACAGCGTTCATCAGCCGCTCCTGGTCGTCATCGTCCGTCCCGAAAGGTTGGCACCCACCCTATCCAGCTCCGGGGGACGGCAAAGAGCCCCGTCCATGCAATGGACGGGGCTCTTTGGAACCGCGCGTGGCGAGCGCAGCGATCAGTGGTGGCCGTGGCCGCTCGTGATCTCCCGGTACTCCTCGGCGGTCGGCTTGGGGATCTGGCTGTCTTCCCCGTAGTAGGCCTTGCTGAGCTTGGACTTCAGCTTCTGCGGGGCCTTCACCTTGCGCTCGACGCCGTTCTCGTCGACCGTCGGGCCGATCTCGGCCGGCTGGTACTGCTCGTGCGCGGTGAGCACATGCAGTTGCTCCTGGCTGAGCGGCTCGTGGACCTCGATGAACTCACCGTGCGGCAGGCGCTTGATGATGCCCGACTCGCGGCCGTGCAGCACCTTGTCCTTGTCGCGGCGCTGCAGGCCGAGACAGATCCGCTTGGTGACGATGAACGCGATGACCGGTCCGACGAAGAACCCGATCCGGACGAACCAGGTGACCGCGTTGATCGACAGATGGAAGCTGGTGGCAATGATGTCGTTGCCACCACCGATCAGCATGATCATGTACGCGGTGATCCAGGCGACACCGAAGGCGGTACGCGTCGGGGCGTTGCGCGGCCGGTCCAGGATGTGGTGCTCGCGTTTGTCCCCGGTGATCCAGGACTCGATGAACGGATAGAGCGCGATCACCCCGAGGAAGAGACCGAAGATCACCAGCGGGATGAACACGCCCAGGACGAGCGTATGGCCCGCGATATTGATCTCCCAGCCGGGCATGGCCCGGACCAGTCCCTCGGCGAAGCCCATGTACCAGTCGGGTTGAGCACCCGTGGACACCTGATCCGCGCGATACGGGCCCAGTACCCAGATCGGGTTGATGGACGCGACACCGGCGAGGGCGGCGATGAACCCGAAGACCAGGAAGAAGAAGCCTCCGGCCTTGGCCATGTAGACCGGCAGCAGCGGCATCCCGACGACGTTCTTGTCGCTCCGGCCGGCGCCCGCGAACTGCGTGTGCTTGTGGTAGAAGACCAGGATCAGGTGGCCGACCACGAGCGCGAGCATGATGCCCGGCAACAGCAGGATGTGGATCCCGTAGAACCGCGCGACGAAGTCGTCGCCCGGGAACTCCCCGCCGAACAGGAACATCGAGATGTACGTGCCGATGATCGGCGTGGACAGGATCGCGCCCTGTGTGAAGCGGACACCGGTGCCGGACAGCAGGTCGTCCGGGAGCGAGTAGCCGGTGAACCCGGTGAACATGCCCAGGACGAACAGCAGGAACCCGAACAGCCAGTTGATCTCACGCGGCTTGCGGAAGGCGCCGGTGAAGAAGACGCGCATCATGTGCACGAACATGGCGGCCAGGAAGATGATCGCCGCCCAGTGGTGGATCTGCCGGATCAGCAGACCGCCGCGCACGTCGAAGCTGATGTCCAGCGTGGAGGCGTACGCCTCACTCATCAGCACGCCCTGCATCGGGACGTAACTGCCGTGGTACTCGATCTCGTTCATCGACGGGTGGAAGAACAGCGTCAGATACACACCCGTGAGGATGATGATGATGAAGCTGTAGAGGGCGATCTCACCCAGCATGAAGGACCAGTGGTCCGGGAAGATCTTGCGCATGTTGGCCTTGGCCAGGCCGTAGATGCCGAGGCGGCCATCGGCCCAGTCGGCGACCCGCTCGCCCGCGGGTGCCTTGCGGCGGTCGTCGGTTGAAGTGCTCATCCGCGCTCCCAGAAAGCAGGACCGACGGGCTCTTCGAAGTCGCCGAGCGCCTCGAGGTAGCCCTCGTCGTTCACGCCGATCCGCAGCTGCGGCAGGGCGTGACCAGCGGGGCCGAAGATCACTCGGGCACCGTCGGAGAGGTCGAAGGTGGACTGGTGACAGGGGCAGAGGACGTGGTGCGTCTGCTGCTCGTACAGGGAGATCGGGCAGCCGACGTGGGTGCAGATCTTCGAGTACGCCACGGTGCCCTCGTGGGACCACTCGAGCTCGCGCTTGTCCTTGATGTCGTCCGGCTGCAGCCGGACGATCATCAGGGCCGCCTTGGCGATCTCGTTCTGGAAATCGTGGTCGTGCTCCTCCAGGCCCTCGGGCTTGGCGAAGGTCAGTGAACCGACCGCGATGTCAGAGGGACGCAGCGGCTCGTTCGTGTTCATGTTGACGAGCAGCTTGCCCTTCTTCCACAGCGTGTGCCGCAGCTTGTCCTCCGGCAGCGGACCGAGGTCGCGCAGAAGGACGACGCCGGAGAGCGGGAACAGGGCCAGCGCGCCGAACATCGTGTTGCGGATCAGCTTGCGGCGGCCGAGCGCGGACTCCTTGGCACCCTGCCGGAAGTCCTCCATGACCTTGGCCTTGACCTCGGGCGTGGCCTCGATCGCGTGCCGCTCGTCGACGAGTTCCACGTCGGACATCAGCGTGCGGGCCCAGTGGACCGCGCCCGCGCCGATGGCGAACAGCGCCACACCGAGGGTCATACCGAGCGCGAAGTTCAGCGCGCTGATGTGGCCGAGAGGCCAGATGTAGACGATCTTGTCGACCGGGATCGCCACGAACGCGGCGATGAAGGCGACGGTGGCCAGCATCGACAGCGTGAACAGAAGGGCGACCGTACGCTCGGACCGCTTGGCGGCCCGCTCGTCGATGTCCTGGATGCGGTGCTCGTGGGGCGGCAGCCCCGGGTCCGCGAACGGATGCTTCTCGCCCGGGACGGCTACCGCACCGTGCTCGTCGTCGGCCCGCTCTTCGGGCAGGTTCTCTTCTGGAGTTTCTTGGCTACTCATGACTTCTTGGCCTTTGCGGTCCGGGCGGCGACCCACACGGCGACGGCGATCAGTCCACCGAGACCGAAGATCCAGCCGAACAGGCCCTCGCTGACCGGCCCGAGGCCGCCCAGGTCCAGTCCGCCGGGGCTCTTCGACTTGTCGCTGTTGACCTCGCCCAGGTACGCGATGATGTCCTTCTTGTTCTTCTCCGTCAGCGTGGTGTCGGGGAAGGACGGCATGTTCTGCGGGCCGGTCTCCATGGCCTCGTAGATGTGCTTCGGATCGACGTCTTCCAGCGTCGGGGCGTACTTGCCGTTCGTCAACGCGCCGCCCTCGCCGGTGAAGTTGTGGCACTGCGCGCAGTTGTTACGGAACAGCTCGCCGCCCTTGGCGATGTCCGCGCCCTCGGGGCTGTACTGGTTCTCGGTCGGCACGGCGGGACCGGCACCGAACGAGGCGATGTACGCCGCGAGCTGGTCGATCTCGGCCTGCGAGTAGATGTTCTTCTTCTTCGGCACCTGAGCGCCGGGCTGCTGCGCCGGCATACGGCCGGTACCGACCTGGAAGTCGACGGCCGCGGCACCCACACCCACCAGGCTCGGCCCGTCGGAGGTGCCCTTACCGCCCGTGCCGTGGCAGCTGGCGCAGCCGACGGCATAGAGCTTCTGGCCCTCTTCGATGGTGAGGGTCTGGGCGGTCTCATCGGCCTTGGCAGGGTCCGGGGGCGCGACCAGGGTGTAGATCCCCCCGGTGGCCGCCAGCGCGATGAGTAGGACGACGACCGCCGCCAGCGGATGGCGTCGTCGTGCGGAGAGCTTTTTCACGGATTACCCCGGTGTCAGGATCTTCTGCGTCGGTGCTTCTGGACAGTGCGCGGGAGCGGGCCCGGCTACTTGATCATGTAGATCGTGGCGAAGAGGCCGATCCAGACGACATCGACGAAGTGCCAGTAGTAGGACACGACGATGGCGGCGGTCGCCTGCTCGTGCGTGAACCTGTGGGCCGCGTACGTACGCCCCAGGACCAGCAGGAAGGCGATGAGACCACCCGTCACGTGCAGGCCGTGGAAGCCGGTGGTCAGGTAGAACACCGAGCCGTACGGGTCGGACGAGAGCGAGAGGCCCTCGTGCTTGACCAGCTCCGTGTACTCGAAGACCTGACCGCCGATGAAGACCGCACCCATGATGAAGGTGACGATGAACCACATCCGGAGCTTCTTCACATCGCCCTTCTCGGCGGCGAACACGCCGAGCTGGCAGGTGAGGGAGGAGAGCACCAGGATCGTGGTGTTGGCCGCCGAGAACGGGAAGTTGAGGGTGTCCGCCATCTCCTTCCAGTGATCCGGCCCGGTCACCGATCGCAGGGTGAAGTACATCGCGAAGAGGGCCGCGAAGAACATCAGCTCGGAACTCAGCCAGATGATGGTTCCGACGCTGGTGAGGTTCGGCCGATTGACCGACGGGTGCGCGTGCCCGGTTTCTACTGTCGTTGCTGTCGCCACGACCGACATTATGTCGGTCGCTTATCCCGCCCTCACCCCGGGGGGTGCCGTTCGGAGTGTCCGTGCGCTGTGCGCTGCCCGGATGGCTCAGGGAACGGGGTCCGGACCGGTGTGTAGCAGGTGTTCAAGGGAGTAGCATCCGCGCAGCGAACCATTCGGTCCATGTCCGTACGACGTCCTTACGACGCGAGTCCCGAAGTCACGGAGGAACAATGCAGGCGACCGCCACGGTGCTGGTCTACAGCGACGACTCCACTACGCGGGAGCAGGTGCGGCTCGCCACCGGGCGCCGGCCGGCGAGTGATGTTCCTCAGGTCGAGTTCATCGAGTGCGCGACTCCGGCGGCGGTTCTCAAGGAGCTGGACCGGGGTGGGATCGACGTCTGTGTGCTGGACGGTGAGGCCGTGCCGATGGGCGGCATGGGGATGTGCCGCCAGATCAAGGACGAGGTGTTCAACTGCCCGCCCGTGCTGCTGCTGATCGCGCGGCCGCAGGATGCGTGGCTGGCCACGTGGTCTCGGGCGGACGCGACGGCAATCCTGCCGGTGGAGCCTGTTGACTTCGCGTCGGCGTTGGCTTCTCTGCTGAGGCAGAAGACCCTGAGCGCCTGAGAGCTCGGTCCAGTAGGTAGTTTGGCGGCTGCCGGCCCGTTGTGGTTGATCGCGCCCACGCGGCGGAGCCGCAAATCGATACAGCCCCGCGCCCCTAACGGGGCGCCCCCTGGACGTCCGCTCATGCCGAAACCGGAGTTAGGCGTGCCCTGTCCTGCGGGCTCGGCCCCTCCACCAACGCGCTGCCCTTCTGCCACTTCTGCCAGTCGAGGTTCCAGTCGCCGAAGCCGTTGTCGAAGGGGGTCATCATGTCGCCTTCCGAGTTGACGACCTTGACGATGTCGCCGGGGCGGACGGTCTTGAAGAACCAGGCGGCGTTCGCGGTGCTCATGCCGGTGCAGCCGTGGCTGACGTTGGCGGAGCCCTGGGAGCCGGTGGACCAGGGGGCGGCGTGGACGTACTCGCCGCTCCAGGTGACGCGGGTGGCGTAGTAGACGGGCAGGTCGTACGACTCCGCGCTGCCCTCGGCGATGCCGATGCTGGTGCTGCGCATCCGTACGAAGTACTCCTTGCCGAGCACGACCTTGACGCCGTTGCGGGTCTCGAAGCCGGGCTTGCCGGTGGTGATGGGGATCCGCTTGATCACCTTGCCGTTGCGGTGGACCGCCATAGAGTGCGCGGCGGCGTCCGTCACGGCTTCGACGCGGTCGCCCGTGGTGAGCTTCAGGGGCTTGGCCGTGCCGCCCCAGAGCCGTTCGGCGACCTTTATGCCGTTGAGGTTGCTGTACGCGCGGATGGTGGCGTGGGCGGGCCAGTACTCCCTGGGGCGGTAGTGCAGGGTCTTGGCGTCCACCCAGTGCCAGGCGCCCTCCATGGCGGGCTGCGAGACGACCTTGAGGGCGCGCTCGACGACCTTCCGGGCCGCCTTGTCCTTGAGGGGGGCGCTGAGTTCGGCCGTGACGGGCTGGCCGACACCGTACGTGCCCGCGTCGGGGCCGAACTTGACGCCCAGCCGCTTCTTCGTGGTGGGCCTGCCGGTGTCGAAGGCGAGGACCTTGCGGCCGGGCTCCCCGTCCTCGTTCTCCGTGCTCACCCGCACCGTGTAGCGGGCGCCCGCAGCGAGCGGTGAGGTGCTGTGCCAGCGGGAGCCGTCCGCGGAGAGTTCGCCCGCCACGTACCGCCCGGCCGCGTCCGTGGCCGTCACGTCGGTGATGCGTCCGTCGGAGTCCTCGGCGGTGATCTCCAGGGGCTTGTCCGGGTCGGCCTTCTTGCCGTCGCCGACCGGGGCGTTGAAGGAGATCTGTTCCGCCGCGTCGTACGGCCTGGCCGAGAGCGGGTGACCGTCGGAGTCGCAGGCCGTGACGCCCGCGACCACGACCAGGGTGACCAGCAGCAAGGTGCAGCTGGTGACGGTGCGGTTTCGCGGTGAGGGGCTCATGCGTTCAACGTAAGAACGCACGACCACTGCGGCGCGGCGGGTGGCCCGTATGGGGGATGCCTTGTCCGGCAGACGAGGGAGCCCGGACCCTCCGTGACGGAGGGTCCGGGCTCCAGAGCGCCGAGCGCGTGTTACTGGGTGCGGTTCTCGCCGTGGTAGTACTCGAAGACCCAGCCCCACAGGCCGATCGCGATGATCGGCAGCGAGAAGTACAGCAGCCACCAGCCGAAGACGACGCCCATGAAGGCGAGCGCGCCACCGATGCCGAGGGAGAGCGGCTGCCAGCTGTGCGGGCTGAAGAAGCCGATCTCGCCGGCGTCGTCCGCGACGTCGGCCTCCTTGTTGTCCTGGGCGCCCACATCGACCCGCCGGGCCGTGAAGGCCAGGTAGTAGCCGATCATGATGCTCAGGCCGAAGCCCAGGAAGAGCGCCGTGGTGCCGGCCGGCTCCTTCGACCAATAGCCATAGACGATCGCCATGGCGAGGATGAAGACGGCCAGCCAGATGAACATCTTGCCCTGGATCTTCACTTGCCGGCCTCCTTGCCACCAGCGAGGGACTTCTCAGCAGGACCGACGTTCTCGAGCTGGTCGATGGCGGCGATCTCCGGATGGTGCAGGTCGAACGCCGGGGATTCGCTGCGGATCCGCGGCAGGGTGAGGAAGTTGTGCCGCGGCGGCGGGCAGGATGTCGCCCACTCCAGCGAGCGGCCGTAGCCCCACGGGTCGTCGACCTCGACCTTCTTGCCGTACTTGGCGGTCTTCCACACGTTGTAGAAGAACGGCAGAAGCGACAGGCCGAGCACGAAGGAGCTGATCGTCGAGATCGTGTTCAGCGCGGTGAAGCCGTCGGCCGCGAGATAGTCCGCGTACCGCCGCGGCATGCCCTCGGCACCCAGCCAGTGCTGGACGAGGAACGTGCCGTGGAAGCCGATGAACAGCGTCCAGAAGGTGATCTTGCCGAGGCGTTCGTCGAGCATCTTGCCGGTCATCTTCGGCCACCAGAAGTGGAAGCCGGAGAACATCGCGAACACCACCGTGCCGAACACCACGTAGTGGAAGTGCGCCACCACGAAGTACGAGTCGGAGACGTGGAAGTCCATCGGCGGCGAGGCCAGGATGACACCGGTCAGACCACCGAAGGTGAAGGTGATCAGGAAGCCGGTGGCCCACAGCATCGGGGTCTCGAACGACAACGACCCCTTCCACATCGTTCCGATCCAGTTGAAGAACTTCACGCCCGTTGGCACGGCGATCAGGAACGTCATGAAGGAGAAGAACGGCAACAGCACGCCGCCGGTGACGTACATGTGGTGCGCCCACACGGTGACCGACAGACCGGCGATCGCGATGGTCGCGCCGATCAGGCCCATGTAGCCGAACATCGGCTTACGGGAGAAGACCGGGATGACCTCGGAGATGATGCCGAAGAACGGCAGCGCGATGATGTACACCTCTGGATGCCCGAAGAACCAGAAGAGGTGTTGCCACAACAACGCGCCACCATTCGCGGCATCGAAGATATGTGCCCCGAATTTCCGATCCGCCTCCAGCGCGAACAGCGCGGCGGCCAGCACCGGGAAGGCGAGCAGCACCAGCACCGCGGTGAGCAGCACGTTCCACACGAAGATCGGCATGCGGAACATGGTCATGCCCGGGGCGCGCATGCAGATGATGGTGGTGATGAAGTTGACCGCGCCGAGGATGGTGCCGAAGCCGGAGAACGCCAGGCCCATGATCCACATGTCGGCGCCGATGCCCGGCGAGCGGACCGCGTCGGACAGCGGGGAGTAGGCGAACCAGCCGAAGTCGGCGGCGCCCTGCGGGGTGAGGAAGCCGCCCACCGCGATCAGCGAGCCGAACAGGTACAGCCAGTAGGCGAACATGTTCAGCCGCGGGAACGCCACATCGGGGGCACCGATCTGCAGCGGCATGATCCAGTTCGTGAAACCGGCGAACAGCGGCGTCGCGAACATCAGCAGCATGATCGTGCCGTGCATCGTGAACGCCTGGTTGAACTGCTCGTTCGACATGATCTGGCTGCCGGGGCGGGCCAGCTCGGCGCGCATCAGCAGCGCCATCACACCGCCGATGACGAAGAACGCGAACGACGTGACCAGATACAGCGTGCCGATCGTCTTGTGGTCCGTGGTGGTGAGCCACTTGACGACGACGTTGCCGGGCTGCTTCCGCCGTACCGGGACCTCGTTCTGGTACGTGTCTTCCGGCGCGGCACCCTGAGGTTCGTTGAGGATGCTCACAGTTGGTTCGTCTCCCGGTTCTTCTCGTGGTCCGTCTGCTCGATACCGGCCGGGACGTAACCGGTCTGGCCCTTCTCCGCGAGCTCCCTGAGGTGGGCCTCGTAACGCTCGGGAGAGACGACCTTCACGTTGAAGAGCATCCGGGAGTGGTCGACGCCGCACAGTTCGGCGCATTTGCCGAGGAAGGTGCCCTCCTTGTTGGGGGTCACCTGGAAGGAGTTGGTGTGGCCCGGGATGACGTCCTGCTTCATCAGGAACGGCACCACCCAGAAGGAGTGGATGACGTCACGCGAGGTGAGGACGAAGCGGACCGTCTTGCCCTTGGGGAGCCAGAGGGTCGGACCGGGGTTGTTCGTCTGGGGGTTCCGCTGGCCCGGGGTGCCGACGTCGTAGACACCGCCGGCGTTCGCCGGGAAGTCGTCCTTGAACCGCTGCGGAATCGCGTCCAGGTTCTTGTCGGTCTTCGCGTCGCCGTCCGAACCCTCGACGTTCTCGACGTAGTTGAAGCCCCAGCTCCACTGGTAGCCGACGACGTTGACCGTCACGTCCGGCTTCTTGTCGAGGCTGAGGAGCTCCGACTCGTCGCGGGCCGTGAAGTAGAACAGCACCGAGACGATGATGAGGGGGACCACCGTGTACAGCGCCTCGATGGGCATGTTGTACCGGGTCTGCGGGGGAACTTCGACCTTGGTGCGGCTGCGCCGGTGGAAGAAAGCACTCCACAGGATCAGGCCCCAGACCAGCACGCCCGTGGCGAGTGCTGCGGCCCACGAGCCCTGCCACAGGGAGAGGATCCGCGGAGCCTCTTCCGTGGTCGGGGTGGGCATACCAAGGCGGGGGAAGTCTTCCCAGTTGTACGAGCAACCAGAGGCTGTCGCCAGGACCAGGCCCGCAGTCAGTGCCTGCAGCAGCTTCCGCCGCATCGGGCGCTGCGGCGTGGGGGTACCGCCCGCGCCCCCCAGGGCGTGGGGGAGGTCGGAGCCGTTGGGACTCACGTAGCGCCTTCCCGAGAGTCTCGCCCGCGCGTGTTGGCTGCGGCCTTCTCGGTGGTCGGTCGCCGCCCTGCGTCGGGCAGGGGTTTGGATGTTTATGCGGACCAAACCCTAGCCGACGCCCTCCGGGGGTTCGCGGGGAGGGGGCCCCTACGTGCCGCCGGTCAGCCGAAGGGTGGTTGGGGCGCCTGATAGCTCGGGGGTGCGGCTATGTGTGGCGAGTGCGGGTTGTTTGTGGCTGGTCGCGCCCGCGCGGCGGAGCCGCATATCGACACAGCCCCGCGCCCCTTGGTCCGCTGCCCTGAGGTCCGCCGCGCTGCTGAACGTTAGCGTTGCTGTGTGGCCTACTTTGACGCTGCTTCCAGCGCTCCCCTCCATCCCGTTGCCCGGCAGGCCCTTGTCGCCTCGCTCGACGAAGGGTGGGCCGACCCCGCACGGCTCTACCGCGAAGGGCGGCGCGCCCGGCTGTTGCTCGATGCGGCGCGTGAGGCTGCTGCCGAAGCGGTGGGGTGTCGGGCGGACGAGTTGGTGTTCACCTCATCCGGTACGTCGGCCGTGCATTCCGGGATCGCCGGGGCGCTGGCGGGACGCCGCCGCGTCGGGCGCCACCTGACCGTGTCCGCTGTCGAACACTCTTCGGTGCTGCATGCGGCGGAGGTCCATCGGGCCGAGGGCGGGGCGGTGACCGAAGTGCCCGTACTGCGTACGGGTGCCGTCTCTCCCGACGCGTACACCGCCGCCCTCCGCCCCGACACCGCGCTCGCCTGTCTGCAGTCGGCCAACCATGAGGTGGGTACGGAGCAGCCGGTCGCCGCCGTCGCCGCCGCGTGCCGTGAGGCGGGCGTACCGCTGCTGGTGGACGCGGCGCAGTCGTTGGCCTGGGGGCCGGTCGAGGGTGAGTGGTCGCTGCTGACGGGCAGCGCCCACAAATGGGGCGGGCCCTCGGGTGTCGGGCTGCTCGTCGTACGCAAGGGGGTGCGGTACGCCCCTCAAGGCCCCGTCGACGAACGGGAGTCGGGCCGTGCTCCCGGCTTCGAGAACATCCCCGGCATCGTCGCCGCGGCGGCCTCACTGCGTGCGGTGCGCGCGGAGGCTGCCGCCGAGTCGGCCCGGCTGCGGGAGTTGACGGACCGGATCCGCGCGCGGGTGCCGGAACTGGTCCCGGATGTGGAGGTGGTGGGCGACCCGGTACGCCGGCTCCCCCACCTGCTCACCTTCTCCTGTCTCTATGTCGACGGAGAGACACTGCTGCACGAGCTCGACCGCGAGGGCTTCTCGGTGTCGTCCGGATCGTCCTGCACGAGCAGCACGCTGACGCCGAGCCATGTGCTGAAGGCGATGGGGGTACTGACGGAGGGCAACGTCCGGGTGTCGCTGCCGCTGGGCGCGCCCGAGGAAGACGTGGACCGTTTCCTGCACGTACTGCCGGCCGCGGTCTCGACGGTCCGCGAGAAGCTGGGCGCTCCGGTCCACGCGCCGAAGGCCCCCGCCGCCGAGAACACCCTCACCGTGGACGCCCTCGGCAGGCGCTGCCCCATCCCGGTCATCGAACTCGCGAAGGTCATCGACGACGTCCCCCTGGGCGGCACCATCCGCGTCCTTTCGGACGACGAGGCGGCCCGCCTGGACATCCCGGCGTGGTGCACGATGCGAGGTCAGGAGTACGTCGGGGAGGAGCCGGCGGACCACGGTTCGGCTTACGTGGTCCGCCGTACGTCGTAGCCGGGCGGCTGTCGGGCCAGGTGTCAGGCCAGGTGGGCCTGGACCTCCGCCGCCGCCTCATGGCCGTACGCCTTGGTGAAGCGGTCCATGAAGTGGGCGCGGTGCAGCTCGTACTCCTGCGTGCCGGTGGTCTCGATGACCAGTGTGGCGAGCATGCAGCCGACCTGGGCGGCGCGCTCGTGCGAGACGCCCCAGGCCAGACCCGAGAGGAAGCCCGCGCGGAACGCGTCGCCGACCCCGGTCGGGTCCGCCTTCACCGTCTCCTCGGCGGTGGCGACCTCGATGGTGTCCTCGCCGACGGCCTCTATGCGGACGCCGCGCGCGCCGAGGGTCGTCACGCGGTGGCCGACCTTGGCGAGGATCTCGGCGTCCGTCCAGCCGGTCTTGGACTCGATGAGCCCCTTCTCGTACTCGTTCGAGAAGAGGTACGTCGCGCCGTCCAGGAGTATCCGGATCTCCTCGCCGTCCATGCGTGCGATCTGCTGGGAGAAGTCGGCCGCGAAGGGGATCCCCCGGGTCCGGCACTCCTCGGTGTGCCGGAGCATCGCCTCGGGGTCGTCCGCGCCGATGAGGACGAGGTCGAGCCCGCCGACGCGGTCGGCGACCGACTTGAGTTCGATGAGCCGGGCCTCGCTCATGGCGCCGGTGTAGAAGGAGCCGATCTGGTTGTGGTCGGCGTCCGTGGTGCAGACGAAGCGGGCGGTGTGCAGCACCTCGGAGATGCGTACGGACGCGGTGTCGACGCCGTGCCGGTCCAGCCAGGCCCGGTACTCGTCGAAGTCGGCGCCCGCGGCTCCGACCAGGATCGGCCGGGAGCCGAGCTGGCCCATGCCGAAGGCGATGTTGGCGCCCACACCTCCCCTGCGTACGTCCAGTTTGTCGACCAGGAACGAGAGGGAGACCGTGTGCAGCTGGTCGCCGACCAGCTGGTCGGCGAATCGGCCGGGGAAGGTCATGAGGTGGTCGTTGGCGATGGAGCCGGTGACTGCGATACGCACGGCTAGGACACGCTCCTGCGAGGAGGGAGAGTTGACAGTTCACGCTATCGGGTCGGCTCCGCAACTTCGAAGCGGGAAGAACTACCCGATAGTAGGGCTTTTGCCGTAGGCCATGCGGTGCATACGGTTCCGATATGACGAACCTCAAGATCCACGGCTCCGCTCCGCTGGGCCTCGAAGGCGGTCTCGACCTCGAGGGCGGCCTCGCGGAACTGCGCGGCGACTGCGCCCGGATGGTGCCGCACTGGACCGCACCCGCCCGGATCACTCCCCTCCCGGTGTCCCCGTCACTCATCCACGGCGTAACGGTTCCGCCGAAGTCCGCCCGCCTGCTGGACGCCATGTCGGACTACGGGGACTAGGAGGGAGCCCGGAGGGAACCATGCGCTCCCCCGCCGCGTCCCATGGCTGTCCCCCGTAAAGGGGAGACGGGATACGACCCTGCTGCGCCCTGCCCCGGTCAGGGCCGGGTCTCATGGGACCGCGGTGCGGTAGAAGGAGCGATGCGGTGAACACCGAGCGACCCGACGACGATGCCGTCCGGGAGGAAGCCGAAGCCGCCCAGGACGAAACTGTCCGGGGCGAGGCCGCCCAGGACGAGGCCGCGCGGGACGAAGCTGTCGTGGACGAGACCGTCGTCGACGAAGCCGTCCGGGACGAACCCGTCCGGCCGCGCCGGAGGCGTTCGGTGGCCGTCGCCTCGGTCGCGGCGGCGGTGCTGCTCGTCGGGGGCGGCGGGGCGTACTTCGCCACGAGCGCGTCGGGCGGCGGTGGCGCGGATGACCGGGGCGGATCCGGTACGCCGGGAGGCGAGGGCGATCCGCCGCCGCTCGCCCTGGACGGCTACACCGAGAGCGGTACGGGCGACACGACCGGCATCGCGCCCGGCGAGCCCGACCCGAACGGCACGAAGTACCGCGCCGAGGGCAGGCTCCCCGAGGGTCCCGGCTCCGCGCCCGTGTACCGCACGAAGGGCGAGGTCACGGCCGCCGAGGTCGCCGAACTGGCGAAGGCTCTTGGCGTGGCGGGCAAGCCGACGGCTCAGGGCGAGACCTGGAGGGTCGGGGCCGTCAAGGACGGTTCGGGACCGGGCCTTCAGGTGAGCAAGAAGGCGCCCGGCACCTGGACGTACAGCCGCTCCGTCCCCGGCATCGACACCTGCGAGAGCACCACGGTGTGCGAGAGCGGCGCGACCACCCCGGACGCCGAGGTCGACCCGGTGAGCGTGGACGCCGCGAAGAAGGCCGCCGCGCCCGTCCTGAAGGCGATCGGCCAGGACGACGCGAAGCTCGACGCGAGCCAGCTCATGGGCACGAAGCGCGTGGTGAACGCCGAGCCGGAGGTCGGCGGGCTGCCGACGTACGGCTGGACGACCGGTGTCCAGATCGGCGCGGACGGTCAAGTGGTGGGCGGCAGCGGCCAGTTGAAGGCACCGGCGAAGGGGGACACGTACCCGGTCCTCGGCGCGGAGAAGACGCTCGACCTGCTGAACCGGTCCGCGGCGGGCGACGGACGCGTGGGCATCGGCGGGTGCGCCACCCCCGTCCCTCTGGAGGGTACGGAGAATGCCCCGTGCGAGCCGTCGACCTTGAAGTTCACGCCCGCCGCGGTCGTCGAGGACGCCACCTTCGGTCTGGCGTCGCAGTTCGTGGACGGGCGGCAGGCGCTGGTGCCCTCCTGGCTCTTCGAGGTACGGACTGAAGGGGCCGAGGAGAGCTTCACGGTGACGCATCCGGCGGTCGAGCCGAGGTTCCTGACCTCTCCGGGCCGGCCGAAGGACACTCCGAGCGCCCCGACCACTCCGAGTGCGAAGCCTGGGGAGCCCGGTGACGAGCCGAGCGCCGCGCCGGCCCAGCGGGACGTCAGGGTCGAGGGCTACAGCGCGGACGGCAAGAAGCTGACCGTGCGCTTCACGGGCGGCGTGTGCAGCGACTACTCGGCGTCGGCTGAGGAGAAGGGCGACGTCGTGACGGTCAAGGTGACCGAGACGCCGTGGAAGGACAAGGTCTGCATCATGATCGCGAAGACCTTCCACAAGACGGTGGAGCTGAAGGAGCCGCTCGGGGACCGCAAGGTCGTGGGTACGGACGGCAAGGCGCTGCCGCTGGAGAAGGACCTGCCGAAGCTGACCAAGTAGGCGCCGGACGCTCCGCTGGGGATGCAGTTCGAAGCTGCGGGTCCGTTGTGGCTGGTCGCGCAGTTCCCCGCGCCCCTAAGAGGCCTGCGGCCTCCTTAGGGGCGGTGGCGTACCGGACTTCAGCAAGTCCGCTCAGCAAGCCCGCCGCACAGGCTCTGAGCACGCGAAGGCGGCGCCCTGTTGGAGGGGGCGCCGCCTTTCTGCGGGACACGGCCTTCTGTACCGCGAGGTACGAGGCCGGGCTCGGGGTCAGCTGAAGGAGTCGCCGCAGGCGCAGGAACCCGACGCGTTCGGGTTGTCGATCGTGAAGCCCTGCTTCTCGATCGTGTCCACGAAGTCGATGGAGGCGCCGCCCAGGTACGGAGCGCTCATACGGTCGGTGACGACCTTCACACCGCCGAACTCCTTGACGACGTCGCCGTCGAGGGAGCGCTCGTCGAAGAAGAGCTGGTACCGCAGGCCGGAGCAGCCGCCGGGCTGAACGGCGACGCGCAGTGCCAGATCGTCGCGGCCTTCCTGCTCGAGCAGGCCCTTGACCTTGGCCGCGGCGGCGTCCGACAGGAGGATGCCGTCGCTCACGGTGGTGGTCTCGTCCGATACGGACATCTGCTTCTCTCCCGGGTTGTACGGAGACTGCTTGCCGACGGTTGCAACCGGCGGGGCCGCGGATTCATTCCGGGCCGAGCGCGTGTCTTTCGCTTGCTCCTTCATGCTCGCACATGCGGTCGGGAGCGGAAAATGTCCTGTGGACAAGCCGCGGACCTGTGGACAACCCCCGGGGGGCAGCCTTCCTGGACCGCCCTGACCGCCCTGGACAGCCCCGGGTGTACGCCTTTGATGTACGCCTTCCCGCAACCTGCCCGTTCACCGCCTCTCACCGACTCGGAACGCGGCGGGATTCACGTCACATCGACAATATGGCCATCGTCAAACTGACATGAAGCGGTTATGATAGATAACGTCAATTCGACGAAAAGGCTTGTTCTGCTTGATCGTTCCAGGTGATTCAAGCGAGCCGCAGAACAGAAAGGGTGCGTGTTTCGTGACCACCGCCCAGACCCAGGAGCTCGACGTACAGCCGACGCCCCTCGCCCTGCTGCTGCTCGGCCGTGAGGCCGACCCGAGGAGCGAGCGCGGCGTCGAGTGTCCCGGTGACCTGCCCTCGCCGTCCGACCCGGACCTGGTCGAGCGTGCCCGCGCGGCAAAGGAGAAGCTCGGGGACAAGGTCTTCGTGCTCGGCCACCACTATCAGCGTGACGAGGTCATCCAGTTCGCGGACGTCACCGGGGACTCCTTCAAGCTCGCCCGGGACGCGGCGGCGCGGCCCGAGGCCGAGTACATCGTCTTCTGCGGTGTGCACTTCATGGCGGAGTCGGCGGACATCCTGACCGGCGACGACCAGAAGGTCGTACTGCCGGATCTCGCCGCCGGCTGCTCCATGGCCGACATGGCGACGGCCGAGCAGGTCGCCGAGTGCTGGGACGTGCTGACCGAGGCCGGGATAGCCGAGCAGGTCGTCCCCGTCTCGTACATGAACTCGTCCGCGGACATCAAGGCGTTCACGGGCAAGCACGGCGGCACGATCTGCACGTCGTCCAATGCCAAGCGGGCCCTGGAGTGGGCCTTCGAGCAGGGCGAGAAGGTCCTCTTCCTGCCCGACCAGCACCTGGGGCGGAACACCGCGGTGCGGGACATGGGCATGTCGCTCGACGACTGCGTCGTCTACAACCCGCACAAGCCGAACGGCGGGCTGACCGCCGAGCAGCTGCGCGACGCGAAGATGATCCTGTGGCGGGGTCACTGCTCGGTGCACGGCCGCTTCAGCCTGGAGTCGGTCGAGGACGTACGGGCGCGGATCCCGGGCGTGAACGTCCTCGTCCACCCCGAGTGCAAGCACGAGGTCGTGGCCGCGGCGGACTACGTCGGTTCCACCGAGCACATCATCCAGACCCTGGAGGCGGCTCCGGCGGGCTCCAAGTGGGCGATCGGTACGGAGTTGAATCTCGTACGCCGCCTGGCGAACCGTTTCGCGCCCGAGGGCAAGGAGATCGTCTTCCTCGACAAGACGGTCTGCTTCTGCTCGACGATGAACCGCATCGACCTGCCGCACCTGGTCTGGGCACTGGAGTCCCTGGCCGAGGGCAACCTCGTCAACCGCATCGAGGTGGACCGGGAGACCGAGCAGTTCGCGAAGCTGGCGCTGGAGCGGATGCTGGCGCTGCCGTAACTCGGTGTCCGGCCCCGCTCACCCCGAGGAGGGCTTCTGCTCGGGGTGAGCGGGGTCGAGGCTGACTACGGTGCCGTCCGGGGTGACGACGACCAGCGCGCCAGCATGGCGCAACACCCTGGCCATCCAGCCGGTGTCCATTCGTGCGGCCTTCGGCAGGGTCTCCCAGAGCAGCGTGCCCTTCCTCGCGTCGAGAGCTCCCACCCGGCCGCTGGCGCTGGCCAGGTACACGACGCCCGTCCGCGAGTCGTACGTGGCCTCGCCCGGTTGTTCCAGGCTGGTCGGGGTCTGCCACACCTGCTTGCCCGTCCGGGCCGACACCGCGGTCACCCGACCGCTGACGGTGGCGAACCACAGAGTGCCGTCAGCCAGCGTCACCTGTCCCGCGTACTCCTCGGCCAGCTTCGTCGTGCTGCTCGCACCGGTGTCCGGGTCCACCAGCCGGATCCGGGCGTACACCGCCTCCTCGCCGTTTCCTTCCTCGTCCCGGGGCGATTCGAGGAGGAGCAGTCGGCCGTCGAGGACCCCGAGCAGGCCGCCGTCGTTCGGTACCGTCAGCCGACGCGTCGAGCCATCGGCCCGGTCCAGCTCCACGAGTTGGATGTTCCGGGGTGCCTCCGTGTCCAGCGTGTCCAGACTGCACTGCAGGTACAGATCCTCGCCGGCCTCACTGAACCCGCAGAGGTGGTTCTTGGGCAGCGGTGTCGTCCAGCGCTCGGCGCCGGTGCGCGGCGAGCGTGCGGTCACCGAGCGGCCGCTGTCGTCCGGAGTCATGACGAGGTCGCCGGAGAGGATCACGTCCACCAAGTCGTCGTTCACCTCACGGCTCCAGAGCCGCTCACCGGTCTCGGCGTCGAGGGCGACGACGCTGGTCGTGTCGTCGTCCGCGTCGTCGGGGTAGAAGAGCTGGTGGATGAGCACCGCGCCGTCCCGGACGCCGAGAAGCGTGAAGGTGTACGTCCCTTCGCCCTTGACGGTCGGCACCGCCTCCGCGCGCCAGACGGTCTCGCCGGTCAGCCCGTCCAGTCGTACGGGAAGGATCCCGTCGCCCGCGCAGTAGACGGCGCCCTCGTACACCCGGCAGTCCGGCCCGCCCCGCATCCCGCCGCCGTTCACCTCCAGCGCCTTCTTCTCGCCGCGCGCGGAGGTCTCGTACACCGTCGTCTGCCACGGCTTCCAACCGCTCGGCGGCGCCGACCACCGCCCGTCGCTGCTCTCCGCCCATCCCGGCCCGAGCGTCAGGTAGGCCGTGAGGCCGAGGACGATGGCGCCGACCGTGCCGGTCGCGGCCCACAGCGGGCGGATACGGCTCCGTAGGCCGGGCCGGCCGTCGCCGCCCGGGTCGGCCACCGTCCCGGGGCGGGTCTCCGCCACCGCCTGCGCGGCCCGGCCCAGTGCCACGGTGGGCAGGTCGCCCGCGTCCCCCTCCGGCAGGGCTGTCGCGAACTCCCGTCCCAACTCGTCGAGTCCGGGCCGTTTCGCCTCGTCCTTGGCCAGGCAGCGCTCCAGGATCGTGTGCAGCGGTCGGCCCACCCCGTCCAGCACAGGCTCGTCGTGGACCACCCGGTACGCCGTCAGATAGGGGCTGTCGGTGTCGAACGGGCCCCGTCCGGTCACCGCGTACACCAGCAGTGCCCCGAGCGAGAACACGTCCGAGGCCGGACCGACCGTGCGGGCGTCGGTGAGCTGCTCCGGGGACATGAACGGCGGGGTGCCGATCATCTGGCCGGTCTCGGTCAGGGTCTGGTTCTCCGCCGCGCGGGAGATGCCGAAGTCGATGACCCGGGGGCCGTCCTCGGCCATCATGACGTTCGCCGGCTTCAGGTCGCGGTGCACGACCCCGGCCCGGTGGATGTCGCGCAGCGCCTCCACCAGACCGAGCGCCAGCTGCCGCAGTTCGGCGTCCCGGAGCGGGCCCCGGTCGCGGATCAGTTGCGCGAGCGAGCGGCCGGGCACGTACTGCGTCGCCATCCACGGCCGCGCCGCCTCCGGGTCGGCGTCCACGACCGGTGCGGTGAAGGCGCCGCTCACCTTGCGGACGGCCTCGATCTCCTGCCGGAACCGGGCCCGGAAGACGCCGTCCGTGGCGTACTGGGCGTGCACCACCTTGACGGCGACCTCGCGCCCCGAACGGGCTCTGCCCCGGTAGACGACCCCCATGCCCCCGGCTCCGAGCCGGTCGACCAGCTTGTACCCGCCGACCGACTTCGGGTCGTCCCTTCGCAGTGGCACCGCCCGAATCCCCTTCCCCCGTAAAGCAGTTCGAGCCCACAGGATACGTAACGGCACACGACGACGGCCGGGCACCGAACCGTTGGGGCTCGGGGCCCGGCTGCCGGGGACGCTGCGGTCACACGGACGCGGGCTCCGGCCAGGGCTCGGCGATGAAGCCGCCTCCGCCCGTGATGCCCAGGGCCATGGGGAGGACAGCGAAGATCGTCGCCAGCGCCGTCATCAGGATGGGGCGGAGGCGGCCGCCTTCCAGTGCGGCCGTCGCCCGCGGTCCCCGGGGGCGCCGCAATGCGGGCTCACCCGTGTCCATCGACGTGTGTTCTCGTTTTTAGAGATGTACTTCTTAGAGGTACGCCACTAAAAATGAGGTGCCCTGTGACGCGACGTTCCCACCGCTCCATCCCCAAGCCGCCCCAGATCTTCGACCGTGACTGGGAGTGGAGCGAGCTGACCGCATTCGTCTCCGATGAGGAGCCAGGGCCACGCCTCGCGGTCGTATCCGGGCGTCGCAGACAGGGGAAGAGCTTCCTACTCGAAGCCCTAACCGAAGCGACCGGCGGCTTCTACTTCGCCGCCGTCGAGGCGACGCGGGCCGAGGCGCTGACTCTACTCGGCAGGGAAATCGCACGCTTCACCGACGCTCCCGTGCCGCTCCGCCCCCAGGACTGGACCGAAGCCCTGGAACTGCTCTTCAACCTGGCCGCGCAGCGTCCCGTCCCGATCGTCATCGATGAGTTCCCCTATCTGGTCCGGGGCGACAGCTCCCTCCCGTCCCGCCTCCAGGCGATCATCGGTGTCCGCGCGGGCCGCCATCTGCGCCGCCACCCCCGCATCCTCCTCTGCGGCAGCGCGATGTCGTTCATGGGCGGGCTGCTCTCCGGTACGTCCCCCCTGTACGGCCGCGCGGGACTCGACCTCGTCGTGCACTCCCTGGGCTACCGGGAGGCAGCCAAGTTCTGGGACATCACTGACCCAAGGCTCGCCGTCCTCACCCACGCCGTGGTCGGCGGAACACCGGCCTACCGTCGGGAGTTCGTGGACGACGACGTACCGGCGGAGTTGGACGACTTCGACGACTGGGTGTGCCGTACGGTCCTCAACCCCATCCGTCCACTCCACGGCGAGGCGGAGTTCCTTCTGGCCGCCGAACCGGACGTACGCGATCGCGCGCTCTACCACTCCATCCTCGCGGCGGTCGCGGCAGGCAACCACACCAGCGGTGGCATCGCGAGCGCGGTGGGCCGCAAGGCGACGGACATCTCGCAGCCGCTGACGGTGCTCAAGCGGTGCGGACTGCTGACCATGGAACCGGACGCCTTCCGCGGCAACCGCAGCGCGTACCGCATCGCCGAACCTCTGATCACGTTCCACCACGCAGTGGTACGCCCCAACCAGGCACGTCTGACTCGCCGAAGCAACCCGGCGGAGGCCTGGGCGCAATCCCGGGACACGTTCCTGAGCAAGGTCGTCGGCCCCCACTTCGAGCACCTGTGCCGCGAGTGGGTCGCCTGGCACGCCGAGCCCGACACCTTCGGCGGTCTGCCCATCGACGTCACCTCGGGAACCGTCGCCGATCCTGCCGCGCGCACCTCCCACGAAGTCGACGTCGTCGTACGCGGCGCGGTCGGCCAGGACCACGGCATCCTGCTGTCGATCGGCGAGGCGAAGTGGAACAAGGTCATGGACGTACGCCACCTCGACCGGCTCCGCCACATCCTGGGCCTCCTCGCATCCCGAGGCATCGACACGAGCCACGCCCGCCCCGCCTGTTACAGCGGCGTCGGTTTCACACCGGCCCTACAGGCAGCGGCCGAACGCGGCGAAGTGGTCCTCATGGATCTGGGGCGCCTGTACGGCGGGACGTAGACGCTCCGTCGGGCAATGCCCTGCCCTACGCCTTCGCCGAGCTGGCCAACCGCGAAGGCTGACGCCTCACTGCTCCGGCAGCCGCACGCCCCGGCTCACGGCGATCCGCCTGACAGCGGTGCCCCCGTACATCCTCGTACGGGGGCACCGTCAGCTGCCGTCAACCCATCAGACGCCCGCCGGCTCCGGCTCCCCGGACTCCGCCTCTGCGGAGGACCCGGACGCGGCCCCGGCCTTCTTCTCTCGCTTCGCCGCGCGCTTCTTCGCCCGCCGCTCCTTACGGAGTTCCACCATCGCGTACAGCGTCGGGACCAGCAGCAGCGTCAGCAGCGTCGACGTGATCAGGCCGCCGATCACCACCACCGCCAGGGGCTGAGCGATGAAGCCGCCCTCGCCCGTGATGCCCAGGGCCATGGGGAGGAGGGCGAAGATCGTCGCCAACGCCGTCATCAGGATGGGGCGGAGGCGGTGGCGGCCGCCCTCCAGTACGGCCTCGACGACTCCGTAACCCTGCCTGCGGTACTGGTTGATCAGGTCGATCAGGACGATCGCGTTGGTGACCACGATGCCGATGAGCATCAGCATGCCGATCATGGCCGGTACGCCCATCGGGGTGCCCGTGGCGACCAGCAGGCCGATCGCGCCCGTCGCCGCGAACGGGATCGACACCAGCAGGATCAGCGGCTGGATGAGGGACCGGAAGGTCGCCACCAGCAGCATGAAGACGATCGCGATCGCCGCGAGCATCGCCAGGCCCAGGGACGCGAACGCCTCGTCCTGGTCCTGCGAGACACCGCCGATCTCCGCCGTCGCCCCGTCCGGGAGCTTCAGCGCGTCGAGCTTCGTCGTGAGGTCCGCGCTCACCGCGCCCGTGTTCTCACCCGTCGGCTTCGCCGTGATCGTCGCCGCGCGCTGACCGTCGATGCGGGTCATCGAGACCGGGCCGTCGACCAGCTCCACCGTGGCGATATCACCGAGTACCACACCGGGCCCCAGCTGGAGCTTCTTCAGCTCGTCCAGCGTCTGGGCCGGCTTCGCCGACTTGATGACCACGTCCCGCTCGGTGTCGTCCAGGATCGCCTTGCCGCTGGGGGTGCCGCGTACCGCCTGGGCGACGGCGGCGCCGAGCGTCGTGTCGTTGAACCCGGCCGCAACGGCGTCGGAGTTGGCCTTGACGGAGATCCGCGGCACGGACTGGGCGAGGTCGCTGGTCACGTCCGTGACGTCGTCGAGCCCGGCGACCGCGTCCCGCACCTCCTCCGCGGCCTCGCGCAGCACATCGGCGTCGGCGGACTTGACGACCACACTCAGCTCCTGAGCACCGAAGCCGTCTCCGGCCGAGATCGTCGTCGTACCGATCCCGGAGAGCTTGCCGAGCCCCTCCTCGATCCGGTCCTGGACATCGTCGTACGAGGCCGAGTCCGCGACCTTGACCGTGTACGAGGCCTGGTTGGTGTCCGTGCCCCCGCCGAACGCGGCCAGGAAGCCGGACGAGCCGACCGTGACCTGGTAGTCCTCGACGCCCTGCACCCCGTCGAGCAGCTGCTCGACCTTCTTGGCCTGCGCGTCGGTCGCGGCCAGGCTGGTGCCGGGCTTCAACTCCTGCTTGACGGTGAGGACTTCCTGCTCGCCCTGGTCGAAGAAGTTGGTCTTCAGCAGGGGCGCCATGGCGAACGTACCGATGAGGACGACAACCGCGATGGCCACGCTGGTGAGGCGGCGCCGGGTGGCGAACCGCAGGACAGGGACGTACGAGCGCTGAAGTCGGCTGCGGGCCTCCTTCTCCTCGGCCTTGCGGCGCGCCTCGTCGGCGTCCGCGGGCGTGCCCTTGGGGGCGCGCAGGAACCAGTACGAGAGCACCGGTACGACCGTCAGCGAGACGAGCAGCGAGGCCAGCAGTGCCGCCGTCACCGTCAGGCTGAACGAGCCGAACAGTTCGCCGACCATGCCGCCGGTCAGGCCGATGGGGAGGAAGACGGCGACCGTCGTGAGAGTGGAGGACGTGACCGCGCCCGCGACCTCCCGTACCGCCTTGAGGATCGCCTCCTGGCGCTCCTCGCCGTAGCCGAGGTGGCGCTTGATGTTCTCCAGGACCACGATCGAGTCGTCGACGACTCGGCCGATCGCGATCGTCAGGGCGCCCAGCGTCAGCATGTTGAGCGAGAGGTCCCGGGTCCACAGGACGATCAGCGCGAGGACGACCGACAGCGGGATCGAGACCGCGGTGACGAGGGTCGAGCGGACGGAGGCCAGGAAGACCAGGATGATCACGACCGCGAACAGCAGGCCGAGCGCGCCCTCGGTGGTCAGGCCCGAGATGGACTTGGAGACCGCCGGGCCCTGGTCGCTGACCACGGTGATCGTCGAGCCGGAGCCGAGGTCCTTCCGCAGGTCCGGCAGCTTGTCCTGGACGGCGTCGGAGATGGCGACCGCGCTGCCGTCGTGGTCCATCGTCAGCGACACGGACAGGCTGGGCTTGCCGTCGGTGCGGGTGATGGACTGCGCCGTGGCGGGCTGCTCCTCGACCGTGGCAATGTCCCCCAGGCGTACGGGCTTCTCGACGCCCTCGCCGCTGACCATCAGGTCCTGGATCTGCTTGAGCGAGGTGAAGCCGCCGCCGACCTGGACGGTGCGGTTGCTGCCGTCCTCGTCGAAGGAGCCGGCCGGGACGGTCGCGCCGCCCGCCTGAAGAGCCTGGCCGAGGACGGCAGGGTTGACCCCCGCGCGCGCCATCTCGGCGTCGTTCGGGGTGACGGTGACCTCGAGGTCCCGTACGCCGTCGACCGTGACCTGGCCCACGCCGTCGATGTCGCGCAGCTCGGGCACAACGGTGCGGTCGAGCTGGTCCGAGAGGGCCTGCTGGTCCTTGTCGGAGGTGACGGCGAGTACGACGGTCGGGATGTCGTCCGTGGAACCGGCGACGACCTGCGGGTCCACGTCGTCCGGGAGCTGGACGCGGGCGCGGTTGACGGCCTGCTGGACGTCGGCGACGAGTTGCTCGGTGTTGTTGCCGTAGTCGAAGGACGCCATGATCAGGGCGTTGCCCTCGCTGGCGGTGGAGGTGACGCCGGAGATGCCGTCGACGCCTTCGAGGTTGTCCTCGATGGGCTCGACGACCTGCTTCTCGACCACGTCGGGGGACGCACCCTGGTACGGCGCGAGCACCGACACCATGGGCAGTTCGATGGTGGGCAATAACTGCTGCTTGAGCTGCGGGATCGCGATCGCTCCGAAAGCTAACGCGACGATCGACATCAGCCCTATGAGGGCCCGTTGTGCGAGGCTGAACCTGGACAGCCAGGACATGGGTGGCGGATCTCTCTTCTGTGGCTGCGGGCGGCTGGAGCGGCAAGAAGGGCACATGTGAGCGCCCACCCCTACACCCTGAGCCACCGACGCGAGCCGATCCGTCGCTCCCAGGTCTCGTTCCTTATCCGGTCCCTACTGCGGGCGCAGTACGGGCGGCTGGAGCTCACTCCACCCTTGGACGTACCAGCCCCGACTCGTAGGCGATGACGACCAGTTGAGCCCGGTCGCGGGCGCCCAGCTTGGCCATGGCGCGGTTGACGTGGGTCTTCACGGTGAGCGGGCTGACCTCGAGCCGCTCGGCGATCTCGTCGTTCGAGTGGCCGCCCGCGACCTGGACGAGGACCTCGCGCTCCCGTCCGGTCAGCGCGGCGAGGCGCTCGGCGCGGGCGGGGTCCGGGTCGTCGTCCGCTGCGTCGCCCTGCGCGAGGAACTTGGCGATCAGCCCTTTGGTGGCCACCGGCGACAGCAGCGCCTCACCGCTCGCCGCGACCCGGATGGCGTTGAGCAACTCATCCGGCTCGGCCCCCTTGCCGAGGAAGCCGGAGGCCCCTGCCCGCAGGGACTGCACCACGTACTCGTCGACCTCGAAGGTCGTCAGCATGACCACACGTACGTGGGCGAGGCCCGGGTCGGCGCTGATCAGCCGGGTGGCGGCGAGACCGTCCGTGCCGGGCATGCGGATGTCCATCAGGACGACGTCGGCCCGCTCCTCGCGCGCGAGCCGCACCGCCTCGGCGCCGTCCGAGGCCTCGCCGACGACCTCCATGTCGGGCTCGGAGTCGACCAGGACGCGGAACGCGCTCCGCAGCAGGGCTTGGTCGTCGGCGAGCAGGACGCGGATGGTCATGCGGGGTCCCCCGTGGGTGCCGTTCTCCTGGATGCCGCAGTCGTTTTCGGCACGTTCGCCGAGGCGGTGTCCCCGGCCGTGTCCCCGGTGCGGCTCTTGACCGGCAGGATCGCATGGACCCGGAAGCCGCCTCCGTAGCGGGGTCCGGCGGTGCAGCTGCCGCCGAGCGCGGTGACCCGCTCGCGCATGCCGAGCAGCCCGTGCCCGCCGTTCTCGTCCAGCCGGGCCTCCGCGTCGTCGCCCGGCCCGTTGTCCAGCACGGTGATCTCCACGTTCGGCCCCACGCGTACGACGCTGACCTCGGCCTTCGCCTCCGTACCCGCGTGCTTCCGCACATTGGTGAGGGCTTCCTGGATGACGCGGTACGCAGCCAGGTCGACGGCCGCGGGCAGGGCGGTGCCATGGTCGGTGCGGGCCACCTCGACGGGCAGGCCCGCGCTGCGGAAGGTGCCGACGAGTTCGTCGAGCCGGTTCAGCCCCGGGGCCGGTTCGGTGGGCGCCTCGGGGTCGCCGGACTGCCTCAACAGGCCGACGGTGGCGCGGAGTTCGTTGAGCGCGGAGCGGCTGGCCTCGCGTACGTGGGCGAGGGCTTCCTTGGCCTGGTCGGGCCGCTTGTCCATGACGTGGGCGGCGACTCCGGCCTGGACGTTGACGAGCGCGATGTGGTGGGCGACGACATCGTGCAGATCCCGGGCGATCCGCAGCCGCTCCTCGGCGACGCGACGGCGGGCCTCTTCCTCACGGGTGCGTTCGGCGCGTTCGGCGCGCTCCCTTATGGCGTGCACGAAGGCGCGGCGGCTGCGTACCGCGTCGCCCGCGGCTGCGGCCATGCCGGTCCAGGCGAAGATGCCGAGGTTCTCCTGCTCGTACCAGGGCATGGGCCCCGCGAGCATCGCGACGCCCGTCAGGACGGTCATGGTGAGCACGCCGACCCGCCAGGTGGTGGGCCGGTCCGTCGTCGCCGCGACCGTGTAGAGGGCGACGACGGCGGACATCGCCACGGGGGCCCGCGGATCGTCGCTGACCATCTCCAGGAGGGAGAGGACGCCCGTCACCGCGAGGACCGGCAGGGGGCCGCGGCGGCGGAAGACCAGGGCGAGAGCGCTCAGCGTCATCAGGGTGAGGCCGAGCGCGTCGGGTGGGCGCGTACCCCAGGTCTTGCCGCCGTGGCCGTCCGGGGCGGCGAACGACGCGACGATCATGCACATCAGTACGGCTGCCGCCAGCGCGCCGTCCACTGCCAGCGGATGGGCCCGCAGCCAGTTGCCGGTGCGCTTGATTG
Source organism: Streptomyces pseudoechinosporeus (assembly GCF_054783935.1). Taxonomy (NCBI): domain Bacteria; kingdom Bacillati; phylum Actinomycetota; class Actinomycetes; order Kitasatosporales; family Streptomycetaceae; genus Streptomyces; species Streptomyces pseudoechinosporeus. The sequence continues at coordinate 92,435 of NZ_BAAGPS010000006.1, forward strand.
TGGTCACGCGTTTACCGTACGGGGCCACTGCGTGGGGCGGAACTGGGGCGCCTATGGGGGTGGCGGGTTCGGATCACTGGCGAGGGCGGCTTCGTTGTGGTTGCTCGCTCCCCCACTCTCGGCTTCTCCCCCAGTGCCTTAAGGGCCTGGGGGGACCCCCAGAGCGGGGGGACCCCCATCGCGGCGGAGCCGCACATCGATACAGCCCCGCGCCCCTACGGGCGCTCCCCTGCACCGGAGCTAGAGCGGCTGGCCAGGAATCAAGCCGTCCTCGCTCAGCATCTCCCTGACCTCCTCCAGTGTTGCGTCCGGAGACGGGAGGATCAGTTCCGAGGGTTCGAGGGCGTCGTCAGGAAGTGGGGTGCCCAGGCGGCGTACCGCTGCGAGGAGTGCTCCCAGCGTGCGCCGGAAGCCCTCTTCGTCGCCGGACTCCATTTCCGCGAGGAGCTCGTCGTCCAGCTTGTTCAGTTCGGTGAAGTGGGCGTTGTCCAGCCTCACCTGTCCCTCCCCCATGATCCGTACGATCACGACGCCCTCCTCAAGGCGTGGGACTACTACGGCGTGGGACTCACTGCTTGTCGAAGCGCGGAGTGTCCCGCGGCTGGTCCTGTGACTGGGCCTGGTCCTGGGACTGGCCCGTACCGCCCTCGATCGCCTGCTGCTGCGACGAGGGGCCGGCCAGCTCCGCCTTCATACGCTGGAGCTCCAGCTCCACGTCCGTGCCGCCGGACAGCCGGTCCAGCTCGCTCTGGATGTCGTCCTTCTGCAGCCCGGACGAGTCGTCGAGGGCACCGGAGGCGAGCAGTTCGTCGATGGCGCCGGCGCGGGCCTGGAGCTGCGCCGTCTTGTCCTCGGCGCGCTGTATGGCCATGCCGACGTCGCCCATCTCCTCGGAGATGCCGGAGAAGGCCTCGCCGATCCGGGTCTGCGCCTGGGCCGCGGTGTACGTGGCCTTGATGGTCTCCTTCTTCGTACGGAAGGCGTCGACCTTGGCCTGCAGCCGCTGGGCGGCGAGCGTGAGCTTCTCCTCCTCTCCCTGGAGGGTCTGGTGCTGCGTCTCCAGGTCAGTGACCTGCTGCTGGAGCGCGGCACGGCGCGACAGCGCCTCACGAGCCAGATCCTCCCGGCCGAGGGCGAGGGCCTTGCGGCCCTGGTCCTCCAGCTTCGAGGACTGGCTCTGGAGCTGGTTGAGCTGCAACTCCAGGCGCTTGCGGGACGTCGCCACGTCGGCGACTCCGCGGCGCACCTTCTGCAGCAGCTCCAGCTGCTTCTGGTACGAGTAGTCGAGGGTCTCGCGCGGGTCCTCGGCCCGGTCAAGGGCCTTGTTCGCCTTCGCGCGGAAGATCATCCCCATACGCTTCATGACACCGCTCATGGGCTTCGCGCGCCCCCTTCTGACGGACTCCAGCTCCAGCGACTGCAACAGAACCCACGGTACGGGCTCTGCATCTATTACCGCACTGTTCGGGGACGGATGCGCTCATCCCCAAGGACGACTGTGGTCGGCACCGCTCCGGCGTAGGGAGTAGGTGCCTCCCAGGGTTAGGTACGGGACAACTTCGGGATTACCTCAGGCGCACTGGGGGCGAACCGTCGGCAACGCCCTCTCTGTGTCCCCCCTGTGCCCCTACAGACGACCGGTGTTGCCGGATCGTTCCCCGCAGGACTGTGGTCCATGCCTGCGGACCCCTTACCCTTGGGTTTTGTGTTCCGAAGCCGTGCCAAGGAAGAGAAGGCCCCCGCCGACAAGGCGCTGGTGACCGACTCCAAGCAGCCCCGCGACCCGCAGGCCCCCAAGGGTCGCCCCACGCCCAAACGCAGTGAGGCCCAGTCCCAGCGCCGCAGCGTCGCCAGTACTCCGACGAACCGCAAGGAGGCGGCCAAGCGGCAGCGCGAGGACCGCCGCGCGGCGCTGGCGAAGCAGCGCGAGGCGCTGGCCAGCGGTGACGAGCGCTATCTGCCCGCCCGTGACAAGGGCCCGGTGCGGAAGTACGCGCGCAACTTCGTCGACTCGCGGTTCTGCGTCGCCGAGTTCTTCCTGCCGATGGCCGTGGTCATCCTCGTACTGAGCATGGTCCAGATCCCGCAGCTGCAGAACATCGCTCTGCTGCTGTGGCTCTTCGTCATCGTGATGATCGTGGTCGACTCGATCGGCATCGCGATCCGCCTGAAGAGGCAGCTGAACGAGCGCTACCCGGACGAGTCCAGGCGCGGCGCGGTCGCCTACGCGCTGATGCGCAGCCTCCAGATGCGTCGCCTCCGGCTGCCGAAGCCGCAGGTCAAGCGCGGAGAGCGGCCCTGAGCGCGGCGGCTTTCACGGGTGGTGCGGCGGATGCCTGGCTGAGCAAGCTGGGCGGCCTGCGCGATGTCGTACGCCAGGAACTGGTGGCCCGGCAGCTCGACGAGCAGATAGCCGGGCGGTTCCCGGTGGGGCAGCGGCTGCGGGTGCTCGACGTGGGCATGGGCCAGGGCACGCAGGCGCTCCGCTTGGCGCGGGCCGGACACAAGGTCACCGGGCTCGAGCAGGACCCGAAGAGGGTCGCAGCGGCCCGCGAGGCGCTCGCCGCCGAGCCGGAGGGGATACGCAGCCGGGTGCGGCTCTTCGAGGGGGACGGGCGGGAGACCGGCGTCCACTTCCTGCCGGGCAGTTTCGATGTGGTGCTGTGCCACGGCGTGCTCATGTACGTCGAGGAGCCCGACGCCCTGGTCGCAGGGCTGGCCCGGATGCTGGCCCCCGGCGGACTGCTGTCGTTGCTCGTACGGAACGGGGACGCCCTCGCGATGCGGCCCGGCCTTGCGGGCGACTGGGTCGGCGCGCTCGCCTCCATGGACGGCAACGCGTACACGAATCGGCTCGGCCTCGACGTACGCGCGGACCGGCTCGACGCGCTCACCGGCACGCTGGCCGGGATCGGGGCGCCGTTGCACACCTGGTACGGGGTGCGGGTCTTCACGGATCTGGCCGCGGACGACGCGCCCGTCCCGGACGACGTGGAAGCGCTGCTGGCCGCCGAGGAGCGGGCCGGGCGGACGGATCCATACCGGGGAGTCGCGGCCTTGCTGCACCTGTGCGGAGTGCGGGGCTGAGAGCCCCCTGAAGCTTCAGTGGCCGCGACCGTACGTACGGTCGCGGCCACTGTGCCTGTTGCGATACATCTGCGATACGTCTACGAAGAAGCCTCGGCGTGCAGGCTCATCGGGCCGTAGATCTCCGTGGCGTCCTCGAACAGCCGTACCTGGTCCGCTCCTCCGTCGACCAGCGCCTTCCAGTGCTCACCGATCCAGGACTCGGCGTCTCCCTGCGTGGTGAACTCCTCGGGCTGTACCGCGGGCTGGACCTCCGCCCCGTCGGCCTTCTCGAACCGCCACGTCCATGCCGCCATGTCGCCTCCCAAGTACCGAGCAAGATCGGGTTGCGTCCCAGACTAGGCGCTTCGCCGCAGGTTCGGGGTTCGCGCCTCTAAAGGGGTGCCCCTGTCGCGCAGGCGGTAGGGCGAGGCGGAAAAATCAGCCCCGTGGAACTCACTCTGCTCGGGACCGGTGCTCCCGATGGTCTGCCCCGCCCCGGTTGTCCCTGTGCGGCCTGCGCGGCCGCGCTCGGGCGGGAGGCGCGGGCTGCCACCGCCGCTCTCGTCGACGGCACGTTGTTGCTCGACCTCACTCCCGGGGCGGCGTTCGCGGCTGCCCGGGTGGGGCGGTCGCTCGGTGGTGTGCGGCAGGTGCTGTTGTCGCATCCGCACGACGGGCCGGCGGTCGAGGTGCCCGCGGGGCTCCCGCAGCCCGGGCGGGTGCCGGACGGGCGGGAGTTGGCGCTGCTCACCGGGCATCGGGTGCGGGCGGTGGCGCTGGACGCACCCGGGACGGGGTACGCGGTGACCGGGCCCGACGGGCAGCGGCTGCTGTATCTGCCGCCGGGCGCGGCACTCTCAGGGCTCGACCGGACAGACACGGCAGACGAGTCGTACGACATGGTCGTCGCCGATGTCCTCGGGCGGCCGGACGCGCTGGCCCGGTTGCGCGCGGCCGGGGCCGTCGGACCCACGACCGACGTGATCGCGGTCCATGTCGGCCACGATGTGCCGCCGGGCCCGGAACTGCACAGGCGGCTCGCGGCGGCCGGGGCGCGGGCGGTGCCGGACGGGACGACGCTGATCGTGGGCGTGTACGAGGACGTGCCCGACGTACCGCGCCGGACGCTGGTCCTCGGCGGGGCACGGTCCGGGAAGTCGGTGGAGGCTGAGCGGCGTCTGGAGGCCTTCCCGGATGTGCTGTACGTGGCGACCGGCGGCGCCCGCGACGGAGACGGCGAGTGGGCGGCGCGGGTGACCGCCCATCGTGAGCGGCGCCCCGCGTCCTGGCGTACCGCCGAGACCTGCGATCTCGTACCGCTCCTGAAGGAGGACGGGCCGCCGCTGCTGATCGACTGTCTGTCGCTGTGGCTGACGGACGCGATGGACTCCGTCGACGCCTGGGACGACGACGAGTGGGCCGGCGGCGGCGAAACCGCCCTGCGGGCCCGGGTCGAGGAGCTGACGGCGGCCGTACGCGAGACCCGCCGCACCGTCGTGGCCGTCTCCAACGAGGTCGGGTCCGGCATCGTCCCGGCCACGCCTTCCGGCCGTCGGTACCGCGATGAACTGGGCCGGTTGAATGCGGGGTTCGCGGCGGAGTGCGAGCACGTGTTGTTGGTGGTGGCGGGGCAGGCGGTGTCGCTGCGGGGGTGAGGGGCCGCGGCGCGGTCCAAGGCTCAGCTCAGCGCCGCGCAAGCACGCGGTACGAGTTGGAGAAGCGGGTGCGGCGCAGCAGCGGGGCCAGGGCACGGTCCAGGGCGAAGGAGCCGGGCTTGTGCTGGAGCAGGTCCCGCGTACGCAGCCGGGTACGCAGCCACCGTGAGCCGCACCAGGGGCAGTCGGGCCTGCGGGGTTCGTGGAACCTGCCGGGATCCAGGGCGAGTTCGCGGGGATGCGCGGCGGGGCGCGTGACGCTGGTCTGCGGTGTGGGGGGCATGAGCGGCTCCTGCCAAGAACGACGCGGTACGACCCGTAAGACCCATACGCCAATTCGCTGCAAACCGGAACGTATGGGATCACTCTCACCGATGCAATGACGTCGTGGAGTCGTCGCTTCACATGCCGTGACAGGGCGCTGACGGGGGCCTTGTCGCGTGGGCGGCCCGTCCAAGGTCGGGTGCGGCCTCTGCCGGTACTGTTCGGCGAATGAGCTCGCTTAATCTCGACGACTTCACCGATCTGATCGAGCGCCCCGACGGCGGGATGCGCCGGGACGCCGAGGCGCGCCGGGAGCGGCAGATCGTGCCGCCCGGGTCCCTCGGGCGCCTCGACGAACTGGGTGAGTGGCTGGCGGCCGCGCAGTCGGCCGTGCCGGTGCGGGCGATCGAGCGTCCGCGTGTGCTGTTGTTCGCGGGTGACCACGGGGTTGCCGAACTCGGTGTCTCCGCACGGCCGCCCGGCAGTGCGGACCAGCTGGTGCGGGCCGTGCTCGACGGCGCGAGCCCCGGGGCGGTGCTGGCCAGGCGGCTCGGCGTGCCCATACGCGTGATCGACATGGCGCTCGACTGCGAGCCGGAGACGCTGCCCGACGAGGTCGTACGGCATCGGGTGCGGCGTGGCTCCGGGCGGATCGACGTGGACGACGCGCTGACCATCGACGAGGCGGAGGCGGCGCTCCGCGCGGGGGTCGCCCTCGCGGACGAGGAGGCGGACTCCGGGACCGATCTGGTCGTACTCGGGGATGTGAGCGTCGGCGGGACGACGGCCGCGGCCGTACTGATCGCCGCGCTGTGCGGGACCGACGCCTCCGTGGTCACCGGGCGCGGCGGGCGCGCGATCGACGACCTGGCCTGGATGCGCAAGTGCGCGGCCGTACGGGACGCGTTGCGGCGTGCCCGGCCCGTGCTCGGGGACCAGTTGCAGCTGCTCGCGACGGTGGGCGGGGCGGACCTCGCGGCGATGACCGGTTTCCTGTTGCAGAGCGCGGTACGCAAGACGCCGGTGATCCTCGACGGTGTCGTCTCCGCCGCCTGCGCCCTGGTCGGGCAACGGGTCGCCTTCCGTGCCCCCGACTGGTGGCTCGCGGGCCAGAACAGCGGGGAGCCCGCCCAGGCGAAGGCCCTCGACCGCATGGCTCTCGAGCCGCTGCTCGACCACGGGGTCACGGTCGGCGAGGGCACGGGCGCCCTGCTCGCCCTCCCGCTGGTCCAGGCCGCGGCTGCGCTGGCCGCTGAGCTGCCGGAGATGGCGGAGCCGGAGGAGGCGAAGGACGCGGAGGAGTCCACGAGCCTCGAGCCGCAGGGCTCGGAGAGCGCGTGAGCGCTCCGCTGGGTTAGGCGGTTTCGAAGCTGCGGGTTCGTTGTGGCTGGTCGCGCAGTTCCCCGCGCCCCTTGAGGGCCTGCGGCCCTCTCAGGGCGCGGTTCCGCACCGGGCTTCGTCTTCGTCAGCGGCCCTCGGGGAGCCGGGCCGGGTCCGGTTCCGGTTCCGGTCTGCCGCCGATCAAGTCCTCCAGCCGGCGGCGGGGGCCCGCCCAGCGGCGGTCGTGACGGTAGGCGCGCAGGCTTGACCTGGCGCGGGCGCGCGGGCGGCGGCGGTAGAAGCGTTTGGCCCAGGGGGAGCCGGGGCGGGCGAGGCGGACGGCGCCGATCAGGGCGACGAGCGGGACGATCACGCCGAAGATCGCGAGACGTGCCTTGCCCTTGCTGAGGGCGAGCAGGGCGATGAGGAAGTTGCCCGCCACGCTGCTGATGACCGCGCCGCGGTCCTGCAGTTCCTCCTCGCTGAGGTCGTTGACCCCGAACGGCATGAAGCCGAGCAGGACCAGGCCCATCAGCGCCGCCGTGACCGCCACGACCTCGACGCTCTTGCGGCCCTGTTCGCTCCAGTAGACGTCGTCGAGATGCAGGATCAGCGCGAACTCGTCGAGCACCAGGCCCACGCCCATCCCGAAGAGCACCGCGCTCACCATCGTGCCGAAGCCGTGCCCTCCGCCCGCCACCGAGCCGAAGCCGCCGACGACGGTCAGGATCACTCCGGGGACGACGTGGTGGATGTGCACGCCGCCGGTCTTGACGTTGCGGAACGGGCCCTTGCCCGCGCGGATGAGCCGGGTGATGACCCGCGTGATCACGAAGGTGAGCACGAACGAGGCGAGCGCCAGCAGCAGAGGCAGCTTCCCCGGCTCGAGAATGTTCCGGTACCACCAGTCGCCCATGGACCCATCCTGCGACCGGATCCGGCCCGCTGCCTGCTGTGCCGTACCCTGCGGCCCGTGTCCAAGCCCGAGAACGCGCCCGCGCCCGAGCCCTCCGCGAATCCCTGGCCGGACGGCCTCCGCTTCGCCTTCGGCACCCTCACCGTGCTCCCCGTCACGGTGTCCCGCTGGGACCGCGAGGCCGCCCGTACGGGCATGCTCTGCGCGTCCGTCGCGGGTCTGGTCGTCGGCCTGTGCGCGGCCCTGACGGGCTGGCTGTTCCTGCTCCTGGGCGCCGGCCCGCTGCTCGCCGCCGTGGCCACCACCGCGATACCCGCCGTCCTCACCCGCGGCCTCCATCTCGACGGGCTCGCCGACACGGCGGACGGCCTCGGCAGCGGCAGACCCGCCGCGGACGCGTTGCGCATCATGAAGCAGTCGGACATCGGCCCGTTCGGCGTCATCACCCTCGTCTTCGTCCTCCTCGCGCAGGTGGCGGCGCTCGCCGAGGCGTACGGAGCCTCCTGGACCGGCGGGGTGTTCGCGGCCGTGGTCTCGGCGACCACGGCGCGGCTCGTGCTCACCCTCGCCGCCCGCGCGGGGGTGCCACCGGCCCGCCCTGAGGGCCTGGGCGCGGCGGTCGCGGGCACGGTTCCCCTGCGGGGTGCGCTGCTCGTGGGGGCCGTCGTAACGGCCGGAGGCGCGCTCCTGGGGGCGTACGACGGGATGTACGGCGTCGTGCGCGGCGCGCTCGCCGTACTCGTCGCCTGTGCGGCGGCCGAGCTTCTGCTGCGGCATTGCGTCCGCAGGTTCGGCGGGGTTACCGGTGACGTGTTCGGGGGGCTGGCCGAGACTGCCGCTACCGCGGCGCTGGTGGTGCTGGTCCTCGGATGAGGGTCCGTGAGGTTGTGTTGAAACTGCGGGCCGTCCGTGGCTGGTCGCTCCCCCACTCTCGGCTCCTCCCCCACTCTCGGCTTCGCTCGAGCGGGGGGACCCCCATCGCGGCGGAGCCGCAAATCGACACAGCCCCGCGCCCCTGAAGGGGCGCCCCGCCGGACCTCGTCGATTCCGCTGTGAAGCCGACCCTCAGCGCAGCTCCAGCGTGTGCGGGAGCGTGCCCCAGGGGTGTGCGCCCGCACCCGGCACCGCGCAGTGCACCATCGCCCCCCGCGCATGGGCCAGTTCGCCGACGCGCGCGCCCGTCGGCACCCCGTATACGAGGTGGCACAGCCGCGTGCGACCACCGCCCGGCCACGGGTCCGGCCGCAGCGTGCGGTACGCCTCCCACGTGCCCTCGAAGGTGACGAGGACGTCGGCGAGCCTGCCGTACGCGGGATGCGGCGGCACCCCGTGGTTGAAGGTCAGGGTCTCGCAGCCGACACCCCAAGCAGCGGTGGCGAGCCGCTGGTAGTAGCCGAACTCGCCTAGCCCAGAGGCGACTTGGTCGAGGAAGGCGCCGTTCGTGCCGTACCAGTCGCGGTGCCGGGTCAGGTCGCGGACGACCTCGGTGCGCGGTCTTCGGCCGTAGGCGGTGTCGACGTACCCGAGCACCCGGACGTCCGCCGCACGCAGCCGCTCCGCGATCTCGGCGAAGGCCGGGTCGGGGTGTTCGCCGGGGCCGCTGGCCGGGTTCAGCACGACCCCGTAGAGGCGGGGTGCGGCGGCGACGATCGCCTCCCATTCGGCGGGGCGGACGGAGGGGTGCTCGTAGTAGGGGACCAGCAACCGGCTCACCGGTGGGCCGTCGCTCTCCCCAGCAGCCAGCACACCAGGCCCGCCAGTACCCCGGCGGCCGTGGCGTACACGACGAGACCGACCAGGTGCGGGTCCGTCCCGCCCACCAGCAGCGCCACGCTCTGGGCGAGCCCCGCGGCGCAGCAGACCACGGCGGCGCTCAGGACCGCGCCGAACGACTGGAGCAGCAGGCCCGTCCACAGGACCACGCCGAGGAGCAGCAGCGCGGTGAGCCGTACGCCGCCCAGACCCGGCGCCTGCGGCCACAGCGCGGCGGTGGCGAGGCTGAGCACGAACAGCGCCGCGAGATAGCCGCCGAGGCACTTCGCGAGGGTGACCGCGGTGGTCCGCCAGAACGCGCGGGACGTACTGCTGGAGCGCAGCCCGGCGAGGCCCCCGCTGCGGAAGCGGTACAGCAGCCACTCGGCGGGCCCCATGCTCAGCGTGAGCGCCACGGCGGCCGGTGCGGCGATCGCGGCGTCCGACCCGGCGCCCTCGGCCAGGACGTCGCCGAGCGCCACGTACACGACGAGGACGCCGCTGCCGATCCCGAAGAAGGCGTACGGCAGGGATGCGGCGAGCCAGGGCGCGGCGGTACGCGGCCTCTTGTCGTCCGGAGTGCCGCCGAAGGGCAGCAGCGCCGCGAACCCCGCCGACCAGCTGATCCGCTCCCCGTCCCCCGACTCCCGTACGGCCGGGGCGACTTCGCGCACGGCGAGCGCCGAGACCGCGGCCAGGGAGCCGAGGAGCAGGGCCAGTCTCGCGGCGTCCGGCACCGGCTGCGCCAGCGCCAGGAGGGCGCCCGCCGCCATGGGCAACAGGGCGGCCAGCAGGGCCCGTTCGCGGCCCATCACCAGCAGCACGGTGGCCGCCCCGAGGTAGCAGGACTGCCCGGCCGCGAAGGCGACCGCACCCAAGTGGTCCGAGGCGACGGCCAGCGCGACCAGAGAGCCGAGCAGGGCGCCCGCTGGAGCGCCCAGGAGGAGGGAGCGGCGAGAGGCGGTGCGGTCACCCAACCCCAGCCAGGAGTACGCCCGATGAGCCAGCCCCTGGTTCCAGGCCCAGCCGCACAAGGCGCCGGCCAGCAGCGGCGCCGTACCGGCCGGGAGTCCGAGGCCGTCCTCGGGGCCCGCTAGGAGGGGTGCCCCCAGGACGTAGCCGAGTCCGGGCAGCGCGAAGACCACGCCTCTGAGCAGGCAGCCCAACAGGCCTATGCGCCAAGGGTCGTGGGCCGGGCCCGCCGGTTCGGGGTGGCGGCGTTCGACGCGTGCGTACAGTTCCTCGGCGAGCGAGAAGGAGTCCTTGCAGCCGTACTTCTCGCGTATCTGGTCGTCCGACATGCCGTCGGACTCCAGGAGCGCGGCGATCTCGTCGGGGTGGACGGCGGCGGCGATGAACTCCTCCAGGCGCGTGGCGAGTTCGTCCACCGGGTCGGGTCCTGCCCAGCTGGGCCGACGCCGGCGCGGCACGGTGGGGAGGGTGTCGCCGTGCATGCCCGGGGGCATCCGGATCGATCCGCTCACCAGTCCGTCCCGTCCGTGGCGACGGCCTGGTACCAGGGGTCGCGCAGCTCGACGGTCCAGTCGGCGACGGTCTCGACGGTGGGCTCGTACACCTCGGGCAGGCCCGCGAGCTCGTGGTAGATGGTGCGGAAGGCGTCCACGGAACGGCGGAGGGTGAACCGGTCGATGACGCGCTGGCGCGCCAACCGGCCCAGGGCCAGGCGCCATTCTTCGTCCTTGAGCAGCGTGAGCGCCGCCGCGGCCATCTTCTCGGGCTCACGCGGCGGCACGACGAGCCCGGTGTCGCCGACCGCCTCGCTCACCCCGCCGACATCGGTGGAGACCGTCGTCCGCCCGCAGGACATGGCCTCGATGATCGAGAAGGGGAAGCCCTCCGAGATCGACGACAGCATCACCACATGCCCGGCCGCGTACGCGCGCCACACCTCACTGATCCGGCCCTCGAAGCTGAGCCCGTCCGTCACACCCAGCTCGGCGGCGAGCTTCTCCAGCTTGGTCTTGTACGCCTCTCCCCCGGGCGGTACGGGACCGAACAACCGCAGCCTGGTCTCGGGGAGTTCGGCGCGCACCATGGCGTACGCGCGGATCAGCGTCTCCAGGTCCTTGATGGGGTCGATACGGCCGCACCAGGTGAGCGTGGGCACCTCCGGCTCGGGTCCGGCGTGCGGGAAGGCGTGCGGGTCGACGCCGTTGTAGACGGTACGGATCTTGCCGGGGTCGGCGCCGCCGCGCTCCTCCCAGCGGCGGTTGTACTGGTTGCACGGCGTGATCAGGTCGGCGGCTTTGTAGCCGAGGGTGTTGAGTTCGCGGTAGAAGCCGAGCATCAGGGCCTTGACGGGCCAGCGCTGGTCCGCGCTGCGGTAGCCGAGATAGCGCTCGCGCAGATAGATGCCGTGCTCGGTGAGCAGGAAGGGTGTGCCGTCCAACTCCCGTGCGGCCAGGGCCGGAAGAGTGGCGAGGCCACTGCCGGTGGAGTGCGAGACGGAGCCCTCGGGGAGCCGTACGCCGAGCGGGCGCAGCGCGTGCTCCAGCAGGTCGGTCGCGGTCAGCGCGTCGTGCACGGTGGGCCGCGCGGCGGCGGTCGGCAGATGCGGCATGGTCCAGATCCACATCAGCGAACGCAGCGCGGCCTCGGTGCGCAGGGCCACCGACAGCCGTCCTTCGCGGGCGAGCCGGGCGAGTTCGTAGAGCGCCTCGCCGAAGTCGCAGTGCGCCTCGGGGTCGAGGAAGGACAGCAGGAACCGTTCGTAGGTGTCGATGAAGCGGCGGCGGGCGCGCCCGCGTGGTGGGCGCCGGGAGCCGGGGCGGGTGCCCCACAGCGGTACGGATGTGTGCTGGTAGACGTTGGACGGCAGCTCCCAGGTCACGGGTTCGCGACCGCTGCCGGCGAGCGATATGAGGTTGAACTCGACCTCGGGCATGCCCTTCACGAGCTGGTCGCACCAGGTGCTGACCCCGCCGTGGACCAGCGGATACGTGCCCTCCGTGAGCATGGTGACATGACGGCCGGTGGTCATCGTGGGGTTCCCCCTGGAACATGTCTACGGCTCGGTGGCGCGCCCCGGCCGGTCCTGGCCGGGGCGGGCCTCGTGCTGCTCGTGCTCTTGCGCTGCTCTTTGGTCGGGCGGGCAGTCGTTATGCGGGCAGTCTCAGGGTCAGGGCGGTCTGCGAAGCTTCCGGCGTGGTCCAGGCCGAGCGTTCGCCCGCGTACGGAGTGCCGAACTCGGTGGTGCCGAGCGGGAGTTGCTTGAGCGTTCCCTCCGGTGCGGTCACCGGGATGTCGGTCCCGGCCGGGGCGGTGACGGTGACGGTGTCGCCGACGCGGTACGCCGTGACGTCACCGTCGGCGACGGCCTGCTGCCAGTCGGCACGGCGCTGGAACTCCGTGCCGATCGCGCTCTGCCGCGGGTTCTCCAGCGGGGTGTTGTCGGCGAACAGCGCGCGGTAGTCGGCGAGCACCTTGTCCAGGACCGGGTAGAGCAGCCGGTCCTCGGCCAGGTTGGACTGGTGTACGTAGTGCGGGCGCGGATCGTTGTGCACGGCGTGCCCGAGGGCGATACGGGCCTCCTGCGGGACGATGTACGACTCGAAGCCGGTGGCCGGGTCGAGCGGGTCCTCCAGGCAGGTGGACGTCGGGTTGTTCTCGCAGACGCCGCTGCCGCCGTCGGCCGCGGAGGTGTAGATCCAGTTGTACTCGTCGGTCATCTCGGCGGCCGTGCCGACGTTGTAGTACACGTTCATCGGATGGCGCGGCACGGTCAGCGCGGCGCCCACCGAACGCTGTTCCGGCTCACGGGAGTTGTCGGAGGCGATCCACTCGACACCGTTGTCGACGAGGGCGCCCGCGAGGTTCGGGTTGTCGTCCGGCTGCTGTGGCAGCGTCTTCAGACCCGAGTGCTCCCCGGTCACCAACTCGGTGGAGTCGACCGGGAGTCCGTGGGCCGCCGCCCACTGCTGGTTGTCGCTGATCTGCGCCGAGATCTCGGCGCGGCTCATGTACTGGGTCGTGCCGTCCGCGTTCTTGGCGCAGCTCCACGGCACGGTGCTGGTGTCCTGGATGCAGCCCAGGAAGGGGTGCGTGTACGTGTGGTTGATCCAGCGGTACTCGCCCTTGTCGGCGAGCAGTTGGTCAGTCAGCGCGTCCGTGCCGCCGTTCTCGGCCTTCCACTCCTCGCCGGCGCCCGCGTTGTAGACCATGTCGAGCGTGAAGTCGCTGGTCTCCTGCCACTGCGCGGCGTACACCGCGTCGTCCGCGGTCATCCGGATCGGCGTGGTCCCCTCACCGTCACCGCCGACGCAGTCGAAGTCGCCCGGTGTGCAGTTGCGTTCGGTGTCCCAGCGGCTGTCGGGCGCGAAGACGTCGTCGACATGGACAGAAAAGTAGTTCCTGCTCTGCCCCAGGTGTACGCCCTGAGTCAGCCATTCGACGATGCCACGGGCCAGGACCCGGAACTGCTGCTGGTCGTCGTTGTACGCGAAGGTCACGACGAGTTCGCGGCGGCCGTCGTGGGCGTACTCGCCGACCAGGCTGCCGCGGTCCTCTCCGCCGGGCACGGCGATGTCGACGTAACTGGTGAAGCCCTCGCGGGGCCGGGCCACGTAGCCGTAACTCTCCTGTACGGAGCCGGAGTTGTCCTCGAACGTCAGCGGCCCGTCGAGGTAGCCGAAATACCCCGCCTGCCCCGCCTCGGTGACCGAGGCCTCACGGCCGTCGAGCGTGCCGGCCCAGCCGCCTTCGCTGGTGTAGTCGAGGCCGACGCCGGGGTGCGCCCAGGTGTAGGCGTCGACCTGGGGGATGCCGAAGGTCCTCTCGTACGACTCCAGGGCGGCCTGCTCGGCCGAACCAGCCCCGAACGGCGCCTCGTTGGGCAGTACGACGCCCTGGAACCTGGCGCGCGGGACACCATCCACGGTGTCGCTCAGGAACGCCTCGTCGATCGTCGGACGGTCCGCCTCGTCGAGGTCGACGGTGGTGTACGGGATGCCGGTGCTCTCCAGCTCCTCGGTGATGGCTTCGACGGGGCTCTCGCCGTTGTCGACGACCAGCACCCTGAGGTCGATGCGCGGCTCCTCGGCCGCGGACGCTCCGGGTGCTCCGAGGCCCAGCGCCAACATGCCGACGGCCGCTGAGACAGCGGCCGCGGTTCTCCATCTGAGCGCGCTCTGCGCCATTGCGACTCCTCACAAAGGATCCCCGTGTGGCCGTTCCGCGGAGGATCCATGGAAATCATGCAAAGCGGAGAGCGGGCCAATCACGGCAAACACGAGGAGTGTGACCCAGGTCACCGGAAGTGAGGGCCGAGAAATGGCCAGGCCCCCACGCAGGGATGAACGGCCGCTGGAATGAGCGAAACCCGCCACCGAGCGTAGGCTCATGTCCGGTACTCCTCCGGTCCGGTCCAGCCTGCCGATCCGCTGTCTTCTAGGCTCCTCGTCGGGGCCGGCCGAGCCACCCTCCTCGGCCGCAGCAACTCAATGAAAGCGAGATTTCACCACCGTGACTGCTCTCACTCTCAGCACCGCCGCAGCGCCCGGCCTGCGGGCCGACGCGATCGTCGTCGGTGTCGCCAAGGGCGGCTCCGCCAAGTCCTCAGACCTGGTTGTCGCACCGGGCGCCGAGGCCGTGGACAAGGCGTACGACGGCGGGCTCGCCGGCGTTCTGGAGACCCTCGGCGCCTCCGGTGGCGAGGGCGAGGTGACGAAGCTGCCGGCGCCGTCCGGCTTCAAGGCGCCGGTCGTGCTGGCGGTCGGTCTCGGTGCGCAGCCCGACAAGGACGCCTCGTTCGGCACGGAGACGCTGCGCCGCGCCGCCGGTGCCGCCGCCCGCGCGCTGGCCGGCTCGAAGAAGGCCGCGTTCGCCCTGCCGGTCACGGACGCCGCCGACGCGGGCGCCATCGGCGAGGGCGCGCTGCTAGGGGCGTACTCCTTCGACACGTACAAGGAGAACGGCAAGGACGGGAAGAAGGACGCGAAGAACGGCAAGGCCCCGCTCGCCGAGGTCGCGCTGCTCGGCGGAAAGCCCCGCGACAAGGCGTACAAGGCGGCCATCGAGCGCGCCACCGCCGTCTCCCAGGAGCTCAACCGCGCCCGCGACCTCGTCAACACCCCGCCGAACGACCTGAACCCGGAGGCCTTCGCCGCCGTCGCGCAGGCCGCGGCCAAGGAGCACGGCATCAAGGTGCAGGTGCTCGACGAGAAGGCCCTGGAGAAGGGCGGATACGGCGGCATCCTCGGCGTCGGCGCCGGGTCCGCGTCCGCTCCCCGCCTGGTGCAGCTGTCGTACACCTCCTCCAAGGCGAAGAAGCACCTGGCCTTCGTCGGCAAGGGCATCACGTACGACTCGGGCGGCATCTCGCTGAAGCCCGCCGGGCACAACGAGACGATGAAGTGCGACATGAGCGGGGCGGCGGCGGTCTTCGCCGCGGTGGTCGCCGCCGCTCGGCTCGGCCTGGAGGTGAACGTCACCGGGTGGCTGGCGCTCGCCGAGAACATGCCGTCGGGGTCGGCGACCCGGCCCGGTGATGTGCTGCGGATGTACAGCGGCAAGACCGTCGAGGTCCTGAACACCGACGCCGAGGGCCGCCTCGTCCTCGCCGACGCGCTGTGGAAGGCGTCCGAGGACAAGCCGGACGCGATCATCGACGTGGCGACGCTGACCGGTGCGATGGTTCTCGCTTTGGGTAACCGCACCTTCGGAGTGATGGCCAACGACGACGCGTTTCGCTCCGGGATCGTCGAGGCCGCGGAGGAGGCCGGGGAGCCGTCCTGGCCCATGCCGCTGCCGGACCACCTGAAGAAGGGGATGGACTCCCCCACCGCCGACATTGCCAACATGGGTGAGCGGATGGGGGGTGGGCTGGTCGCCGGGCTGTTCCTGAAGGAGTTCGTGGGCGAGGGGATTACGTGGGCGCACCTCGACATTGCGGGCCCCGCCTTCAACGAGTCCGGGCCGTTCGGTTACACACCCAAGGGGGGTACGGGGTCGGCGGTACGGACCCTGGTGCGGGTTGCCGAGCGGGCGGCTTCGGGGGATCTGGGCTGAGGGCGCCTCAGAACTCGGGGCTGCGGGGTATTGCGCGACTGCGGGCCATATGTGGTTGATCGCTCCCCCACTCTCGGCTGCGCTCGAGCGGGGGGACCCCCATCGCGGCGGAGCCGCATATCGACACAGCCCCGCGCCCCTGGGTTGGCTGCCCTACCGCCCCCTCACAAGTGAGCGTGCGACGTCTCACACACCGGCCCGGCGTCCACGTTCCCGCGGACAAGTGCGAAGATGGGTTCTCGGCAGGACAGGGCCCCACCACAGGGCCGAAGAAAGAGCGGCCGGACACCAGCCGCCGCCCGGTCGGGAGACCGGCGTACGGCGCACATGCATGGAGGACGTGACGTGGCGAACGACGCCAGCACCGTTTTCGACCTAGTGATCCTCGGCGGCGGTAGCGGCGGCTATGCCGCGGCCCTGCGCGGAGCTCAGCTGGGCCTTGACGTCGCCCTGATCGAGAAGAACAAGCTCGGCGGCACCTGCCTGCACAACGGCTGCATCCCCACGAAGGCCCTGCTGCACGCCGGCGAGATCGCCGACCAGGCGCGCGAGGCCGACCAGTTCGGCGTGAAGGCCACCTTCGAGGGCATCGACATCGCGGCCGTCCACAAGTACAAGGACGACGTGATCAGCGGCCTCTACAAGGGCCTGCAGGGTCTCGTCGCCTCGCGCAAGGTGACGTACATCGAGGGCGAGGGCCGCCTGTCGTCCCCCACCTCCGTGGACGTCAACGGCCAGCGCCTCCAGGGCCGCCACGTGCTCCTCGCGACCGGCTCCGTGCCGAAGTCGCTGCCGGGCCTGGAGATCGACGGCAACCGCATCATCTCCTCGGACCACGCGCTGACGCTGGACCGCGTCCCGCAGTCCGCGATCATCCTCGGCGGCGGCGTCATCGGCGTCGAGTTCGCCTCAGCCTGGAAGTCCTTCGGTACGGACGTCACGGTCATCGAGGGCCTCAAGCACCTCGTGCCGGTCGAGGACGAGAACAGCTCCAAGCTTCTTGAGCGCGCCTTCCGCAAGCGCGGCATCAAGTTCAACCTCGGCACCTTCTTCGAGAAGGCCGAGTACACGCAGGACGGCGTCCGTGTGACCCTCGCCGACGGCAAGACCTTCGACGCCGAGGTGCTGCTTGTCGCCATCGGCCGCGGCCCGGTCTCGCAGGGTCTGGGTTACGAGGAGCAGGGCGTCGCGATGGACCGCGGCTATGTCCTGGTCGACGAGTACATGCGCACGAACGTGCCGACCATCTCGGCCGTCGGTGACCTGGTCCCCACGCTCCAGCTCGCCCACGTCGGCTTCGCCGAGGGCATCCTGGTCGCGGAGCGTCTCGCCGGTCTGAAGACCGTGCCGATCGACTACGACGGCGTGCCCCGGGTGACGTACTGCCACCCCGAGGTCGCCTCCGTCGGCATCACCGAGGCCAAGGCCAAGGAGGTCTACGGCGCGGACAAGGTCGTCGCTCTCAAGTACAACCTCGCGGGCAACGGCAAGAGCAAGATCCTCAAGACCGCGGGCGAGATCAAGCTCGTCCAGGTCAAGGACGGTGCCGTCGTCGGCGTCCACATGGTCGGTGACCGTATGGGCGAGCAGGTCGGCGAGGCCCAGCTGGTCTACAACTGGGAGGCGCTGCCCGCCGAGGTCGCGCAGCTCATCCACGCCCACCCGACGCAGAACGAGGCGCTCGGCGAGGCCCACCTGGCCCTGGCCGGCAAGCCGCTGCACTCGCACGACTGACAGCCCTCGGGCGCGACGACACAGACTTCCGCAAATTCGTAAGGAGCAACAGAAACCATGGCGGTTTCCGTAACCCTTCCGGCGCTCGGCGAGAGCGTCACCGAGGGCACTGTCACCCGCTGGCTGAAGGCCGAGGGCGAGCGCGTCGAGGCCGACGAGCCGCTGCTCGAGGTGTCGACCGACAAGGTAGACACCGAGATCCCCTCGCCCTCCGCCGGCGTACTGGCGTCCATCAAGGTCGCCGAGGACGAGACGGTGGAGGTCGGCGCCGAGCTGGCCGTCATCGACGACGGCACGGGCGCGCCCGCTGCCGCCCCGGCCCCGGGCGCAGCCGAAGCCCCCGCGGCTCCGGCTGCCCCGGCCCCCGTGGCCGAGGCTCCCGCCCCCGCCCCGGCTCCCGAGGCCCCGGCCGCCCCCGCGGC
>NZ_BAAGPS010000007.1:0-99573 GCF_054783935.1 Streptomyces pseudoechinosporeus
AACGACAACGAGTACGGCCTGGCGGGCAGCGTCTGGACCGGCGACATCGAGCGGGGCACGGCACTGGCCCGGCGCATCCGCACCGGCACCGTCGGCATCAACGGCTACTACATGGACAGCGCCGCACCGTTCGGCGGCTACAAGGCCAGCGGCCTCGGCCGCGAGAACGGTCTCGAAGGCCTGATGGCGTACTTCCAGGTGAAGTCCATCCTCCCGCCCGTGGCCGGATACCCGGCCGTGGCCGGATAGGTCCTGACGCGCGTACGTCGGGCACCCGGCGGCCTTCGGATCCCGCCGCCACGGACGGCGGGATCCGAAGGAAGGCCATCCCCCGCGCTCCTGCGGCACGTCAGCCGGTGTTGGGCCTCGCTGTTCACCGAGCGGGCCGTGACCTACCGCCAGCGCAACGGCATCGACCACCGTACGGTTCATGGGCCCTTCAATGATCTGACCCTCTTGCCCGCACAGCCCCTTCCGAGAGCAGAGCGAGGTTTCTGCCTGATCCGGGGGTGGCTCCCTCGTCCCGAAGGAGTGGCCATGGCCGCCAATCCGACTCCGCTGCTGTTCGTCCACGGTTACTGGCATGGCTCCTGGTGCTGGAGCGAGGTCATCGCCCACGTGGCGGCGGCCGGTCGCCCGGCTCTCGCGGTGGACCTGGCCGGCCACGGGCTGCGCGCCCGACGGCCGGAGTGCCTCACCAGACGCCCGTTCGACTCTGCCGCCCTGGCCACGGAAGTATCGCCGGTTGCCGAGGTTGACCTCGACCAGGCAGGTGACTTGCTTGTTTCACAGATCAAACAGCTCGGTCGCGGTGGACCGGTCACTGTGGTGGCCCACAGCATGGGCGGCACGGTCCTGACGCGGGCCGCACAGCAACACCCTGAACTGGTTGCTCACGCGGTGTACCTGACCGCGTTCATGCCGGCCTCGGACATCCCGGCCGTCGCCTACATCCAGAGTCCCGAGAATGCCGGTGAACTCCTCGGCCCCTCCCTTCGGGCCGACCCCGCCGCGATCGGAGCGCTGCGATTCGACCTCGCATCGGACGACGCCGCCTACCGTCAGCAGCTGCGGGACGCATTCTTCGGAGACGTCGACCAAGCCGTCGCCGATGCCGCCATCGGGCTGCTGACACCCGACGCCCCGGCCGGCATCGCCCTCGGCGCCACCAGCCTGACCCGCGAGGGCTGGGGCTCCGTTCCCCGCACTTACGTCACCTGTGCACGAGACATGGCAATCCGACCGGCCCTCCAGCAGAAGTTCATCGCAGACGCCGACGTCGCCTTCCCGGACAACCCGACCTCGGTCGTAGCGCTCGACGCCTCCCACTCACCGTTCTTGTCCATACCTGAGCAGGTGGCGGACACAGTCGCGAAGCTGACCTGACCGCAGGTCTTCCGGTGACGGCCGACCGGACTACCGGAAGAGCCGGCCGAGCCCGGTCGGCTCACTCCGGCTCGCGTTCGGCGGGGGTTTCGGAACATCCGCGGGCACCCTGTCCCACCCGTGCACCGAAACCCTCGACTCCGGGTCCATTAGCGTCCTCTCCCGAGACGCTGGGTTGCGACGACCCCGTCCGCCTCTCGCGTTCAAGAGCCCTGTGGAGAAAGTACGTTGAAGGAACTGGAACCCACCGCAGCGACCTTCCGGGAGATCGGCGCCGCCGCGGACCGGCTGCTCGCCGACCTCGGCGCGCTCGGTGACGACGACATCGCGGCTCCGTCCCGGCTCCCCGGCTGGACCCGCGGCCACGTCCTGAGCCACCTGGCGCGTCAGGTGCCGGCTCTGGAACGCCTCATGGAGTGGGCGCGCACGGGTGTGGAGACCCCGCAGTACGCGAACCGGCAGGCCCGCGACGCCGAGATCGAGGCAGGCGCCCACCGCCCGGCCGCCGACCTGGTGATGGACGTACGGGAGACCGCGACGCACTTCCAGCGGACCGTCGAGGAACTGCCCGCGCCTGCCTGGAACGCCACGATCAGGCCGTTCACAGGGGAGCTGTGCACTCCGCGCCGCATCCTGGTGATCCGGCTGCGCGAACTCGAACTGCACCACGTGGACCTGGATGTCGGCTACGACGTCGCCGACATCCCCGCGACCGCGCGGAGCATCGTGCTGGACGACGTCCTCGGTTACTACGCCGCCGCCGAGGGCGTGCCGGACTTCACGCTGCGAGACAGCGACGGCGAGGAACTCGCCCGCTTCGGCACCGGCGGCCCCGTGGTGTCCGGGGAGCCCGCCGACCTCCTCGCCTGGCTGGCCGGCCGGGCGTCCGGCGCACGCCTCGACACGACAAGCGACCTGCCGGTGCTGCCGTCGTGGCTCTGACGCCCCGCGCGCACCGGGACAGCCGCGACACCAGGGCGATCCTCTGTCTGCGGCTGCCGACCGCGCACCACGGACCTGCCCCCTGTGCGACGAGTCATCGCACAGGGGGCACATTGCAGGGCAGCCGGCGTTCACCCAACGCCGGTGTGCGCCGCGGGAGTTACGCCCAGCAGCCGTTGACCGTCGCGGCGAGGCCGTCCAGGGCGTCCTTGATGTCGTTCGTGTTGGCCGTGGAGCCGTTCTCGACGAAGGAGAAGACCTTCCAGCGCCCGTCCTGTGCCTGCGTCATGCCACTCAGGGCTACGGCGCCGCTGAGGGTGCCGGTCTTGGCCTTGACCTCCCCGACGGCACACTCGGAGTCCGGGGTGTCGAACCGGCCGAACTCGGGCCCCAGGGTGGCGCCTGCCTCGCCCGCGACGGGCAGACCGTCCGCGATGTACTTCAGGGTCTGGCTGTAGCGGGGGTCGGTGGTCAGGTCGAGGATGTCCGCCAGGGTCTGGGCCGGGATCCGGGTGGAGCGGGACAGCCCGCTGCCGTCGTGCATCTCGAAGTTGTCCATCGACACGCCGTACGTCTGGCTGAGCACATCCCGTACGACCGCCGTCCCGTCCTCGAACGTGGCCGGGCGGCCGGCGCCGAGCGCGGTCATCCGCAGCAGCGTCTCGGCGATGTTGTTGTCGCTCACCTTGAGCATGTGCTTCACGATCGTGGACAGCTTGTCGGACTGGTGCTGGGCCACAGGGACGTCTCCGGTCCCGGCCACGCCGCGGGCGACGTCACCGCTGACGGTGACGCCCCGGTCGGCGAGGAGCTTCGCGAAGACCTGCCCGGCATCCAGCGAGGTGTCCGTGACGGTGTTTCCGTCCACCACCAGGGGCCGGACCGGCGTGACCTCGGTCGGGTAGTAGCCGCTGTTCCAGCCGGTGGCGAGGGTGGGCTCAGCGAAGAGACTGTCGTCGACGCGGACCTTCACCGAGGTGAGACCCGCGTTGTTCAGGCCCGCGACCGCGGTCTTGGCCAGCGCGTCGAGGTCGTCGGTGGTCAGCGTGCGGTCGCCCCCGCCGACGAGGGTGAGCGTGCCGTCGCCGTACACGACCTTGGTCGTGAACCGGTGGTCGGGGCCGAGAACGGTCAACGCGGCCGTGGCGGTGGCGAGTTTGGTGTTGGACGCAGGCATCAACGCGGTGGTCGCGTTGTGGCCCCAGATCACGTTGTCCGACTTGGCGTCGAGGACCACACCGCTGAGGTCGCTGCCAAGGCGCGGGTCCTGGATCCGCGTGTTGAGGTTGTCCGCGATCTTCTGCTCGGCCGGGTCGAGTTCGGTGACGGTGTTCTTCGCGACGGCCTTGTCGGCGGCGAAGGCGGACGGTGCGGCCAGGACGGTTCCGGCGACGGGGGCGGTCGCGGCGACCACAAGTGCTCGGCGGACCGTGGGGCTCATCGCTTTGCGCTTGCGGTGACGGCCGCCGACGGTGGCGGCACGGGGGGAGTTGGGCATGTGGGGGCCTCGGTGGATAGGGGATGTGCGAACAGCTTCGAAAGCTTGAAAGTGCAAACTCAAGAGCGAAGGTAGTTGACGTAACTACTGTTACGGATGAGTACTTGTGAAAGAACTGCGAACGTTGGGTCACATGTGCCCAGACGGGACTTCCCGTTCGAGCTGCGTCGCCGGGCGGGTCCGCGCCACGTCGGCACGGTGGCGCGGTGGCACAGGGATGTACCGCCGAGTGGTGTAGTCACGGGGCGAGTTGGTTCGGCTTCGTCCGCGACGGGATCTGCCGTGCTCGCTCATGCGGCTTGTGTCGGTGGCGTGGTTGTCGGCGTGTACTGTCACGCGGCCGTGAACGCGGCACCGGAAGTGGATCGGTGACGCGTCATGTTCTACTCGGTGCCTGTAGCTATCTGTGCGTGCTTCCGTACGGGGCATTGCGTGGCATGCGGCGGATGCTCCAGTCGAAGCTGCCCCGGCACACCGGGGTACCCTCCGCGTCGGTGACCCCCACTCGGGTGGAGAGGCGTGCTCGATCGGTCTCGCCCGACAGGAGTCGGCGCAGGGTTTGGCGGGCCTCGTCGCTCAGGCGGCAGGTGGCCAGGAGGCGGCCTCGGGCCGGCGCCAGGAACTCCAGGGACGCCGCCGTGCCCAGGGGGACGACGTCCTCCATCTCTTCGCTGCGCTCGCTGGTGGCAATGATCGCGGCCAGCCCGACCGCGTCGATCAGGGCGATGAGGCCGCTGGAATGCAGTGAGCCGATGACGTTCGTCAGCTCCTTGGGTGTCTCCAGCGCCACCTCGGCCATGCCGTCGGCGGCCCGGAGCACTTCGATACCGGCGGTGCGATGGGCCGGGATGGGCTCGAGCAGCGTTCGGGCCAGTGCCGTCATGTCCATTGCCACAGGATCGCGGCGCGCGTTGACGGCCGGGTGACGTCCAGGACAAGGGCCGGCATCGGCGGGAACTCGAACTCAGTAGCCCCGCACACTCAGTAGGACCGCAGGCCCATGCTGCGGGCGATGCCGTTCCGCTGGATCTGGCTGGTCCCCCCGGAAATGGTGGCCACGATCGACTCCCGGTAGCGGAAGCTCATCACGCTCTCCGTCGAGAAGCCGTGCCCCGCACACACCTGCATCCCGAGCCGGGCGGCGGCCACGTACGTCTCCGAGCCCTTCAGCTTCGCCATCGAGCCCTCCCTGGTGCACGGCTTGCCCCGGGCCAGCAGCCAGGCCGCGCGGTAGGCGAGCAGCCGGGCGGAGTCGATCTCGGTCTGCAGGTCGGCCATGGCGTGGGCGAGCGCCTGGAAGTTCCCGATGGGCCGGCCGAAGGCATGCCGGGTGCGCGCGTACTCCAGCATCTCGTCCAACGTGGCCTGGGCGGCGCCCAGATAGCCGCCGGTGATGATCACCTTCTCCAGTTCGATGTTGGAGAGCATCACCTTCCAGCCCTCGTCCCGCGGGCCGACCAGGTTCTCCTTCGGCACCAGGGCGTCGCTGAAGAAGACCTCGTTGGTGCCCAGGATGTGCCGGGCCAGTGTGGGCGTTCGGCGCACCTCGACCCCCTCGGCCGTGGGGTCGACGAGCAGCAGGCTGATGCCGCCGTGCTTGGGCTCGCGGGGGCCCGTACGCACATAGGTCGCGATGGTGGTGTCCGGCAGTCCGCCGCCCGTGCACCAGGCCTTCTGGCCGCGCACGAGGAAGTGGTCGCCGTGGTCCTCGGCGGTGGTGCGCAGCGCCGCGGCGTCGGAGCCGCTGTCCGGTTCGCTGAGGCCGACGGCGAGCCGGTGGCGCCCGGTCATGACCTGCTCGCGGATGAAGTCGCGCTGCGCCTCGTTGCCCCAGCGGAACACCGTGATGCCGGGGATGAGCACCCCGATGTAGCACATGGCGACGTCGAAGCTGGCCCGGCCGAGCTCCTCGGCGATCAGGATGAGCTCGAGCGGTCCGCCGCCGTCACCCCCTTCGTCCTCACGGAACGGCAGCGAGAACCAGCCGAGTTCGGCCATCCCCGCGAACAGCTCGGGCGGTACGACGCCCTCCTCGTCCCATTGCTTGGCCTTCTCGGCGGGGCACACGTCGGCGACGAACTGCCGTGCCGTCGCGCGCAACAGGTCCTGCTCGTCGGTCAGCCCGAAGTCCACGGCCACTCCTCGCAGCTCGCCAAATCCGCCGATTCATCTATCTAATTATTCTATGTTAGCGGATGCGGGCCAGTTCCACCCCACACCTACTGGGTGTCGACGGCCGCGGCGCGGAGGGCGTCCGCGACGTGGGCGACCGGCTCGGTCGGCGGGTGCGGGAGCCGCGCCAGCAGCAGGCGCCGCTGTTCCTGGGGGCCGCCGCGGACCGGCAGGATGCGTACGCCCGGGGGTGCGGCCGGGCCCAGTACGGCGGGGACGGTGGTCAGTCCGCAGCCGGCGGCGACGAGTTGGAGTTTGGCCAGCCAGTCGCGGGCGGTGTGGGCGATCTCGGGCCGCTCGTCCAAGGAGCCGCCCATGAGGTCGTATGGTCGCCCGGCACGCGCAGCCGGGTCGAGGGCCGGGTCCTGGACGTCGCGGACGCCGACGCCATCTCCGCACTGGCGGAGGAACTTCGCGACCGGCCCGGTGGAGTGGACGTGGTGATCTCCAACGCCATCGCCCCGCTGCTGCCCGAGAGGTCGCAGGCCGAGCAGGCCGACGCGTTCCTCGATGTGTCCAACGGTGCCACGCACGCGGTCCTCCGCTCTTTCGGCCCGGTGCTGCGCCCCGGCGGCCGTCTGATCGTCGTCGCCAGCACCCTGGGAACTCTCGGCCACCTCGATCCCCGGCTGCGCTCCCTGTTCGACGGCGCGTCCCTCGATCAGGTCGAGTACGCCGTCGAGTCCTGGCGCAGCGCCATCCACAGCAGGACGGCGGAGGAGGCAAGCTGGCCTCGCTGGCTGAACGTGCCGTCGAAGGTGGCACAGGCCGCCGCCGTACGCGCGGTCGCGGCCGAACGCCGTGAGCGGGACCTCGCCGACGACACCCTGATCGCCTCCGTCTGCCCCGGCATGGTCGACACCCGGGCCTCCCGGCCCTGGTTCAGCGACTACAGCCACGCCCAGACCCCCGCAGAGGCCGCACGGGCCGTGCTGGATCTGGTGCTCGCCGAGCGCGTGGACCCCGCCCTGTACGGGGAGTTGGTCCGCTTCGGCAAGGCCCTGCCCTGGTACGGCGGAACGCCGCCCACCGAGCAGGACCAGCTGCTCACCGCGTAAGCCCTGCGGACGGGTCAGTCGGACAGGAACGCCGTGGTGGTTGCCACGAACCGGTCGGCGTCGTCGAGCCACGGGAAGTGTCCGGCTCCGGGCTGGACGACGAGCTTGGCGTTCGGGAACAGCCCGGTGAACTCGGCCATCACGGGAGGAGGGGCCGCCAGATCGACTTCCCCGGCGAGCAGCAGTACCGGCGGCCCGAACCGTGCGAGCGCCGTACGGGTGGCGTCCGGGTCGAACGCGCCGTCGGCGGCGAAGGCGCTCGCGGCCTCCATGTTCCGCTGCCCGGCCTCCGCGGCCTGGTGGGCCTGCGCCGCCTCGTCCCAACGGCCGTACGAGAACGGCGCGATGGCCTGCCAGCTGTCGCCGGTGGCCCGGCCCGCCACGATCGCCTCCAGGGCCGCGAACGCCGCCGCGAACCACGGCTCGTCCTGACGCAGCCGTGCGATCTCGAGCCGGGTGTCGCCGGTGATCGTAAGGCCGACGGCCATGACGCTCGGCGTGATCAACGCGAGCTTGCCGACCCGTTCCGGATGACGGGTCACATACTGCGCCGCCAGATTCGCGCCGCCGGAATGCGCGAGCAGGTCCATCCGTTCCAGGCCGAGGTGCTCGCGCAGGGCCTCCACGTCGTCGACCAGCCGGTCGCAGCGGTAGGAGGCAGTGTCCTGCGGTGTCGCCGAGTGGCCGGTGCCCCGGAGGTCCAGCCTGATCAACTGCTGGTGCGCGGACAGTCCACCGAGGTCGCCGAGATACACCGAGTTCTGCATGCCTCCGGGCAGGCAGATCACCGGCGGGCCGTCTCCGAGCACGTGGTAGGCGAGCTGGGTTCCGTCGTACGCGGAGAAGGCAGGCATGGCCGAGACCCTGTCAGCGGCGTTCGGAGAGGGCAACTGGGTTTTTCCGGGCATGCTCAGGACTGTCCACCCGGACCGCCACCCTGGGACCGCCCCACCCGTCTGATCGATTGATCGCTATCATGGCCGCATCGCGCGAATTCGATCGCGCAAGCCGCCGTGCGGTCGCGACCAGGCGGCGCGGCCGACGCGAACGGAAGCGGTGGGGACATGCGGGAGTCGGCGCAGAAGCGGCAGGACCGGATCGCGGAGGTGGTGCGGGACCGGGGTGTCGCGCGGATCACCGATCTCGCCGACGAGCTCGGCGTCTCCGTCGTCACCCTGCGCCGGGACGTCGAGGAGCTGGCCCAGCGCGGAGAAGTGCGCCGCGGGCACGGGGTGGCGCGTTCGCTGCGGCCGGTGCCCGAGGAGAGTGCCGCCGGGGGCGACGCGGTCGCCATGATCGTTTCCGAGCGCAACACCTACCTCACCGAGGCCGTGCAGGGCGCACGGGAGGCCGCGGAGAAGGCCGGCCTGCGGCTCGCCCTGCACCTCGCCGCCGACGAGGGCGGAGCGGAGCGGGAGGCGGTGCGCCAGGCGCTGGACGCGGGGGCGCGCGGGCTGCTGCTGTCGCCGCACTGGCGCACGCAGGCCGAGGCGGAGGCGGACCACTCGTGGCTGTCCGCCCTGGATGTCCCGACGGTGCTGGTGGAGCGGCGCCCGGCGCGGACCAGCGCGATCTACTCGCTGGACTGCGTGCGTTCGGACCATGCGTACGGCGTGCATCTGGCGCTCGGGCACCTGGCTCGCCTCGGGCACCGGCGGATCGTACTGGCGGCGCGCGACGACAGCCCGACCGCTCGCGTGATCCGCGCCGAGTTCGCCGAGCAGACCGCCGCACGAGGGCTGGCCAAGGGCTGCCGTACGATCCTCAGCTCGCGTACCGCGGGGCCGGACCCGAGCGTGGCCGACCCGCGGGCGGAGGATCTGGCCGAGGTCGTGGGGGACAGCGACGCGACGGCGGTGCTGATCCACAGCGACCGGGACGCTCTGGTGCTGGTGCAGCGGCTGCAGGCCGCGGGGATCGACGTGCCGGGACGCTGCTCGGTGGTCGCGTACAACGACGTGGTCGCCGACATGGGGCCCATCCCGCTGACGGCGGTCGCCCCGCCCAAGGCGGAGCTCGGCCGGACCGGGGTCGACCTGCTGCTGCGCCGGCTCGACACAGCGCGGGAGGGACTGCGTCCCGCCGCCACCCGTCATCTGGAGCTGCTGCCGGGCCTGGTCATCAGGGAGTCCACGGCCGTCGCGCCCGCGCCGCCGACCGGCCGCCGGTCGAGCGGATGAAGCCCATGAGCGTTTGACCGTTTCAGTTTCTTCTGTTCGGTGTATTGACGCTTTTTTCTGTCGGCAATCAGGATGCCCATAACCCCAGCAAGGACGCGGGAGGGCCCATGCCTGGTCGAGGACGCCCGGCGGTACTGCTCATGATCTTCACCATGCTGCTGGCGGGCTGCTCCGCCTCCGGCGGCAGCGAAACCGCCGAGAGCGGGCCGGTTCGCCTCAGCTTCTGGTCACCGCTGCGCGGCAGCCAGGAGATGGTGGACGAGTACAACCGCACCCACACCAAGATCCAAGTCGATTTCGAGCAGGTTCCTTCGGGCGACCAGGGCGGCTGGGCCAAGCTCAGCAACGCCGCACGGGCCGGCAACGCCCCCGATGTCGCCACCATCGAGTATCCCCAGCTGCCCGGTTTCGCCATCGACGGCGTGCCTCGCGACATCACCACCCTGCTGCCCGACCCGGTACGCCGAAGGATCATGCCGCAGGCGATGGACCTCACCACCTTCGACGGGCGCACCTACGCCGTGCCGGTCGACATCGAACCGATGGTCTTCCTGTACCGCAAGGACCTGTTCACCGAGCACGACATCCCCGTTCCCAAGACCTGGGCCGAGTTCGAGAGTTCGGCCCGCAAGCTCACGGAGGCCCAGCCCCGTTCCCGTATCGCCAGCCTCTTCACCACCGGCGGCACTCTCTACATGGCCAGCTACAGCTGGCAGGCCGGCGCCCGGTGGTACGACACCTCCGGCGAGACCTGGCGTATCTCCATGGACGACGCCCCCACCCGCAAGGTGACCGCGTACTGGCAGCGCCTGTTGGACGACGATCTGGTGCGTGTCGAGCCCGCGTCCAGCCAGCAGTGGCGGGCGCATCTGCAGAGCGGTGAGACGGCCGGCTGGCTGGCGGGCGCCTGGGCAGCGGGGTCGATGATGGCCTCCACACCGAGCGGTGAGGGCAAATGGGCCATCGCGCCGCTCCCGCAGTGGGACCTGAAGAAGCCGACTCTCGGCACCCAGGGCGGCTCGACCTTCCTGGTCACCAAGGACAGCAACCACCCCAAGGAGGCCATGGAGTTCATTTCCTGGATGGTCACCAGCCCGGACGCGTTGCGCGCCAAGCTCTCCAGCGGCATCAGCAGCGCGTATCCGTCCGTGCCCGACCTGGTACCGGTCGCCCGCAAGGAGATGGACACCAGCTACTTCTCGGGTCAGGACATCTTCGGTCTCTTCGAGAAGGAAGCCGAGCTGATCGACCCCCGCTGGAAGTGGGGGCCGCGCATGGTGTCGACGATCAGCTCCGGCGACGACGGGCTCGCGCGGGCCGGTGCGGGCAGCGGCAGCATCCTGGACGCCCTCCGCGAAGCGCAGAGCAAGACCCTGCCCGACCTGAAGAGCCTCGGCCTGTCGGTCACTACCCACTGAGGTGCAGCCGTGAGCACAGTGATAACCCCAGGGAAACCGGGAAAACAGACGGGCACCACGTCGCCGGCCGCGAGTCCTGTCCGCACCCGCCGAGCCGGACGCCGGCAGCAGACGCTCGCCTGCGTCGCGCTGCTGGCCCCGTTCACGGCACTGCTCGTCGCCGTGTTCCTCGTCCCCGTCGGCTACGCCATCGGCCTCAGCTTCTTCTCCGAGGACCACGACGGCCTCGGTTTCGGCGGCGGGGAGACCGTCTTCACCGGACTGCGCAGCTACCTCGCGGTGCTGAGCGACCCGAGCTTCCTCTCCGGGTTCGGCGCCGTCGCCCTCTACTGCGTGATCTTCGTCCCGGCCGTGGTCATCGGCGCCCTCGCGCTGGCCCTGCTGCTCGACTCGGGCCTGATCCGGCTGCGCCGTACCGCGCAGATGCTGCTCTACCTGCCGCACGCCGTGCCCGGCATCATCGCCGCCGTCATCTGGCTGTACCTCTACACCCCCGGCCTCAGCCCGGTCATCAAGCTCTTCGCGCAGGCCGACATCACCATCGACTTCCTCGGACTGCACACCGTGCTGCCGTCGATCGTCAACATCGCCCTGTGGAGCGGCCTCGGCTACAACATGGTGATCTTCTACGCGGCGCTCCAGGCCCTCCCGCGCGAGGTGCTGGAGGCGGCCCGCATCGACGGCGCGGGCGGTGTGCGCACGGCGCTGCTGGTCAAGGTGCCCATCATCAGGAGCTCCGTCCTCATGGTGTGCATGTTCTCCCTGATCGCCGCGCTCCAGCTGTTCACCGAGCCGATGCTGATGAACCAGGCCACGCCGATGGTCAACTCCCGCTTCACACTGAACATGTACATCTACGACGCGGCCTTCCGCCGCAACAACTACGGACTCGCCTCCGCGGCCTCCGTCATCCTCCTCATCGTCACCTGCGCCCTGTCGTACGCGGTGACGCGGTGGGCGGGCCGCCGGGAACGGAGCGCGCGATGACCATGACCACCTCTGGAGGGATGACCACGACGACCCCTGGCAGGATCACCACGAGCAGACTCACGAGCCGTACCGTCGCCAACGCCGTCGTCGTGATCGCCGCCCTCTACACCCTGCTGCCCGCCCTGTGGCTGCTCTTCGCCTCCACCAAGAACGCCGACGCCCTATTCGGCTCGGACATCTTCTCCCTCAGCGACTTCTCCTTCGCCCAGAACCTCTCCGACCTGTTCGCCATGGACGGCAGCCTCTACGGCGAGTGGTACCTCAACAGCCTGCTGTACGCGGTGGTCGGCGCCCTCGTCGGCTCGCTGATCAGCGTCAGCGCCGGGTACGCCTTCGACAAGTACGAGTTCCGGCACAAGGAGAAGCTGTTCGGGCTCGTCCTCACCGGCGTCATGGTCCCGCAGACCGTTCTGGCGCTCCCGCTCTACCTGGTGGCCTCCGGCATCGGCCTGGTCAACACCTTCTGGGCGGTCTTCATCCCCGTCCTGTTCAACCCGTTCGGCGTCTACCTCGCCCGCATCCTCAGCAGCGGCTACGTACCCAACGAGGTCCTGGAGGCGTCCCGGGTGGACGGCGCGGGCGAACTGCAGACCTATGTGCGCGTCAGCCTGCGCATGCTCGGCCCCGGATTCGTCACCGTCTTCCTCTTCCAGCTCACCGCGATCTGGAACAACTTCTTCCTGCCGATGGTGATGCTCTCCGACCAGCACCTGTATCCGCTCAGCCTCGGGCTCTACACCTGGAACAGCTCCGCCACCGTCTCACCCGAGTACTACCCGCTCGTCGTCATCGGCTCGCTGCTCGCGGTCGTCCCGCTGATCGTCGCGTTCGTCGCGCTGCAGCGTTACTGGAAGTCCGGCCTGACCGCGGGAAGCGTCAAGTGACCAGAAGGGAGCGCCAGTTGGCCCGTACGAAGCCCGAAGTGACCGACCTCGGCCACCGGCCCCGCCCGCGCGCCGTGCTGGCCATGGCGAAGAAGACCGCGGAGCAGGTCCTCGATGTCGGCGTACGGGCCCGGCTTGCCGCCCTGACCGACATCGACCCGCACCTCGTCCTGGACGACCTCACCACCCCCACCGCACTCCGCGCACTCGCCGACGCCGAACTGCTCATCACCGGCTGGGGCTGCCCGCCCCTCGACGAAGCGGCGTTGAAGGCGGCGCCGCGGCTGCGCGCGGTCGTGCACACCGCCGGGACCGTACGCCACCACATCACCGCCGCCTGCTGGGAGCGCGGCCTCGCGGTGTCCTCCGCCGCCGCGGCCAACGCCGTACCGGTCGCCGAGTACACCCTCGCCATGATCCTGCTCGCCAACAAGCGGGTCCTCGACACCGCCCGCGTCTACCGCACCGAGCGCCGCCGCATCGACTGGAACGAGCGCCATCCCGACGCGGGCAACTACCGTAAGACCGTGGGCATCCTGAGCGCCTCGATCATCGGACGCCGCGTCATCGACCTGCTCCGCCCGCACGACCTGACGGTGCTGCTCCACGACCCCTACATCACTCCCAGCGAGGCACGTGCGCTCGGCGCGCACCCGGTCGCGCTCCCGGAGCTGTTCGAGCAGAGTGACATCGTCAGCGTGCACACGCCGCTGCTGCCCGAGACCCGCGGCCTGATCGGCCGCGATCTGCTGGCGCGGCTGCGCACGGGCGGCACGCTGATCAACACCGCCCGGGGCGCCGTCCTCGACCAGGCGGCCCTCACCGACGAGGTGGTGTCCGGACGGCTGCACGCGATCCTGGACGTCACCGAGCCGGAGGTGCTGCCCGCCGACTCACCGCTGTTCGACTGCCCCAATGTGCTGGTCACCCCGCACATCGCCGGTTCGAAGGGCGGCGAACTCCGCCGCCTCGCCGATCTGGCGCTGGCCGAGGTCGAGTCGTACGCCCTCGGCCGCCCTTTCGCCCATCCCGTACGACCCGAACATCTGGCCCGACTCGCCTGAGCGCGTCCGCCAGAACGAACAGGAGACGTGGCTGGAGTGTCAGAGCATCCGCTGCCCGCCGAAGACCGCACCCTGGGCCCGTACACCGGTTACACCCGCGCCCACTGGGAAGCCACCGCCGACCGGCTGCTCACGGCCGTCCTCCGCTACGCCACCCCCGGCCAGGCCCTGATCGATCTGCCCGGCCCGCCCTCGAAGTCGGGGGTGCGCTCGGACGGCCTGGAAGGGTTCGCCCGTACGTTCCTGCTGGCGGCGTTCCGTACCGCCGGAGCGTCCGGCAAGGACCCGCACGGCTTCCTGGAGCGCTACACCGCCGGCCTCGCGCGCGGCACCCGCACCCCCGGCCGCGGTGACGCCGAGTCCTGGCCGGTGATCGGCCACCACGGCATCCAGGGCCAGCCCATGGTGGAGTCGGCCTCCGTGGCGCTGGCCCTGCGGCTGACCGCGCCGTGGACCTGGGACACGCTGCCCGCCGACGACCAGGACCGCGTCGAGGAGTGGCTGCGCGGCGCGCTGCGGCATACGCCCGCTCCCAACAACTGGTACCTCTTCCCGCTGACCGTCGCGGGCTTCCTGGAGTCCGCCGGGCGGGGCGACGCCGAGACGCGCGGAGCGATCGAGCGCGGGCTCGGCCTGCTGGACGGCTGGTACCAGGGCCAGGGCTGGTACTCCGACGGCGACGGCCGGTCCTTCGACCACTACAACGGCTGGGCCCTGCACATGTACCCGCTGCTCCACGCCCACCTCGCCGGGGACCCCGCGCTGCTCGACCAACTCGGCCCACGGTTGCGGGAGTTCCTCGACGGCTTCGCCCTGCTCTTCGACGCGAACGGCGCCCCCATCCACCACGGGCGCTCCCTGACGTACCGCTTCGCGGCGGTCGTCGCCGTGGCCCTCGGCGCTCTCACCGGCGTGACGCCACTCGCCCCGGGAGTCACCCGCCGCATCCTCAGCGGGGCGTTGCGCCACTTCCTCGACCGCGGCGCACTCACCGCCGACGGCATCCTCAGCCTCGGCTGGTACGGGCCGCACGAGGCGACACTCCAGCGCTACTCGGGGCCCGGCTCCCCGTACTGGGCGTCCAAAGGCTTCTTGGGACTGCTCCTCCCGCCCGAGGACCCGGTGTGGACGGCCACCGAGGAGAAGGCTCCCTCCGAGGGTCCCGACCGCGCACTCTCCCTGTCCGCCCCCGGGCTGCTCATCCAGACCACGGGCCGGGACGGTCTCGTACGCCTGCACAACCACGGCAGCTACAAGCTCGACTCGCGGGAGCCGGAGCGGGCGCCCGGCAACCCGCTGTACGCCCGCCTCGCGTACTCCACGCGTACTGGCCCGACCAGCGCCGCCAACGCCCCCGACAACCACATCGCGCTGAGGGCCCGCGGCACCAGTAGCGCCCGTATCCGCATCAACCCCCTTGCCGCAGGCCCGAATTGGCTCGCCTCCTGGCACCGGCCGGTCTTCCCCGAGGACGGTCCGGTCCTGCCTTCGGCCCGGATCGAGAGCCTGACCCTGACGCGCGGCAGGCTCGAACTGCGCGTCCACCGCACCGTCGGCGTACCGGCCGGGACGCCGATCCACCACAGCGGCTGGGCCGTCGCCCTGTCGCCGGAGGCCGCCGCCGCTGCCGAGGTCGAACAGCGTGCGGAGATCCGTCTCGACGGGCCGGAGGTGACCAGCCAACTGTTCGGCCTGCACGGCTGGCAGACGCAGCGCACCGTCCGCGCCCCGCAGGGCACGGCGTACGGGCCCTGGGCCCTCGTCCCCGAACTCACCGGAACCGTCGGCGAGGACCCGGCGGACACGGTGTTCGCCGCGCTCGCCTCCCTCACCGGCGAAGGCGACCCGGCCCCGCTCGCCGGGCAGGCCACCGCCGAGGTGAACGGCCTGACCGTCACCGTCCACTGGGCCGACGGCATCCGCACGGTCGTGGACTTCGGCAACGGCGTCCTCACGCTCCCCACGGTCACCGAGGTGCCGAGGTGACGCCGCGCCGGGGGCTTCGACACCAGACGCCTCCGGCTCCCGCGCACCATGAGCAGTCCACCGCCCCTCCGACGGCCCGCCCGGCAACCGTGCCGGTCATGGATGACGGCTTTCACGGGAGACTCCCTGTCACCGGCGGTTGGGGGCGAGCGCGGGTTCGGACGGGGGTGGGACAGCGGCGCCCTCCGTGCCGATGCGGGGCAGTCGGCGGTCGAGGGGACGGGGCAGCCACCAGGTCGCGCGCCCCATCAGCGCCATGGCCGCGGGTACGAGCACCATGCGGACGATCGTGGCGTCGAGCACGATGGCCGTCGCCAGACCCAGGCCCATCATCTTGACGAGCGGTGAGGGGTTGACGACGAAGCTGAGGAAGACCACCGTCATGATCAACGCGGCGGAGGTGATGACGCGGCCCGTGACCGCCATGCCGCGAGCCACCGACTCCTTGGTGTCACCCGTGGCGTCGTACTCCTCGCGGACGCGCGAGAGCAGGAACACCTCGTAGTCCATGGACAGGCCGAAGAGAACCGCGAAGAAGATCGTCGGCAGGGGTGAGGCGATCGGCAGGGTCTCGTCGAGGTTGAACAGCTCGCCCAGCCAGCCCCATTGGAAGACGGCCACCACGACGCCGTACGCGCCGCCGATGGACAGCAGGTTCATCACGGCGGCCTTCAGCGGTACCGCGATGGAGCGGAACACGAGCATCAGCAGCAGGAACGACACCACGATGATCGCGGCGATGAAGACCGGGAGTGTGTCGGCGAGTTGCCGGGTGAGGTCGTCGGTCATGGCGGTCAGGCCCGACACGGCGACGTTGTCGGGGACGACGTCGCGGATGCGTTCGAGGGTGTGGGAGGTCGCGGCGTCCGCGGGGGCGGTGGTGGGGAGCGTGGGCAGTACGACGGTGTCCCCGGCCGCGGAGATCAGGGGCTCGCCGACCGACGCGATGCCGGGGTCGTCGGCGAGGCGGCGGGACAGGTCGGGGATGCCCTCGGCGTCCACGCCGGGGCTGCGCAGGTCGGCGACGATCAGCAGCGGGGCGTTGAAGCCGGGGCCGAAGCCCTCCGCCAGCAGGTCGTAGGCACGGCGGTGGGTGGTACTGGTCGCGTCGTTGCCCGCGTCGGGAAAGCCCGTCTCCATGCGCAGCGCCGGGAGCGCCAGCACCAGCAACGCCGCCGACGCGGCGAGCAGGTACGGCCACGGCCGACCGGAGACACGGTGGGCGAATCGCCACCATGCCGTGTTCTCGGGGTTCTTGGGGTGCTTGGGCTTCTCGAGGTTCTCGGGCTTCTTCGCCCGGCGCGTACGGAAGCTCCGGCGCCGTCCCTTGTGGATGCGGTCGCCCAGCAGGGACAGCAGTGCGGGCAGCAGCGTCAGGGCGGTCGCCACGGCGAACAGCACGACCAGCGAGGTGCTCAGGCCGATCGAGGTCAGAAAGCCCAGGCCGGTCAGTGCGAGTGCGGTCATCGCCACGACGACGGTGCCGCCGGCGAACAGGACGGCCGCGCCCGACGATCCCATGGCGTTCGACAGCGCGGTGGAGTTGTCCTGGCCGGCGGCGCGGTTCTCGCGGTAGCGGGCCACGATGAACAGGGCGTAGTCGATGCCGACGCCCAGGCCGATCATCGCGCCGATCGTGGGGGCGGCGGTGGAGACGTCCATCGCGTGGGCCAGCAGCGTGATGCCGCCCAGTCCGGCGGCGACGGCGACGAGGGCGAGCGCGATCGGCACCAGCGCGGCCACGATCGTGCCGAATGCGACCACCAGGATGACCAGGGCGGCCAGCAGGCCCGCCGCCTCCGCGCCCGATGTCGGCGTCTCGGCATTGATGAAGACGGTGTCGCCGCCGAGTTCGGCGACGACACCGTCGCCGCGTACGGGTTCGATCGCGCCGCTCAGGGCATCGATCTGCTCGGGACTCACGTCCATCGTCGGTACGTCGAAGGCGACTTGGGCGAAGCCGATCCGTCCGTCGGGCGAGACCGTGCCGGCGGTGAAGGGATCGGTGACCGTGGCGACGTGCTCCATCTCGGCGATCCGGGCGACCGCCGCCTCGATGGCAGGCCGGTGGCGATCGATCCGGTTCCCTTCCGGCGCGGCGAACACCGCCATGGCGTTGCCGCCGGATGCTTCGGGGAAGCGCTCCTCGAGCAGTTCCATCGCCTCCTCGCTCTGGCTGCCGGGAGCGACGAGGTCGTCGACGAACGAGCCGCCGGCCAGGCCGGCCAGAGGCAGCACGAGGGCCAGGGCGGCCAGCCAGGAGGCGATGGTCACCCACGGTCGGCGGGCGCTCGCGTCGCCGATGCGGCGCGTGAGTCGGTTCATGGTGGGCTCCTGTGGGACGGGTGCCGCCTGACGGCACGTGTCGGCTGGGCTCCTGGGTTGGCTCCCGACCGGCCACAACTGTCGGCTGGGCTCTCGTGGTTGGGCTGCCGACCGGCCACAACTGATCGGCGTGCGGCAGCAGGAGTGAGCAGTCCCATCGTGGGAGACGGCACCGGTGCCGTCTCCCACCGCGCGGCGGGTTCGGTCCTCCCGCGCGCGGCGGGGAGAACAGGGCGGCGCCTCCTGCCGACGGCGGAGGACCGGATCCGTCCACAGGCGGGTGACGGTGCCTCAAAGCCGCACTTACGATGACGTGCCCGGTGCGTCCCGATGACCTGCGCCAGGGCACCGGACGCCTCTTGATGGAGCGACGATGGACCGCAGGGCGCCGCATGCCAAGATGCCGGGCCGCAGCGTGCCGGGCAGGTTCCGCGGCCCGTTCACGCGCTGGCCGCGGGGCGCGGACGCCGTCCTGGCGACGGCGATGTTCCTGGCGGCGGTGCTCCTGGAGGACGCTCCGGGGGACGCGATGGCCGTCCGCCCGGTCACCGGCGTCTTCCAGCCCGTCCTCCTGCTCTTCGTGGTGGCCGGCGTCGCGCTCTACCTGCGTCGGCGCAGGCCGGTCGCTGTCCTGTGCGTGGCGCTCGTCGCGTGGGCCCCGACGCTGGGAAGCAGCTACTCCACCATGGGCGGGATCGTGATCGTCGCGCTGTACAGCGTCGGGCGGCACACCGACGGCAACCGCCCGGGCCCTCTCGGCGTCGGAGCCGCCATCGCCGCGGTCACGATCGACGGCCTCCTCCACTCCTTCCCCTGGGGCGACATCGGCTTCGGCGCCCTCGTCATGTCCGGGGCCTGGTACCTCGGCAGGCGCCTACGTCTTCGGGCCGAGCGTGCCGCCCGGCTTCTGAAGGAGCAGGCCGCCGAGGCACGGCGGATCGTGACCGAGGAGCGCACCCACATCGCCCGTGAACTGCACGACGTGGTCGCCCACCGGGTGAGCATGATGACGGTGCAGGCCGGCGCGGCCCGGATGGTGGCCGCCGAGGACCCGCAGGGCGCGCTGGAGGCGATGGCGGCGGTGGAGGAGGCGGGACGCCAGGCGCTGGACGAACTACGGCACCTGCTGGGAGTGTTGCGGCCGGACTCCGAGCGCGACGGCCTGGGGCCCCAGCCGGGCCTGGCCGATCTGCCCCGGCTCGTGGCCCAGGTCCGCGAGGCGGGCCTGGACGTCTCGGTCACCAACGGCATCCGGGACTCTCTCCCGGCCCGCGTCGATCTCTCGGCGTACCGCATCATTCAGGAGGCCCTGACCAACGTGCTCAAGCACAGCGGACCGCGCACGCACACCCACGTGCACCTGCGCGACGAAAGCGACGGCCTCACCATCGAGGTGCTCGACGATGGCCACGGCGCCACCGTCCAGGCTG
The DNA here is from genome assembly GCF_054783935.1 of Streptomyces pseudoechinosporeus. NCBI lineage: Bacteria > Bacillati > Actinomycetota > Actinomycetes > Kitasatosporales > Streptomycetaceae > Streptomyces > Streptomyces pseudoechinosporeus. Next base: position 19,334 of record NZ_BAAGPS010000007.1, read on the forward strand.
TGCCGGTCGTACACAAGGGCCCGCCCGGCCACGGCATCGTCGGCATGCGGGAAAGAGCCCATCTGCTCGGCGGAAGCCTCGACGCCCAGCCGCGTCCCGGCGGCGGATTCCGGCTCACCGCCCATCTGCCCGTCAAGGGGGAGCCCGCGTGAGCATCCGCGTCGTCGTGGCCGACGACCAGGCACTGGTACGGCGAGGCTTCACCATGATTCTCAGGGTCCACAACGACATCGAGGTCGTGGCCGAGGCGGGCACCGGCCTCCAGGCGATCGAGGCGGCACGCCGGCACCGTCCGGACGTGGTCCTCATGGACATCCGAATGCCCGAGATGGACGGCCTCGAAGCGACCTCCCGGATCCTGGAGGAGGCCGACTGGGGTCTCCGGGTACTGATCCTGACCACGTTCGACCCGGACGAGTACGTCTACGAGGCGCTGCGCTCCGGCGCCAGTGCCTTCGTACTCAAGGACATTCCCCCCGAACAACTGGCCACCGCCGTACGCACCGTGGCCGAGGGCGGGACGCTGCTGGCCCCCTCGATCACCCGGCGCTTCATCGACCGGTTCACGCAGCGCCGTATCGTCAACACCGCCGTCGCGGCCCGCCTGGAACGGCTCACCGGCCGCGAACGCGAGATCATGACCGCCGTCGCACGGGGCGCGAGCAACGCGGAAATCGCCGAGCAGCTCGTCATCGGTGCCGCCACCGTCAAATCGCATGTGTCGAGCATCCTCACCAAACTCGGGCTGCGCGACCGCATCCAGATCGTGATCTGCGCATACGAAAGCGGCCTCGTCGAAGCGGGCGACCACGACGTCGGCCACTGAGCTATGGCCCACTCTGGTGGCTGGTCGTAGGCGCTCAGCAGGTGCTCGTCATTCCTGAAGGGACGGTTCCCGTCAAGGGAGGCCTTTCTGCCGGTTGTTGGCGGATCAGGGCTGTGTTCGTGGTGAGTGGGTGGCGTCGTAGCCGGAGAGGACCTGGCCCTCCTGACGGACCGGACGAGACCCGGGGCTGTGTCAGGCCGCGGGCCGCATGTACTGCCGCGCCCATTCCTCGAAGCTGGTGAGTGGGATGCCGAGGTCCCTCGCGTACTGCGGGCGGGCCGGCTGGCCGGCCACGTTCAGCCACTCATAAGGGGCGGCGTACGCCGGCATTCCGGCGGCGAGGGCCTCTTTCTCGGTCATGTCCGGTGCGGACAGGTGCGTGCCCAGTGCGCGGGAGAGGACCTCGGCGATCTCGGTCATCGACAGGTAGTCGCTCGCCAGCTCCAGCTCGACCCCGTCGAATCGCTCCGGCGCGGCGAGGGCCGCGGCGGCTGCCCTGCCGATGTCGTCCACCGCGACCAGGGACACCCGGGTCTCCGGGTTCAGGACGCTCACCAGGCCGCCCTCGATGCCGCGCGGGAACAGGAACGCCATGGACGTGGACGCGGAGCTCGCCAGGGGACGAGAGGCCTGCCGACAGCAGGCCTGGGCGGAGGCGTACGACCTGCTCGGCGGGGTCGACACGGTGCGCCCCCTCGACATCGACGACGTCGAACGGCTCGCCGAGGCCGCGGACATGCTGGGGCGCGGCGACGACGCGATCGTCCTGCTGCGCCGGGCCTTCACCACCCACGCCGAGGCCGGAGCCGTCGGACCGGCGCTGCGGTGCGCGTACTGGCTCTGCAAGGCGCTGGCCGGGGGCGGCGAGTTCGCACAGTCGGGTGCCTGGCTGGCCCGGGCTCGGCGGCTCGCGGCCACGGATCCCGGCTGCGGGGAGTGCGCCTAAGGTCCTGAAGGAGCGCAGCACCCACGACCGTTCATGATCGCGGTTTCGGTGACCCTCCGTGGCCCGAGCACTGAAAGTGATCCAGAACCACGATTCACGCGTCGCTGACACCCGGGCCGGGCGGCGTCCTTCATGACCGTAGTGGCCGCGGCGGATACGTTCGGCGCCCACCTTCGCTGCCGGCGCGGTGATGCGGAAGGCGTGCGGCAAGCCCTTGGCCGGGCGGAGGCACCCATCATCGGGCCGGGACGGGATCAGGTGTTCTCCGAACCGATCCCCTTGTGCGGGCGTCCAGTTGGGCCGACCAGCGGGGACAGCACGGGGATCGGCCGGGAGTCCGAATTATTTTTCCGGGTCATTGACGAAAAAGGTGAAGGGTCAGCATGCTGTGCGGCATGCAGTCTCACGACGGTCCCCTGGCCCGGCTGCGGCGGGGACACGAAGAGTTGGTGCTCGATCTGTTGCGCAAGCACGGCCGGCTGAGCCGGGGTGAACTCAGCACGCACAGCAGGCTGTCCCGCACCACGCTCTACGACATCGTCGGCGGGCTGCTGGCCAGCGGTGCCGTGGTCGCCTCCGCCTCAGCCCCCGACGCGGCCCCGCGCAAACGGGGCCGGCCGGTGGAGACGCTGACCCTCAACCCCGAGGCCGGGCAGGCGATCGGCATCGACTTCGCACGACGCGCGGTGCACGTGGCCGCCGCCAACGTCGCCCACGAGATCGTCGGTTCCGCGAGCGAGCCACACGCCGCGGACCTGACCTGGACGGAACGAACCGATATCGCGCAGCGTCTGGTGCGCTCGCTGACAGGAGGAGCGCTGCAGTTCGATGCGCTCAGCGCCATCGGCGTGGGCGTCGTCGGGCCCCTCGCCGACCCGGGCGGCGAGGCCGCGTACTCCCGCGACATCGACGGCCTGCCGGAACTGCTGCACAAGCGTTTCGGGGTGCCGGTGCTGCTGGACAACAACACGAGGCTCGCCGCGCTGGCGGAGTCGGTGTGGGGTGCGGCGGCCGGTGACGAGGACGTGGTCTATCTCCGGCTGTCGCACGGTGTCGGCGGCGGCCTTGTGGTGGGCGGTTCGCTGCACCGCGGCGCGTACGGGCTGTCCGGCGAGTTCGGGCACATCACCGTCGATACGGCCGGGGCGCCCTGCGAGTGCGGCGGGGTCGGCTGCCTGGAGACCGTTGCCTCGGTGGGCGCCGTTCTCGACTCCTACCGCGCCGCGGGCGGGCATGCCGACGACATCGCCACGCTGCTGGCGGCGCTCGATTCCGGCGACCGGGCGGCGCGGGATGTGCTGCGCGCGGCGGGCTCCCAGGTCGGCACGGTGCTCGCAGCGGTGTGCAATGCGGTCGGGCCCGGCGTGATCGTGATCGGCGGTCAACTGGCCGCGGCCGGGGCCGCTCTCACCGGACCGGTCGAGGAGGCGCTGAACGCGCACATCCTGCCGCTCTCGCGGCACCGGCTCGACCTGCGCCAGGCGACGCTCGGCGAGGTCGGCGGCGCCCTCGGCGGCATCAGGCTGGTGCTGCGCGAATTCTCCGTGCTTTCCCGTTACCCGGCGCAACCGGATCCCGAGGAGGACCGATGAACCAGGTGAGGCGCCCATGGCCGTGATCACCACACCTGATGAGAAGCCCGCGCCGACGGCTGAGCGGCGCGTCGCCCGGCGAGCCGGCCGGCCGCTGGTCCTCAACCTGGTCGCACTCGCGATCGGCCTGACCGTGTGGGCGCTGGCGTCCCTCGGGGTGGAGAACCTTGCCGGACCGGTCAACGTGGCGGAACGGGCCGGCGCGTGAGTGCCTGCTCCGAGGACACCGCCAACGACTCGACGGTCGACTTCGGTTACATCGGCGACCACAACGGCGTGAGCCTGCTGGCCATCGCCAAGAAGCTCGGCCTGTGGAAGGAGGCGGGCCTCACCGCGAAGGTCAAGGCCTTCAACGACGGGCCGATCCAGGTCCAGGCACTCGGCGCCGGCAACCTCGACTTCGGCTACATCGGCCCAGGTGCCATGTGGCTGCCCGCCTCCGGCAGGGCCAAGGTCGTCGCGGTCAACACGCTCGCGTACGCCGACCGGGTCATCGCCCAGCCCGGCATCACCTTGATGAAGGACCTCAAGGGGAAGAAGGTCGGCGTCCCCGAGGGCACGTCCGGCGACATGGCGCTCAACCTCGCGCTGGAGAAGGCGGGGATGACCGCCGAGGACGTGCAGAAGGTGCCGATGGCTCCGGCCACGATCGTCTCCGCGTTCTCCTCCGGGAAGATCGACGGCGCCGGGATCTGGCTACCCGCTGATCGACACCATCAAGAAGAAGGTGCCCGACCTCGAAGAGGTGGCCAGCACCCGGGACATGGACAGCTCCTTTCCCACCGCCTTCGTCGCGGGCAACAAGGTGAAACCCGAACTGACCAGCAAGGTGATCAAGGTGCTCCAGCAGGCCAACGACTGGCGGGCCCAGCATCCCCAGGAGGCCATCACCGAGTCCGCCAAGATGCTCAAACTCGACGAGAGCCAGGTCAAGGCCGACGCCGCGAACGTGGAGGTACTGCCGACCGCCGAACTCGTCGCCAAGACCAAGAACGGCACCGTCGACAAGTGGCTGAACAGCGTCTCTGGAACTCTGTGGGTGCCTGTGGATTTCAGGCTTTTCGGGCGCGGCGTGGCCGTGTGCCGCCATGGTGGGGTCCGAACCTCGGGGTGAGGGGGTGGACCTCGGTGGCGTGCGCGTGGTGGAAGCCGGTCCGCCCGGCGGCGCTGCTGCGCCGCCGACAGGTTCCGCGAGAGAGCCGCACCCTGCCGGTCGGAGCAGGCTCCGGGCGGGGTGGGGCGGGTACTCCATGACCTGGCACCGGCCCGGGAGGGGCCGGTGTCTGGGTGTCATGCCCCGCCGGACGCTTTACCACCCCGAGGGGGGTGGTGGCGGGGACCGTACGCACCTCGGGCATACGGCGGGAAGTCTTCGCCCGGCGGGCCGACGAGGGCCGGGCCGGGGTGGGGCGGGATTTGCCGGGAGTGGCCTTCGGCCCGGGCGGCCGGGCGGGGAGGGCCTGCGCGCGGCGGGCGCGGCGCAGCCGGCGGGTGGCCTTCCTCGGACGGCGCACCGCCGTGACGGTGCCGTCCACCACGGTGCGGATGGTACGGGCGGCGGCGTGGTCCCGGTCCATCGACAGGTGGCAGCCGGGGCAGTGGGCCCAGGCCCAGCCGCGCTCACCGAGCCGGTCCGGGGCGGGGTGGTGGCCCAGTGGTCCCAGGCAGCTGGGGCAGCGGGCGGAGGTGCCCCGTGCGGGGACGGTGACCACCGCGATGCCCGCCTTGGCGGCCAGGTGCCGGATGGCCTCGGCGACGGTGCCGCGCACCTGCCCCGACAGCCGGGCATTGCCGCGCCGTTTGCCGCGTGCCTCGAGGGTGGCCAGGTCTTCGAGGTAGATGACGGTGGCGCCGAGCGCGAGGCTCTGGTCGACGGCCCAGCGGGCCGCCGACCAGGCCAGCGCCTGATTCAGGCGGCGGATGCGGGCGCATACCCGCTCGTGCTCGCGCTCCAGCACCGCGGCCTTGCTCAGGAGTTCGTCCCAGGCCAGGTGCGGGGCGCCGAGGCCGTCCGCGAGCGCCCGGTAGTGGTCGCGTTTGGCGGCGAGGTGTTCGCGGTGGCCGCGCAGCCGGTGCAGCTTCGCACTGATGACGGTGGCGTCGAAGAGCAAGGGGCGGCCGTCGGTGAGTACCCGCGCCGTCTCGCCCCGCCCGGTCAGGCGGCCCACCGTGCCGGTGAGCAGGGTATTGACGCCCCAGTCGAAACCGACCGCCACGGTGTGCCCGGCGGCCGGGACGGCGGCCACCGGCGTCGAGTGCGGCAGGTCCACCGCGATCCGCCCGCCCCGGGTGGGCCGCAGGGTGGGGGTGTGCAGCACCGCGTCCGCCCCGACGGTGGCGGGCAGCCGCAGGTCGAGCACGTGCCAGACCCAGTCCCGGCCCGAGCCGGGGGCGGCGCACAGCGGGAGCTTCACCCGCAGCCGGGCCGTCCCCGCGTCCACCCGCTCCAGGGTGACCTGCTGGCGGTCCATCGCGGCCAGCAGCACCTGCGCCGCGATCTGGGGCGGTTCCTCCAGCTCGCACAACCCGGCCGGAAGACGGCCGTGTTCGGTCAGGTGGGCGCGGACCTGCCGGGTGCGGTTGCGGATCTCCGCATTGCTGACGTCGGCGGGCAGCAGTGCCCGCAGCGCGGTCCACTCGGCTTCGGTGCGCCGGAAGGGATCGGCGGGCCAGGCCGCCAGGACCGCGGCCACCAGGGCGCGCCGGTGCAGGGCCAGGCGCAGGGTGCGCGCCGCGTACTCCTGTGCCGCCCGGCGCACCCGGTCCGAGACGTACACCCCCGCGGCCGGTGCGGCGGCCGCCCAGTCCAGGCGGCGCAGCGCCATCCACCCCTTGGACGGCAGCTCCTCGCCCTGCCCGTCGACCCCGGCGGCCAGCACATCCAGCGAGGCCTCGTCCCACCGGGAAGCCACCAGCGCCTCGGTCAGCTCCTGGCACAGGGAGGCCAGGAAGGACACCCGCTGGTACAGCAGCCGCTGGCCGACCCGCTCGCCGCTGCCCTCGACCACACCATCGAAGGCGGCACACGTCGCCGTCGCCACCAACCGGCCCACACCCGCCACCCCCTGGCATCCCGGACAGTCCCGAACCGGGCACACTCCCGCACCCGATCGGCCTAACGACCGACCACCGCACAAAGACACGCACCCGGCCGACACTGCCCGATTCATGCAGGAAAACGCCAACAGTTGAAGACCCTGGGGGACCACTTCGTCCGCACCAGTCAGCTCAAATCCAGGCCAGAACCCTCCAGTTACTACACCGGCGACCTCTACACAAAGGCGTACGCGAAGTGAATCTGCTGTTCCTGATGACCGACCAGCACCGCGTCGACACCCTCGGCTGTTACGGCAACCCGCACGTGGCCACCCCCCACCTCGACCGGCTGGCGGCGGGCGGCACCCGCTTCGACCGGGCCTACACGCCCACTGCCATCTGCACCCCTGCCCGGGCCAGCCTGCTCACCGGCCAGGCGCCGTTCCGGCACCGGCTGCTGGCCAACTACGAACGCAACGTGGGTTATCTGGAGGACCTGCGCGAGGACGCGTTCACGTTCGCCGGCGCCCTGCGGGAACGGGGCTACCAGCTGGGCCTGATCGGCAAGTGGCACGGGGGCACGCACCGCAACGCCGCCTCGTACGGCTTCGACGGCCCGGACCTGCCCGGCTGGCACAACCCCGTCGACCACCCCGACTACCTCGCGTATCTGGAGGAACGGGGGCTGCCGCCGTACCGGATATCCGAGCCCGTCCGCGGCACCACACCCAACGGCAACCCGGGCAACCTGCTCGCCGCGCGGCTGCACCAGCCGGTGGAGGCGACCTTCGAGCACTACCTCGCGACCCGCGCCATCGAACAGCTCGACCAGTACGCCGCCGACGGCCGCCCGTTTTTCCTGGCCACCCACTTCTTCGGGCCCCACCTGCCCTACCTGCTGCCCGACGCGTACTTCGACCGCTACGACCCGGACCTCGTCGAGCTGCCGGAGTCGATCGCCGAGACCTTCGAGGGCAAGCCGCCCGTGCAGCGCAACTACAGCAGGCACTGGACGTTCGACACCATCCCGATCGAGGTCACCCGCAAGCTGATCGCCGTCTACTGGGGCTACGTCACGCTCATCGACGAGCAGATCGGCCGCATCCTGGACCGGCTCGACGAGCTCGGCCTGAGTGACGACACCTCGGTCTTCTTCACGGCCGACCACGGCGAGTTCACCGGCGCCCACCGGCTGCACGACAAGGGCCCGGCCATGTACGAGGACATCTACCGCATCCCCGGCATCGTGCGCGTCCCCGGCGCTCCCCCGCAGGTCCGGCACGAATTCGTCACGCTCACCGACTGCACGGCGACCATCCTGGAGCTCGCGGGCTGCGACACCGCGCCCGCGGTGGACAGCCGCAGCCTCGTACCACTGGTGCGCGGCGAACAACCGGACTGGGCCACCGACCTGGTCGCCGAATTCCACGGCCACCACTTCCCCTACCCGCAGCGGATGCTCCGCGACGAGCGCTACAAGCTCGTCGTCAACCCGGAGTCGGTCAACGAGCTCTACGACCTGTTCAAGGACCCGCACGAACTCCACAACCGCTATACACACCCCGAGTTCGAGGGGGTACGCCGCCGCATGCTGCGCCGGCTCTACGACCTCCTCCGCGAGCGCGGCGACAACTTCTACCACTGGATGACACCGATGTACGACGTCGGCGCCTCCGACCACGACCCCAGCCTCAGCTCGTTCGAGCTGGAAGGCACCGCCTGACTCGCCCTCTTCCCGGACCTGACGGAGCAAGACCAAGGAGTCGCCATGCGTGAGTCATCCACAGCGAGAGCCGGGCATCCCTGGGCCCTGCCCCGCATCGCCGCCCTGGTCCTGGGGCTCGTCGCCGCGCTGCTGCTGCAGCCCCAGGGCGCGACAGCCGAAGAGCCGCCCACCCCTGGTGAGCCCGCTCGGGCCGAGCACGGCAAGGCGTACGAGCGCAGCGGGACGTACATGAACCCGGTGACCAAGGGCGTGGTCGACCGGAGGCGGACCTCAAAGTGACCTCGGCCGGCGGCGCGGCCGGGCTGACCTTCGGCTACCAGAACCGCGGCAGCCACGTCACCGCCTGGCTGGACCGGAGCCGCAACGTCCTGGTCACCGAGGTCATGACGGACGGTACGAGCCGCGGCGAGCAGGTGACCGCGTTGCCGTCCGGATTCCAGTGGGATTCCTGGCACAACGTCACGGCCGAGGTGCGCGGCACCCGTATGACCGTCGAGGTCAGCGAGGACCGCCTGCGCGACGCGGTCGCCACACAGCATCGACGCCTGCCCGCCGAGGCGGCGCGGCCCGGCGAGATCGGCACCGCCGCACGCGGCGCCGGCACCGCCGCGGACAACGTGGGCGCGGTCAAGCTCCACACCCCGGGGACCACCCGGGTGCCCGATCCCGAGCCGGGCACACAACTGACGGACTTCAGCGACGAGTTCAACGGCAACACCGTGCCCGGTACGGCCCCGGACTCGCCCTGGAAGTGGGTACGCGGTCCGGCCTCCGGAACCACCATGACCGGCGGTGCCCTGTCCTGGCCGACGCGGAACACCGAGCTGAACCTCGGCACCAATACGGCATCGGTGCTGACACGTGACGCGCCTGAGGGCGACTACACCGTGGAGACGAAACTCCACTTCACCCCGGGGCAGGCCAACCAGAAGGCGGGCCTCGTGCTGTACGAGAACGAGGTACGCGCCTCGACCAGCCGGGACGGCAAGCACTGGGTCAACTCCGGTGTGTGGACCCTGCCGGTCAAGGGAGAACTCAAGATCGGCCTGGTTTCACTGAACACGGCGGGAGCTGTCGCCCAGTTCGACTACCTGCGTACGTACCGCAGCTGACAGTTGCCCGGCCCGCGTCCCAGAAGGGGCGCGGGCCGGGCGACTCATGGTCAGGTCAACGGGTGTCACGCTGGGCGGCCACTCGGCGCCGCCCGCAAGGTGCCGGAGGCTCAGGAGCGTTGCAGAGCCCGGAACTACTCGAACCAGGCGTAGTTGGATTCGATCTGCGACATCTCGGACTCGCCCACCTGGTCAGCCGCTGACCGTGCGACCACGGTTGCGGCGCTTGACGTACAGGCGGTTGCCCTCCGGGCCGGTCCATTCCAGCTGCACGACACCGGGCACGGCGGCGTCAGCGACGCGTGCGGGGTCGGACCAGTGGCCGGCGGCCGGGTTGAGGAAGAACGTCGCCCACGGGCGGCCCTGGTGGTCCACGAAGAAGTTGTTGTGGCCGGCGCCGACACCCGCGGTCCACCGCTCGGAGTACGGGCCCTCGAAAGTGTCCGAGACGGCGACGACCGCGTCGTACTGGTGCTGCCGACCCTGTCCGGGCTTGTCGTAGGCGTACCGCGTGGTGCCGTCGGGCTTGGCCCACTTCCAGTCCCAGGCGGCCTGCAGGAGGTAGTACTTGCCCTCGTACTTGAACACGTACGCGCCTTCGAGGTACGGCTCGGTTGAGTAGGGCTTCTGCTGGAACTTCGGGAGGTCCGTGGTCGGGACGATGTCCTCCATGTCGTCCCGGAACTTGGCGTACAGGTGGTTGTGCAGCACGAGCCACGCATCTTGGCCCTCGGCGTAGAGGCCGCCGTCGATGTGGAAGTAGGCGCCGGGCTCGATGAAATCCGGCCCGCCGATGACCGACTCACCGAAGGGCTTTTCGGCGTTGCCCTCGATGAGCCGGTACGGGCCCTCGACCCCGCCCTCGCTCACGAGCATGAACGAGCCGACCTTGCGGGAGTGGTCACCCGTGCACGCGACGATGTACCACTTCCCGCGGACGTAGTGCAGCTCCGGGGCCCAGACATTGCCGCGCTTGCCGAACCGGTCGTCGTGCCAGTACTCCTGCCAAGGAGCGACGACCGTGCGTCCTGGCCGGTTCTCACCGGCGAACTCCGGTGACCACACCTTGCCCTTCTCGGCATCGGGCCGGATGCCGGTGGTGTCGGCCAGCATCCACGGCCCCTCAAGGGAGGAGGACACCCACACGAAGATGCCGTCGTTCCAGGGGGCGGGCCCGTCGAGTCCGGGCGCGTTGGTGGTGCCCGTGGCGACATAGACCGGCCGGCCGTCGATGACGAAGCAGTTGACGTAGGTGTCCCGCATCCATACCCGGCCGAGCTCCTCGTCACGGGGGCGCAGTTCGAGCGGGAGGACGAAGGAGTTGTCCTCCCGCGGCCACAGGTCCAGGCGGGTGTCGGCAAGTCCGTAGGGCTCGGGGTCGGGCCAGTTCGACGGGTAGCGCCCCGGCGACGCGGCCTCGGTCGGCGCGGGCTCTGCCGACGCGTGCGCCGCCTGCGCAACGGCCGTGGGCAGGGCCGCCGCCGCTCCCAGACCGGCGGCGCCGGCTAACAGGGACCGTCGGGGCAACCCGCTGTCAGTGCTGGTCATCAGTCACGTTCTCCTTCGTCGTCGGGGACGCCGGTGCCCTGTCCGGGAGGGCCGCCGACCGTCGTCGAGCCTTCTGCTTCTGGAGTGCCGGGTCGATGAGTTCGTCTTCACCGTCGACTGCCGCCGGGTCGGGCGGGGAAGTGGGCGAAGCCGATCACCTGTACGACCGGGCCTGCGCTGGACGGAGTCCGACCTGCGGGCGGTGATGGCGCCGTCGGCGACAAGCTGCGCGACGGTGTCGTACAGGGTCGTCCTGGACAGCCCGCTGAGGCCGAGCAGCCCGCTCCGGCTGAGGGGGCCGTGTATGCGCAGGGCCGTTTCTGATTGGCATTGGTGTACAGCATGCGAATCGCCGCCTATTTCTGTCAACACCCCACACAAATATGGCCGGAGCGCCCGAAGCCCCGGCTCCCGACGGCCCTCTCCGGCGGCTCCGTGGCATCACTCATCGAAGCCACCGCCCGGCACCCGCCCCCAGTCCCGCGTCTCAGTCGTTGGTGAGCTCTCCGAGCAGTTTCCAAGTGCGGCGGCGATCGGCCTCACTGCCCAGGTCCGTCGCCGTGAAGACCACCTCCGTCGCCCCGGCCTCGCGGTAGCGCCGCACCTCGGCGGCGACGGTGTCCTCGTCACCGATCACGGCCAGGTCTGCGGCCCGGGTGCCGCCGGAGAGCCCGATGACTCGCTGGTAGGACGGAAACCGATCGTAGAACGCGAGCGCCTCGCTCGCGGTCTCCCGTACGGTTTCGGCGTCGGCGGTGACCACGCCGGGGACGAAGGCCACGACCCGGGGCGCCGGACGGCCCGCCACCTCTGCCGCGGAGGCGAGTGCCGGGACGATGTGTTCGGCGAGGGCACGCGGGCCGGCGAGCAACGGCAAGGCGCCGTCGGCGAGTTCGCCAGTGACGCGCAGCGCCTGCGGCCCCATTGCGGCCACCAGCAGCGGCACGGGTGGTCCGGCGCCGGGCACCGCCGCCGGCATCGGGGTGGTGGCGGTCAGCAGCTCACCGTGGAAGTCCGCACTGCCCGTCTCGACCAGCTGCCGCAGGGCGGTGAGGAACTCCCGGAGCCGGGCGATGGGGCGTTCGTACGGGATGCCGAAGCCAACCTCGGTGAAGTGCTTGGTGCCGAGCGCGAGCCCGAGGTGGTAGCGGCCGCCGGTAGCGGCCTGGGCCGTCTGGGCCTGGCTGGAGACAAGGAGGGGGTGGCGGCCGAAGACGGGGATCGCGGCGGTACCGACGTGCAGCCCGGGTACCTCGCGGCCGACGATCGCGGCGAGCGAGGGAGAGTCGTAGGCGAAGGTCTGCCCGAACCAGGCAGAGTGCAATCCGGCTTCCTGGGCCTCCTTCGCGAGTTCCACGGTGCTGTCGATCCCATGGGGCGTACCGGTCGGGGTGAGCGCTACTCCAACAGTCATGTCCAGGGCAACCAGCAGTTCCGGGACCGGCATTCCGGCTCACGCATGACAACCTCGTGGCGTCTTCGCAACGGACGTCGAGCGGGTCCGGTGGGCGTCGGCTAGGGATTCGTCCAGGCCCCGGGGTCCTCGGCGAGGCTCACGACCTCGTCGGGCAGTTTGGCCGCGGCCACATCGGCCAGGGTGACCTCGCCGAGGATCTTCCGGACGTTGGCGCGTACCGCGATCCACAGCGGCAACAGCGATTCCGCGGGGCCGGAGTAGGAGAGCTCGGGCGGGCGCACGCCCCGTACCGACACCAGCGGTCCGTCCGCCACCCGGATCACGTCCGCGATGGCGATCGAGTCAGCGGGGCGGGCCAGCCGGTAGCCGCCTTTGCCGCCCCGCTGACTGACCACAAGACCGCCTCGGCGCAGGTCGCCCAGAATGCCCTCCAGGAATTTGTGCGGGATGCCCTGCGCCAGGGCGATCGCCTCGGCCTTGAGTGACGTGTCGTCACCTGCCGCAGCCAGCTCCAACGCAGCCCGTACCGCATAGTCCGCCTTCGCCGAGATCCGCATGCAGCGATTATCCGCCACTGCGGCGTAGGACGGTCACCGGTCGCCGGATCGGCGTGCGGTCAGGAGGGCAGGGTGAACGGAGGGTGCGCACCATTGAGGAAGTAGTCCCCGACCTCGCGGAGTCTGTCGCCGACGGGCTCGCGCAGGGTGTGCGTCCGGACGTTGCGCCAGAAGCGGTCGAAGCCGTGCCGCGAGGAGGCGGTGCGGGCCGTGTACTTCCCAGAGTCCCACGTCGGATTCCCGCCAGTGCCGCTCGAGGTGGTCCATTCCGCACCGTCGGCCACACCAACATCGCCGCCGGACTCCGCGAAATGCCCCTCCGCCCCTTCGAGCGGCCACTGGCCCTCCTCGGACTCAGCTGACCAGCACCCACCCAAGATCATCAGACTTTGCAATCGCCCTGCCCCATCACCGCTCACCTCTCGCCCGCTGATTCCCTGTCCCGCTCCCCACGAGAACCTGCACAACCACCGCCCTCCTGACATGCATCAACCTGCGGCCCACCGAGCACCAGCGCAGCACGTCGACCAGGGGGTTCGGCAAGGCACAGGCTCCGGCGCGCCTGCCTGAACGGGCATGGCGGGTGGCGGATTCCGAGGATTTCAGAGAGGAACAGGCAAGGGGGAGAATGTCAAGCCACGAGATTACGGGGCTACCTTTCGCCTGCTCTCCTCGTGGAAAGTCGTGCCAACGAATTCGACACCCCACCGATTCGGAAACCCTCTCGATTTCGTGAGGAGTTCAACATGTCCAGAGTCATGTCACGTCGCGCCACCGTGAGCCTCGTTGTACCCGCCCGAAATGAGGCGCTCAACATCCCCTGGGTCTTCGAACAGATCCCGGACTGCGTCGACGAGGTCATCCTGGTCGACGGCGACTCCAGAGACGCCACGGTGCACATGGCGCAGCACTGCCTGCCCACCGTCCGCCACGTCGAGCAGAGCGGCCCGGGCAAGGGCAACGCCCTGCGCACCGGCTTCCTTGCCGCGACCTGCGACTACATCGTGATGATCGACGCGGACGGCAGCATGCTGCCCGGGGAGATCCCGCACTTCCTGCATTTCCTGGACAACGGCTACGACTTTGTGAAGGGCTCACGATTCATGGCCGGCGGCGGCTCACTCGACATCACACCCATCAGGCGCCTGGGCAATCAGGTTCTGCTGGCCGCCGTGAATCACCTGTACCACGCCTCACTGACCGACCTTTGCTACGGATTCTGCGCCTTCCGCCGCAGCTTCCTGGAGGACCTCGACCTGCACTCCTCGGGATTCGAGATCGAGACCGAGATGATCGCGCACGCGCTGCGCTCCGGTCTTCGCATCACCGAAGTGCCCAGCCTTGAACTGCCTCGCCGCAGCGGTCGTTCGAATCTGCACGCTATATCCGACGGTCGGCGGGTGCTGCATACGCTGCTCTCCGAGCGGCCCGGCGCACAGTCGGCACCTGCCCGGCGGAGCACCGCGTGAGCTCCGCCAACTGCCTGTTCTGGTCTCGTAGTTGGCTGCGCCCTGTGCTGCCGAGCTGCCGCGCACCGGTCCTGCCGGACGATCCGGTGCAGCCACCGCCGCCGCCCACGGAATATCGGTGGGGCCGATGAGTCGCCTCCACTACGTCAGTCAAGGCGCTCCGCCGGAGTCATCGGTGAACGGATGGCATCCTCGCGCAGCCCTCGGAACTGCGTTGGCTGGGGCTTACGCTGCGCCCTCGCACTCCGGACACAGCACCTCGCCGCACGCGCCACCCGGTCCGGCTCCCGAGCCCCCTTCGCCCGGCTGGTCCCGGTGGCGACGGCTGGGCCCCGGCACCCTCACCGCACTCGGCATGCTGCCCGCTTCGGTCGCCGCGTGGCTGCTGTCGCTCCGCGGTGTGCGCCTGGACCGGATGGGTGACCTCGGGCTGCTGCAGGTCCTGCCTGTGCTCTTCTGGGTGGCGCTGGCCCTGCTCACCCTTGGCTTCTGTGTCGCGGCGGGTGATCGGCGGACTCCTCACGGATGCTTCGCGGCATACGTGCTCGCCCTGGTCGCGGTCCTCCACGCGACCCCTCCGCTGCTATATCAAGAGCTGCGTTACTCATGGGCGTGGAAGCACGTGGCCGTCATCGACGCGATGGTCCGGCACAACGGCGAGGTACCAAACGCCGGCGGCTTCGCCATCTATAACCAGTGGCCGGGATTCTTCGAGCTCAACGCGTCGCTCCTCCGGGCCACTGGCCTGGAGTCAGCCGTGGGATACGCGGTCTGGGCCCAACTGCTCGCCAACGTAGTGCTGCTCGGCCCGCTCCTGCTGATCTACCGGTCGATCACCTCCAACCGGCGACTGATCTGGGGAGCCGTCTGGATCTACTACTCCTGTTCCTGGGTGGGGCAGGACTACTTCTCACCCCAGGCCTTCACCTTCCTTCTGTTCGCGAGCGTGGTCGCTCTTGTTGTGAGGCAACTACCCTCATCCGGATCGCCAGGCACGCGAGCGCCACGTGAGGGCCGGCCCGTGGGCCAATTGACCCTGGTACTGGTGATCGAAGCCGCCATCGTCTGCTCCCACCAGCTCACCCCCCTGATGTTGATCAGCGCCCTGCTGCTGCTCTCGCTGCCACGGCGCAACAGGCGGGTGACGCTGCCGGCACTGGGCGGGGCGGTCGTGCTCACCATGGCCTGGGACGCGACCGTGGCGAGGCCGTACGTATCGGGGAACCTCCACAGCTTCCTCGACGCACTCACACAGCCCGAGGCCAACATCTGGTCCGGTGTGAGCAGGCTCGCCGAGGCAGCGCCGAGCCAGGTCATGGTGTCCTGGATCGAGCGAGGGCTGTCGGGGAGCGTGCTTCTGCTGGCCGTCACCGGCCTCGCGGCACGCGGCTGGACTCGGCGCACTCCCCTGCCGTGGCTCATGCTGTTCCCCTTTCCGTTGGTGATGGTGAACGCTTACGGAGGGGAAATGGTCTTCCGGGCCTACATGTTCGCGCTGCCCGCCGCCGCCCTTCTTGTCACCGCGCTGCTGTTGCCGTCCGGGGGACGCCGCCTGCCCGCCCGGATGCTTGGCATCTATGTCTTGTTGCTGGCCATGATCGGGAGCCTGGTGTTCGGCTATTACAGCAAGGAGGCGATGAACCGCTTCTCCTCCGATGAGGTCGCTGCCACCCGGTTCGCGACCACCAGGACACCGACCGGGTCGATGATCATTTCGGTCACCTTCGCCGCCCCCGGCCTCGAGACGCACTACGACCGGCACGAACGCGCTGAGATCACCGAGGAGAGTCCGAGCACGAAACGGCTCCTGCTGAGGGATCCGCTGGCCGGCCTGGAGCCGCTCGTCGGGAGAGCGGGGAACAAACCGGCATACGTCCTCCTCAACCGCGCGCAAACCGCGGACCTGCGCCTGAGCAATGAGCTGCCCGCCAGCTTCGTAGGGCGACTGGAATCCGCCCTGGCGGAGGCAACTGACTTCACTGTGGTTTACCGCAACGATGACTCAGTCGTGTACCGGTTTGCCCCACCGCGGGAAGGGAGGCCGGGATGATCCGGCTGCGATGGGGGATTGTCGTTTCCGGGTGGATCGCCCTTGCCGCGACCGCGCTCCCGGAGTCATCCGCGGTACGGGTGGTGATAGTTGCCGCCTTCCTCCTCGTCTGCCCGGGACTGGCTGCCCTGCTGCTGTGCACCGGCCGAGTCCTGGCCCCTGAGGCCGGGCGGGCGGGCATCCTGGAGGCCGCCGTCGTCACCGGAGCCATCAGTCTGGCCATCTCGACGCTTGTGGCGGAGGCGCTTTTCCTGGGCCACGCATTCACCCCCGTACGGTTCCTGCTGGTCCTTGCGGGCCTCACATCGGTCGCGGCACTGGCCTCGGCTCTCCCCCACCCTCGAGGTATCAAGCGATTCATGCCGGTCCCCTCAAGTCGTCCGCGCCTCGGCCACGACGACAGCGACAGGGATTGAGGAGTAGTCGTGCACGCACGACACGCATCTCCGCCGACACGAACGGCAGAAACGGCGACCGCCCCCTCCGCGTGCGCCGCCGGGCGCCCCTTCACAGCAGCGGTCCGGGCGAGGGTATCCGCGGTGCTGCCCCGCGAGCCGCTACTGCGCAACGGCCATCTGCTTGCCATGAGCTCCATCGTCAATGCCGTACTGGGAGCTGTCTTCTGGGTGTTCGCCACCCACTGGTACGACGACAGGACAGTGGGCCTCAACTACGCCACCATCTCTGCCGCCACGCTGCTCTCGACCATCGGACAGCTCAACCTCTCCGACTTCCTGGTGCGCTTTGTGCCGTCCGCCGGGCGCCACACCCGCCACCTGGTGCTCGTCTGCTACCTGGCCAGCGTTTTGTGCAGCGTGCTGGTCTCCGTGGGATTCCTTCTGCTGGTGCCGACGATCAACCCCCGCCTGGACTTTCTCCTCAGCCCGGTCACCGGCATGTTCTTCGTGGCATACACGGCGGCCTACGCCATTTTCGCCCTCCAGGACGGCGCTCTGACCGGTCTGCGGCACCCGGGCTGGGTGGTGGCAGAGAACATGATCTTCGCGGTGGTGAAAATCCTCCTGCTGGCCGTGGGTGCCGCCCTGACGCTCTTCGCGGGCATCCTGATCTCCTGGGCCGGAGCTCTGGTGGTGGCCCTCCTCGTGGCCAACGCGTTTCTGCTGCGGCGTGCGGTGCCCCGCCACGAGACGGAAGCCCCGGAGGCGGCACGCCCACCCCGCCTGGTCGGATACGCGACCGCGGACTATGCCGGCTCACTGTTCCGGATGGCTGCGTACAGCCTGCTGCCCCTTGTGGTGCTGAACACCCTGGGACCTGAACAGAGTGCCTATTACTCGCTCGCCTGGATCGTCGGCTACGTTCCCTACCTGCTCGCGACCAACATGGGTAGTTCCCTGATCGTCGAGGCGGCGCATGCTCCCAGACAGTTGGCGCAGCACGCGCTCCGAGTGCTGCGCCACTCGGCGCTGCTGATGGCCGCGGGCGCCGCCGCCATCATCGTCGTCGCGCCGGCATTCCTCGCCTTCTTCGGTCCGGAGTACGCGGAGCACGGAACCACTCTGTTGCGGCTGCTGGCCCTGTCGGCGCTGCCGAACCTCCTCGTGAGTCTGGCCGTCGACGTGGCACGCATGCGCCGGAAACTGCGCCTGGTGGTCGGGGTGCAACTGGCCCTGTGCGTCCTGGTGCTGGGCCTGTCCTCGGTCCTGCTGCCGGTCCTGGGTCTGACCGGAGGAGGCGTCGCCTGGCTCGCAGCCCAGTGTCTGCTCGCCCTCTACCTGCTGGTCCGGCGGTCGCGGTGGCTGCCCCAGGCCGCGAGAGAAAAGGAGAAGTGACGTGCCCCGTACCGATATCTCCGTGGTGATCTGCGTGTATACCGAGGACCGGTGGGAGGACATCCTCGCTGCCGTGGACTCGGTACGAGAGCAGTCCTTGCCAGCCCTGGAGACGCTGCTGGTCGTCGACCACAATCCGGCACTGCTCGACCGGCTCGGAAACGAGTACAGGCAGTACGACGACCTCAAGGGCCCCGGACCGGCGGTCCGGGTCCTTGCCAACACGGGCCCCCAGGGTCTGTCCGCGGGCCGTAACACGGGGATCGCGGCGTCCCACGGCACGGTCGTCGCCTTCCTCGACGATGACGCAGTGGCAGAACGAGACTGGCTGCGGCACATGGCGTCGGCGTACGCCGATCCGCTGGTGATGGGGGTGGGCGGCCACACGGTCCCGCGGTGGGCCTCCGGACACCGTCCCGCCTGGTTTCCCGCAGAGTTCGACTGGGTCGTCGGCTGCGCATACAAGGGTCTTCCGGAAGGACGGGCGCCGGTCCGTAACGTACTGGGTGGAAACTCCTCCTTCCGTCGAACGGCCTTCGACGAGGCCGGCGGCTTCGCCATCGGCATCGGCCGCGACGGCGACAAGCACCCGCTGGGCTGCGAGGAAACCGAGTTCTGCATCCGGCTGACCCGGGCCAGGCCGGACGCGGTGCTACTCATCGAGCATCGCGCGGTCATTCACCACAAGGTCCCCGCCGCCCGGGAACGCTTCGACTACTTCCGTAGCCGTACCTACGCCGAGGGCCTGTCGAAAGCCCTGGTCACCCGCCGCGTAGGCGTGGGCAAGGGCCTGGAGTCCGAACGCCGCTACACCACGCGGGTACTCCCCGCCGGGGTGGCGCGCGGGCTACGCGACGCGCTGCTGGGGCGCCGGGGAGGCGCGGGCCGCGCGGGAGCGATCGTGACCGGAGTGGTGACCGCAGCAACGGGATACGCAGTCGGCGCGTTCCAAGCCCGCAGAAACGACTCCCTCTTCCGGGTCGCGGAAGTGCCGTCCCCGGCAGGCACGGGCCAGAACACGGGCCTCCCAGCCAAGGCAGCACAGAGAAGGATGTGAATCATGGACGTCAGCGTGTACCGACCCGACGAGCTGACCGCCGCCACCCGGACAGCTTGGACGACGATGCAGTCGGAGGCACATCTTCGTGACCGGCCCCAAATGGCGAATCCCTTTCTCTCCCCCGAGTTCACCCTGGCAGTCGGCCACTGCAGGCGCGGGGTGCGTGTCGCCGTGATTCGGGAAGAGAGTCCATGCGGCGAGCCAATGGCGTTCTTTCCGTACCAGCGCACCCCCGCCGGGGCCGGCCGCGCGATCGGCCTCGGCCTGTCCGACTGCCAGGGTCTCGTGCACGGGCCCGGTTTCCAGTGGGATGCGCACGAGTTGCTGGCGGCCTGCGGCCTCGCCGTCTGGGAGTTCGACCATCTCGCGTCGGGGCAGCAGCCGTTCGAGCAGTCGGCCACGGGCAGCTTCCCCTCGCCCGTGATCGACGTGGAGGAGGGCTGGGAGGCCTACCTGGCCCGGTTGCGCACCCAGTCACCGAAGTTCACGCGGACCACACTCGCCAAGGAACGCAAGCTCGGGCGGGAGTACGCCGACGTGCACTATGTGCACGATGAGCGCGACCCCGCAGCACTGCGCACGCTGATGGAGTGGAAGTCGGCGCAGTACCGCAGGACCGGTCGCAGTGACCGGTTCGCGCACCCCTGGATCAGCCAGCTCGTGCACCAGCTGTTCCACACCCACTCCGAGCCGTTCGCGGGGATCCTGTCGGTGCTCTACGCGGACGGCAGGCCGATCGCCGCGCACTTCGGGCTGCGCTCCGAGTCTGTGCTGGCCTGCTGGTTCCCGGCGTACGACCCTGCGTTCTCGAAGTTCTCGCCGGGCCTGATCCTCCATCTGCACATGGCGGAGGCTGCGGCAGCGGACGGAATTGCGTACCTGGATCTGGGGCGTGGCGACAAAGAGTACAAGCACTCCCTCAAGACGCGTGAACTCAGTGTGTCCGAAGGCTGGGTGACCCGTCGGCATCCAGTCGCCCTCGCCCATCGGGCGCGTCGCGCTCCGGTACGGGTCCTGCGCAACACCATCGTCTCGCGACCGGAACTGTTCGGGCGTGCCGACCGGCTCTTGAAGGGCGTTGGGAAACTCCGCGAGCGGCAGAAAGCAACGTAATGCCACAGCAACACCAAGGTTCGCCACGCCATATTTCCCACGGCCGGAACACCCGCACATCCGCCGCTGCAGGTCAAGCCAACCAGTTCGTTTCCGTTGGTGGCTCTAAAAGAGTGGAAGAGCCTTCCGCACATGTTCAAGAAAACTGCCCGAATCCTTGAATCACTGTTGCGAGGGAGCCTCAGGTGACACGCCCCGTACCCATCCTGATGTACCACGCGGTCGCGCACGAACCAGCCTCGTCGATCCGCGCCCTGTCCGTCTCGCCGGAGGCGTTCGCGGGCCAGATGCGGCTGCTCGCAGAACGCGGATTCACACCGCTGACCACGGCCCGACTGGCGGCCGCCTGGCGCGGAGGGCCGCCCCTGCCGCAGGACCCCGTGCTGATCACCTTCGACGACGGGTACCGAGGAGTGCATCGCTACGCCCTGCCCGTCCTCCGCGAACTCGGCTTCGCAGCGACGGTGTTCGTCACCACTGGCTGGCTTCGCGGCCCGCACGAGATCCACGGCGCAGCGCTGGACACCATGCTCGGCTGGGAAGAGGTGCGCGAACTCGCAGCGGCGGGTGCGGAGATCGGCGGACACAGCCACAGCCACCCACAGCTGGACCAGCTACCCGACAGCGAGTTGCGCTACGAGGTGGCACGCTGCCAAGAAGTCATCGCCGAGCAGACCGGCTCTCCGCCCTTTTCCTTCGCCTACCCGTACGGCTACTGCGACCGCCGGGTGCGGCAGGAGGTGCGAATGGCCGGCTTCGCCCAGTCGGTGGCGGTGGGCAACACTCTGGCCAGTCCCCGTCAGGGCCCTTTTGCTCTGCGGCGAGTGACCGTGCGGCGTCGCACGGGACTCAAGGAGTTCGCGCGACTGGTCGAAGGACGGGCCATCGGTCGCACCTTCGCCGCGGACCGGGCACTGACGAAGGGGTACGCACTGGTCCGCGGATCCCGTCAGCTGATGCGAAAGGCGGCACGAACCCGTGCCTGACACCACGAAGGAATGGGCTTCGCCCAATGGTCGGCACCGCAGCACCTGGGGCGGGCGCGGGAAGCCGAAGAGGTCGCGCCGGGCCCCTCCAGGGCGCTCGCTGCTGGAACGCCCCGCGGGGGATCGAGGGTCGCGTCGGTGGCGGATCGTCTCTCTCGCAGTGGTCACCGCCGCGCTCGCGTTCATCGTCTCCCTATGGACCGGCCCTCTTGGCCTCGGCGGGGGCACGTCGGGCCCGGCCCGGGGCGACAAGGTGCACGGCACGCCCGCCCCAGTTGACGGAACGCCGGAACCCTCGCTCGGCTGGGGCCTCACCCACACCCAATACAGCGCCGACGTGGGAGACCCCGCCGCCACGGAAAGGGCACGAAAGGCTCTCTCCGCCGAATCGCTGCCCCAGAACCAGCACATCATGGGCTGGGGCGCCGACAACCCCGAGCCCTCGCCGGGCCGATACGATTTCGCCACCCTGGACAGCCGTATGGACCTCATCCGAGCGACCGGCGGCACGCCCGTCATCACGCTGTGCTGCGCGCCGGACTGGATGAAGGGCGGCACGTCGGGCCGCACGGACTGGTCCCGGCCGTCCCTGGAGACGGCACCGAGCCCTGAGCACTACGACGACTTCGCCACCCTCGCGGCCACCGTCGCCCGACGTTATCCAGACGTACGGCACTTCATCGTCTGGAACGAGTTCAAGGGTTTCTTCGACGACTCGAAGCAGCGCTGGAACTACGAGGGCTATACCCAGCTCTACAACCAGGTTCGTCAGGCCCTGAAGACAGTGAACAAAGACAACCTGGTGGGCGGGCCGTATCTGAACATGGACAGCTTCGAGCCCGGCAGTACGACGCACGCCTCCGGCCTCAAGGGCCCGTGGGGCAGCGTCGATCAACGCGTGCTCGACGCCTTCGACTACTGGAACGAGCACAAGTCCGGAGCCGACTTCGTTGTCGTGGACGGCTCCAGCTACACCCACCACGACGCAACACCGCCCAATGAGTTCCGGGCCACGGACAAGTTCACCGCCGTCGGTCAATGGGTTCAGGAACGCACCGACCTGCCCCTGTGGTGGGCCGAGTACCACGTCGAACCCAACGGCGACCGCTGGAGCGAGCCGCACCGCACGGCTGTGCAAGCCGCCGGAATGATCGCCGCGGTGAGGGGTGGCGCCACCACCGGCTTCTATTGGAACCCTCAGCGCCGGGGCGAGCGGTGCGCCGGATGCCTGTGGCGTAGCACCGAGTTCGCCGACAGGACCGGCGGCGACACGCTCCCCATGCTGGACCTCGTACGACGGTTCCATGCGGAGTTCCCACCCGGTACGGCGTACCGCTCGGTCGATGTGACACCCGACGACGCGTCGACCGTGCGCATACTCGCAGACACTGAGACGACCCTTGTTGTCAACACCGAGGACCGGGCTCTTCAGGTCGAGATCGAGGGCCGGACCTTCGACATGGACGCCTATGAGGTGCTGTGGTTGGACAGTGTCTGAGAAGCCCGGCGGCGCCGCATCATGGGGAATGGCCCCCGGAGAATGTAAATTCATCGCGCATTTGAACGTCACTCCCTTACTCGGTTACGTGTCCGTGGAGTTGCAGCCCATGGTCGACAATCCGGACGAGCAGGAGCCGGCGTTCCGGCTCGGCCTGCACCGTATGCCGTCGCAGGAACTGCCCCGGCTCCGGGAGACCGCTGCCGCGCTCGCCGAACGCGGTGGGCCGGAGGGGCCGGCGGCGGGGCTGGACGCACTGCTCGACCAGTTCGTCGAAGCGGGGTGACGACGCGGAGGCTCTCAGCGCGCGAACGGTCCCTCCAGTGCCGCCCACTGCAGCAGCATGATCGTCTTCGCGTCGGCGATCTCCCCGGTGCGGATCATCTCCAGGGCCCGGCGGAAGGGCAGTTCGAGGATCTCGATGTCCTCGCCCTCCTCGTCCAGGCCGCCGCCCTCGTGGGTATGGGTCGCGGGGCCGTAGGCGGCGGCGTAGAAGCTGACGCGTTCGGTGACCGAGCCGGGGCTCATGTAGACGTCGAAGACGTGCTGGACGTCGCCGATGGTGTGCCCGGTCTCCTCCACGACCTCGCGTCGTACGGCGATCTCGGGGTGCTCGTCATCGTCGTCGAGCAAGCCGCCCGGGGTTTCGATCAGCATGCCGTCGGGGTGACTGTTGACGTAGATCGGGAAGCGGAACTGCCGGGTGAGCAGGACGGTTTCGCGTTCGGAGTCGTACAGGAGCATCGTGGCGCCGTTGCCGCGGTCGTGGGTCTCGCGCTCCTGGGTGGTCCAGGTGCCGTCGGCGTGCTGGAAGTCGAAGGTCGTGGTGCGTTCGATGTACCAGTGGCTGGACAGCAGTTTCACGTCCCGGACCTTGACGCGGGGATTGCCGGTGAGGTCGCGGCCGGTCCGGTCGAGTCCGGTGCGGCCGCGGCGGTCCGGGGTGTCGATGCCGGCGGTCATCGGGCACCGTTCCGGCGGTGGAGAAGGACATGCGAGTTGGTCATGTTTGCTTCTATCACTTCCCTCGCGGCCGATGTGCGCACAGCCGGTGGGCGGGATGGCCGTCCAGCCCACCGGCGACTCGCCGAGATCGGTCCGGTCCCGGTCAGAGGAAGCTGACCCCCTGCGCAAGCGCCAGCTCGGTGGAGTAGTTGATCGTGTTCGTGGCCGACCGCATATACGACTTCCACGCGTCGGACCCGGACTCGCGCCCACCCCCGGTGTCCTTCTCGCCCCCGAACGCCCCGCCGATCTCCGCTCCAGAGGTCCCGATATTGACGTTGGCGATACCGCAGTCGGACCCGGCGGCCGACAGAAAGATCTCCGCTTCCTGCTGGTCACGGGTGAAGATACTGGACGACAGCCCCTGGGGAACGTCGTTGTGGAGCGCGATCGCCTCGTCGAGGGTGTCGTACGTCATGACGTACAGGATCGGGGCGAAGGTCTCCTCCCGTACGACGTCGGTCTGTTCGTCGACGCGGACCAGGACCGGCTCGGTGTAGGCGGCCGCGGGTGCGGTCTCGGTCAGGCGTCGGTTGCCGCCGGCCAGGATCTTGCCGCCCTGGGACTGGACGCGGGTCAGGGCGTTCGCCATGGCGTCGAGGGCCGTGGTGGTGATGAGCGGGCCGACCAGGGTGGTTTCGTCGAACGGGTCGCCGATGGGGAGCCTCTGGTAGGCGGCGGTCAGGCGCTCGATGAGGGTGTCGGCGATGTCGCGGTGGACGATGAGGCGGCGCAGGGTCGTGCAGCGCTGGCCGGCGGTGCCTGCCGCGGCGAAGACGATGCCCTGGATGGCAAGGTCCAGGTCGGCGGACGGGGCGACGATCGTGGCGTTGTTGCCGCCGAGTTCGAGCAGGCTGCGGCCGAAGCGGGCGGCGACGCGGGGGGCGACCTCGCGGCCCATGCGGGTGGAGCCGGTGGCGCTGACGAGGGCGATGCGGGGGTCGTCGACGAGCTGTTCGCCGACCGTACGGTCACCGAGCAGGAGGCGGTGTACGTCGCTGGGGGCGCCGACCTCGTCGGCGGCCCGGGCGAGCAGGTGGTCGCAGGCCAGGGAGATCAGCGGGGTGAGTTCCGAGGGCTTCCAGATCACGGTGTCGCCGCAGACCAGGGCGACCGTGGTGTTCCAGGACCACACGGCGGCGGGGAAGTTGAAGGCGGAGATGACGCCGACCACGCCGAGGGGGTGCCAGGTCTCGGCGAGGCGGTGGCCGGGGCGTTCGGAGGCGATCGTGCGGCCGTACAGCTGGCGGGACAGACCGACCGCGAAGTCGCAGATGTCGATCATTTCCTGGATCTCGCCGAGCGCCTCGGAGCGGATCTTGCCCGCCTCGATGGTAACGAGGTCGGCCAGGTCGCTCTTGTGCTCGCGCAGCAGCTCACCGAGGCGGCGGACGAGTTCACCGCGGCGCGGGGCCGGTGTGGTGCGCCAGGTCAGGAAGGCCGTACGGCTGGCCGCGATCGCCGCTTCGGTGTCGGCGTCGGTGGCGGCCGTCAGCCCGAAGAGGTTCTCGCCGGTGATGGGCGTACGGGCCTGGAAGTCGCCGCCCTCGGGGACGGCGGCCCCGATGTGGTCCAGGGCCGTACGGGCGCGGGCGCGCAGGTCGTCCGTGGTGGGCAGGGTGGTGCTGGTCATGATGCTCCTGTCGGAAGAGGGGGGTTGAGGCCGAGCTGCTCGCTGACCTGCGCCAGGGAGGCGTTCTGCTGCTGGGCGTAGAGGGCGTACGGGTCCAGTACGTCGCGGCCGACGGCGCCGGAGAGCCAGGCGGCGTCGTAGGCGGTGCCCTCCTGGTCGTTGTCGCGGGTGCCCTCGCCGCTGAGGTTGGACTGGAAGATGCCGGCGGCGGAGCGGGGCAGGAAGTCCTCGTAGACGATGGGCTCGGCGTGCAGCCAGCCCTGCTGCACCAACTCGCTGACGCTGTTGGGCGGCCCGCTGCCGTCGCGGGGCCGGTCGTCGGCCAGTCGGTACGTGAAGTAGGCCAACCCCTCGGCGGCGAGCTCCTGTTCGCTGCCGGGCATGTGGCGCTCCCACAGGGCGCGGGCGATGTCGCCGCGGGCTTCGGCGGGGTTCCGGGACGCCTGCTCGTCGAGGTGGCCGAGGAGTTCGTCGTAGAGGGTGCGGCCTTCGTGGGTGAGGGCGATGCCGCGGGCTTCGACCTCACCGAAGCGGACCCGGAGGGCGCCGCTGATGACGCGCCCGTCGGGGGTGCGCATCGCGCGGGGTTCGGCGAGGGCCCGGAAGGAGGTCTGGCGCAGCAGAACGTCGGGGCCCTTCCAGGCCGGCGGGCCCTGGATGGTGTCGATCATCTCGATGCCGCGGTCGGTCATACGGCGGTAGAGCTCGTCGATGTCGAGGACGCGCGGGGTGAGGTGGTTGATGTGGGTGCTGCGTACGCCGCCGATGTCCGCGGCGACGGCGGAGATCCGCTCCAGGGTCTCGTACCACGCCTTGTCCACTGGCTCGGGCGACAACTCGAAGGCTTGCACGGCGAGTTGGAGGAATCGCTCGGCTTCGTCCTCGGGCAGTTCGCGAGCTGCCGCCGCGCGGTCGGCCAGGGTGAGCAGCTCGGGCGGGAACAGTTCGCGGCGGGCGAGGAAGGCTTCCAGGCGTGCGCGCAGGTCGGTGTCGAAGAAGCGGGGGTCGGCCGGGGTGAGCATGGAGGTGAACACCCGGAAGGGGTTACGGGCCAGCTCCTCGCCGTCGACCGGGCGGAAGGCGGTGGAGATGACGGGTACGGCGCTGGCGGCGGCCTCGCGCAGATCGTAGAAGCCGACGGGGCGCATGCCCAAGGCGCCGAAGATGCGGGCGACTTGTCGCAGTTCCTGCGGCGTCCCGACCCTGATGGCGCCGTGCCGCTCGGCGGTCACCCGGCTGATGGTTCCCAGGCGTTCGGCGTCGGCCCCCTGCTCGCGCAGGACGTCCTCGTTCACCTCGCGCGAGACGTCCACGAGCGTGGTGTAGGCGGGAACCTCCTGGCCGTACATCTGCGAAAGGCGTGCCGCGAACGCGGCTCGCAGCTGCCACTGACTGATCGTTGACATGCTTCAGCCTTTCGATCGCGGGTCACACCACATGGGCTTCGGGGCGGATCTCGGCGCTGTGGCGGAACCGATCGGCGCTGAGCGGGGAGATGTCGGTGAACGGCTCGCGTTCCAGGTACAGGTCGCGTACGACCTCCCCGACGGCGGGCGCCTGGAGGAAGCCATGGCCCGAAAACCCGGCTGCGTAGAGGAAGTTGGGCAGCTCGCCGGAGCGGCCGATCAGCGCGTTGTGGTCCGGTGTGATCTCGTACAGCCCTGCCCAGCCGTCGACGGTCCTCATGTCGGCCAGCGCGGGGGCCCGGTCGCGGACGACGGTGCGGAACAGCTCAAGCCAGTCCGGGGTCCAGGTGGTGTCGAAGCCGTCCTTCTCGTCGGGGTCGGCAAGGCCGAACAGCAGCCCGTCGTCGCTGTTGTGGAAGTAGGCCGACGACGAGAAGTCGATGGTGAACGGGATGCGCGGTGCGGGCGGTGTGAGCGGCGCGGTGAACGCCAGCTGCCGTCGCACGGGCCGGACCGGAAGGTTGACGCCGACCATGGCGCCGATCTGTGCCGACCAGGCCCCTGCCGCGCAGATGGCGGAGCCGCAGGCGATGCGGCCCTGGCCGGTGCGCACCCCGACGACCCGGTCCCCCGCCGTGTCGATGCCGGTGACCGCGGTGTGCGCGGCGATGGTGACGCCGGCCCGGGCCGCGGCCTGCGCGTACCCGTCGACGACCAGTGAGGGGCGGCAGTGCCCGTCGGCGGGTGAGTACGCGGCGGCCACCAGGCCGTCGGTGCTGATGTAGGGACACAAGCGCTGCGCCTCGTCGGGTCCGATCATGCGGCTCGGCACGCCCAGGCTGTTCTGGATGCGGACGCTGGTCTCGAAGTCGCCTGCCTGCTGGTCGCTGGTGAGCAGGAAGAGGTAGCCGACGGTGTCGAGCTTGATGTCGGCGCCGGGCCGGTGGGGGAATTCCTGGTAGGCGCGCAGACTGCGGTTGCCCAGTTCGATGTTGAGGGGGTCGGAGAACTGGGCGCGTACGCCGCCGATCGGCTTGCCCGAGCTGCCGCGGCCGAGGTCGTCGCGCTCGACGACGACGATGTTCCGCACGCCGGCCTCGGCAAGATGGAACGCGATGCTCGCACCCATCACGCCGCCACCGATGATCACCACATCGGCGGAGGTTGGAACGGTGCGGAAGGCGGAGGAGGACAACGGGCCACGCTCCCATCCATGAGCCGCCCGGAGGAAAGCGGACGCGGACGGTCGGTCCGTCCTGCGGGCGGCGGGGGTTGTCAGTACGGGGTGGGTGCCGAGCAGCTATCTGCTATCTGGAGCAGCTATCTGTTATCTGTGCTGTGCGTCATCGTGCAGCAATCCAACCGTTGACGTCTATCAACGGTTAATGCTTCTGATCTTTTACGATCACTGAATGGACTGGACGAGTGCACAGTTGCGTTCGCTGGTGGAACTGACCAGGCGCGGCACCATCACCGCGGTCGCGGAGGCCCTGGGCTACACCCCCGGCGGGGTCTCGCAGCAGATCGCCGCACTGGAGAAGGCCACCGGCATGCAGCTGCTGCGGCGGGTGGGACGCCGGGTCGAACTCACCGACGCCGGGGCGACGTTGGCCCTGCACGCCGAGCGCATCCTTACCACGGAGGCCGAGGCCGTCGAAGCACTGGAACGCACCCGCAACGAGGTCTCCGGGACGCTGCGGATCGGACTCTTCGCGACGGCCGCCGCCGAGATCCTGCCACCCGCCCTGCAGCGAGTACGCGCGAGGCATCCGGGCGTGACCGTGCGCAGCCGGGACATGGACGTGGACGAGGTGTACGACGCGGTCGCGGGCGGAGCGGTGGATCTGGCGCTGGGGCTGGACTACCCCGACGTACCCATTCCGCGCGATCCGTCCCTGCGGGTGACGGAGCTGTCCCGGGAGCGCTTCTCGCTCGCGGTTCCCGCCGGGGCCATGCCGGGGCGGCGGAGGATCTCCCTCGCGGACACCAGGGAACGGGGATGGATCCTGCCGTCGATCGGCAGCTACTACGGCCGGGCCGTGCTCACCGCCTGCCGCCGGGCCGGTTTCGAACCGCAGGTGCTGCACGAGGTGACGGACACGGCCGCCACCCTCGCCCTGATCGAGGCCGGTGTCGGGGTGAGTGTGGTGACGGATCTGATGCTGCGGCTGCGCCCGTCCCGGATCGATGTGCTTGATCTGCAGGAGGTGATGGAGCGTCACATTGTGGTGGTGTTCCGCTCCTTTGCCGAGCACCGGCCGACGGTGGCCGCCCTCGTCGATGTGCTGCGCGCCTCGGCGGACCGGCTGCCGCCGGGTGCGGTCAAGGGGTGAGCAGCGAAGCGGGAGCTGGCTCCTCACAGGGCCATGGAGCTGCCCAGCGCAGTGGCCCCAGGCCCTACCCCGGCTGTTCGTCCTGCGCCGGGTGCACGTAAGGCTCCCCTGCCGGTACCGCACCGCGCAGCGAGCGGATCATTGTGCCGAGCAGCGGGTTGCTGTTCTCGCTGCGGTGCAGGGCCATCACACGGCGGAAGGCCGAGCGTTGCGCAAGCCGTGTCGCCTCCACCGAATCGCCGGGCGAGTGGCCCAGACCCGGCACGATCGCCACTCCGAGACCGGCGGACACCAACTCCCGTACGACGTCGTAGTTGTTGCTGCGAAAGGCCACCGCGGCCTCGAAACCGGCCGCCGCGCACAGCCGGGTCAGCGAGAGCGCACCGGCCGTTCCTTCCCTACTGGTGATCCAGCGGGTCCGCGACAACCCGGCGAGGCGCGAACTCAGGCCACTGCCACGAACCCTGAGCAGGACGAGGTCCTCCCGTACGAGGTGATGGCGGGCCATTCCGTCCGGCCACTGACGGGGGCTGAGCCCGTACTCGTACACCAGCGCCACATCGAGATCGCCGTCGTTCAGCGCGTCGACGAGTTCGTCCGGCTCGCCCTCCTCGAGCTGGATCTGTACGCGCGGGTGGGTCGCCGTCAGAGCCGACAGCGCCGCCGGTACGAGCCGGACGCTGGCGGTGGGGAAGCTGCCCAGCCTCAGCCGGCCGGTGGCACCGGCGGCGAGCTCGTGCACCTGGTGGCCGAGGTCGTCCATGGCGGCCAGCACCGGGACGCTGAGATCGACCAGCCGGTGGGCAGCCGCGGTGGCCCGGATGCCGTGCGCCTCCCGCTCGAAGAGAACCAGCCCCGTCTCCTTCTCCAGTGCTGAGATCTGCTGCGAGATCGCGGAGGCGGTGTAGCCGAGATCACGGGCCGTGATGACGAACGAGCCGGTGCGCACAACGGCCCGCAAGGTGAGCAGATGCTGCGGCTTGAGCAACGGATTCCTCCTGCGACCTCCGGCTGCCGACCTCCGGGACGACTGCCGCCAGCATAAGCATTACTTGCCCTGTACCGTCATTACTTTCGCGCTGCTGGGTCTTGTGGGGTGGGCAGGTGTACGCCGATCGTGACGGGGACGCGGTCGAGCGTGACCATCTGAGCATGAACCAACCTGAGCATGAGGGAGATACCGCAGTGACGGCGACAGTGCAGGGGGCGGAGCGTCTCGACGCGGCGGCCGTGACCGAGGCGCTCGCCCAGGGCGACTGTGGTGAGGTGCAGGGGGACGCCGGACGGCGGGCCCAGTACTCGGCCGACGCCTCCAACTACCGCCGGATTCCGCTGGCCGTGGTCTTCCCCCGCGAGCGCCGGCAGGTGCTCAACGCGATCGCCGTGTGCCGCCGCCTGGGCGTGCCGATCACCTCGCGCGGCGCGGGTACGAGCACCTCGGGGCAGGCTGTCGGCTCCGGCGTGGTGCTGGACTTCTCCCGCTACTTCAACCGTCTGCTCGCGCTGGATCCCGTCGCGCGTACGGCGACGGTGCAGCCCGGCATCGTTCTGGACGAGCTGCAACGGGCCGCCGGCGAACACGGTTTGCTGTTCGGCGCGGATCCCTCGACCCACAGCCGCTGCAC
This sequence comes from Streptomyces pseudoechinosporeus, assembly GCF_054783935.1. Classification (NCBI taxonomy): domain Bacteria; kingdom Bacillati; phylum Actinomycetota; class Actinomycetes; order Kitasatosporales; family Streptomycetaceae; genus Streptomyces; species Streptomyces pseudoechinosporeus. The sequence goes on from NZ_BAAGPS010000007.1 coordinate 50,065, forward strand.
GCTCGGCGGCATGATCGGCAACAACGCGTGCGGCTCGCACTCGGTCGCCTGGGGACGCACCGCGGAAAACGTACTGGAACTCGAGGTGGTCACCTATCGCGGGACCGTCCTGCGCCTCGGCGAGATGACGCAGGCGGAGATCGACGAAGCCGTCGCCGCCGGCGACGACCGCGGCCGGCTCATCGCATGCCTGCACCAGCTGGCCGAGCGCAACCTGGCAACCCTGCGCACCGAGTTGGGCCGGTTCCCCCGACAGGTCTCCGGCTACGCGCTCGAACACCTGCTGCCGGAGCGGCGGTTCAACCTGGCCCGCGCCCTGGTCGGCAGCGAAGGCACGCTGGCCGTCATCCTTTCCGCCACCGTCCGCCTCGTAACTCCTCCTCCCGCCCGGGCGCTGGTCGTACTCGGCTACCAGGACGCCTGCGCCGCGGCCGAAGCGGTACCCGCCCTCCTCAAGCACCAACTACTGGCGCTGGAAGGGCTCGACCAGGCCTTGACCGACATCGTCACCCGCGCCGAGACCCGCAAAACGATCGACACCCTGCCGCGCGCACAGGCGTGGCTGTTCGCCGAGCTCGGCGGACAGGAGGGTGAACTCCCCAAGCTGGCTGAGGAGTTCACCGCAGCCGCCGCCCGGACCATGGGGTTCACCGGCCATGAGGTCGTCACCGATCCCGTACGGGCCCGGCAACTGTGGCGGATCCGGGAAGACGGAGCCGGTCTGGCCACACGTACCCCCGACGGGGCAGAAGCCTGGCCCGGCTGGGAGGACGCCGCTGTACCACCCGCCCAACTCGGCGCCTACCTACGGCAGTTCACCGAACTGCTCAACCGCCACGACCTCCAGGGCGCCGTCTACGGGCACTTCGGCGAGGGCTGCCTGCACGTGCGTATCAACTTCGACTTCACCACCGAGCACGGCACCGCCGTCTTCCGCGCCTTCCTCACCGACGCCGCCCAACTCGTCGCCGCCCACGGCGGCTCCCTCTCGGGAGAACACGGCGACGGCCAGGCACGCTCCGAGCTGCTGCCGTTGATGTACGGGCCCGAAGTCATCGCCCTGTTCGAACAGTTCAAGGGCGTCTGGGATCCCGACAACGGCCTGAACCCCGGAATGATCGTCAAGCCGCTGCCCCTCGACGGCAATCTTCGGGTCAGCCCGCACCGCACCTCGCTGCCCCTGACCACCGTCTTCCCCTTCCACTCCGACGACGGCGACTTCGCCAAGGCCACCCGCCGCTGCGTCGGCGTCGGAAAGTGCCGCAGCGCCACCCCGCGCGGCGATGTCATGTGCCCCAGCTACCGCGTCACCCTCGACGAGAAGGACTCCACCCGGGGCCGGGCCCGCCTGCTGTACGAGATGACCCAGGGCGAGGTCATCACGGACGGCTGGCGGTCCGCCGAGGTACGCGACGCGCTCGACCTGTGTCTGTCGTGCAAGGGGTGCAGCGTCGACTGCCCGGTGGAGGTCGACATGGCCACGTACAAGTCCGAATTCCTGCACCACCACTACCGACGACGTCTGCGGCCCGCCTCGCACTACTCCATGGGCTGGCTGCCCCTGCTGTCCCGCCTGGCCGCTCGTACGCCCCGGCTGGTCAACGGGCTCACCGCGTCCCGCCTCGCACCGGTCATCAAGCGGCTGGGCGGCATTGCCGCCGAACGCGAGGTTCCCCGCTTCGCCGAACGGACCTTCCTGACCTGGTTCCGTACGCGCACTCCCGAAGGCGATGGACACCGCGGCCCGGTCATGCTCTGGGTGGACTCCTTCAACAACCACTTCACGCCCGAAGTCCTCAAGGCTGGCGTGGCGGTTCTGGAACACGCCGGATACCGGGTCCAGGTCCCGGACGGCACCCAGTGCTGCGGGCTGACCTGGATCACCACCGGCCAACTGGGCATGGCCCGCCGTATCGCCCGCCGCACCGCCACCGCGCTCGCCCCGGCGACACGCGAAGGCGTACCGGTCGTAGGCCTGGAGCCGAGCTGCACCGCGGCACTCAGAACCGATCTGCCCGAACTCCTCGACGGCGATCCCGACGCGCGGGCCCTCGCCCGGTCCACCCTCACCCTCGCCGAACTCCTCCTCCGCCACACCGAGGGCTGGCAGCCGCCACGGATCGACGCCGGCTCCATCAGCCAGACCCACTGTCACCAGCACGCCACCAGCGGCTTCAGTGCCGACAGCGCACTACTGGAGGCCATGGGCGTCGACAACAGCGTGCTGAACTCCGGCTGTTGCGGACTGGCGGGCAACTTCGGCTTCGAGCGCGGTCATTACGAGGTGTCCGTGGCGGCCGGTGAGCAGGTCCTGCTGCCGGCGGTACGCGTGGCCGATCCGGACACCGTCGTCCTGGCCGACGGCTTCAGCTGCCGTACCCAGATCGCCCAGCAGACCGAACGCAGCGGTACCCACCTCGCCCAGCTGATCGCCCGTGCCCTGCGCGCGCAGCGCTAGGTCGCTTCTCACCAGACAAGGAACCCGCACCGTGACTGACGCACTCTCCCTCGTCGACGACTGGGGCCCCGAGAAGATCGTCGTCGTCTCCCATCGACGTACCGGAATGAAGGGCGTCCTGGTCATCGACAACACCGCCCGCGGTGTCGGCAAGGGCGGCACGCGGATGAGCCCGAACGTCTCCGTCGGGGAGATCGCGCGGCTGGCCCGTGTCATGACGTGGAAGTGGGCCGGAGTCGACCTGTTCTACGGCGGCGCCAAGGCCGGTATCGTCGCGGACCCCGCTTCCCCCGACAAGGAGGCGATCCTGCGCGCCTTCGCCCGCGCCCTGGCCAACGAGGTGCCCCGCGAGTACGTCATGGGCCTCGACATGGGCCTGACCGAGGACGACGCGGCCATCATCCAGGACGAACTCGGCGACCGCGGTGCGGCGGTCGGCACCCCGGACCACCTCGGCGGAGTCGCCTATGACAAGCTCGGAGTCACCGGATACGGAGTCGCCGAAGCCGCGGACGCCGCCGCCCAACATCTCCAACTGCCGCTGAGCGGCGCCCGCGTGGCGATTCAGGGGTTCGGAGCGGTCGGCCGTGCCGCCGCCGTACGGTTCGCCGAGTTCGGCGCCACCATCGTCGCCGTGTCGACTGCCCGGGGAGCCCTCCACGACCCCACCGGCCTTGACGTTGCCGCGTTGCGGGCGGCCCACGACGCGTACGGCGACGACTTCGTCACCCGCCACTCCCAGGGCGTCGTCATCCAGCCCGGCCGGGAACTCACCGTCGACTGCGACATCCTCGTACCGGCCGCTCTCCAGGACGTCATCGACGAGAGGACCGCCCACCGGATCAAGGCCAAGCTGGTGGTGGAGGGCGCCAACCTCCCCACCTCCGAGCAGGCCCAGGCTGTCCTCGCCGAACGCGGAATCGCTGTCCTGCCCGACTTCGTCGCCAACGCCGGGGGCGTCGTGGCCGCCGCCTTCGCCATGGACGCCCGCTACTCCGGCTTCCGGCCCGAGACGCCCACGATCTTCGAAACGATCTCCCAGCGGCTGCGCGCCAACGCCGTCACTGTCCTCGAAGAAGCCGGGCGCCGCGCCACCACGCCGCACATCGCCGGGCGCGGGCTGGCAGAGGAACGCGTGCGCGCCGCTATGCGGAGCAAGGGGCGGCTTCGTTCCTGAGGGTCCCTGACGGCATGGGAGAGAGGCGGGAGGTCTCATCCATGCCGGTCTCATCCATGGCGTGGATGACCCGGATACGGGATTCGGATCGCGCGGAGGATAGCGGCGGGGTTCCGTACAGCCCATAGTCGTGCCCACCGCACGCCGCTGTCCGGACCAGCACCCGGTGTGTGGCCTTCCCCGCATGCCGTGCGCCGTCGTCGGCGCCCGTGACGGCATGCCCACTCCCGTACACAGTCCCTGGAGTCGCCATGCCCGGTTCCGTGCCCCCGTCCCCCACCGCGGTGGACGACACCGTCCCGTCACCCGTCGCCACCTCGGACCCGGCTCATCTGCTGCGTGTGACCCTGCTGATGGCGGGCAGCTGTCTGCCGATCCTGGGCGCGGTACTGATCGCCCCTGTACTGCCGAAGATGCAGGACTACTTCGAGTCGACTCCAGGAGCCAAGGCGCTGGTTCCCCTCGCGCTGACCGTTCCGGCGCTGTCGCTGGCGCTGCTGGCCCCGTTCGCCGGGGTGATCGTGGACCGGCTTGGCCGCAGGCGTCTGCTGATCGTGGCGACGCTCCTGTACGCCGTGTTCGGTACGGCCCCGCTCTATCTGGACTCGCTGGGCGCCATCATCGCCAGCCGTGCCCTGGTCGGTGTCGCCGAGGCCGCGATCATGACCTGCTGCACCACTCTGATCGGCGACTACTACTCCGGTCATCAGCGGGTGAAGTACCTCGCCCTGCAGACCATGTGCGCCTCCGCGTCGGCCACCGTCTTCTTTGTGATCGGCGGCGCCGCGGGCGCGGCGGGCTGGCGCGTGCCCTTCTGGATCTACGCCGTGAGCCTGGTGATCGCCCCGCTGATGGCCTCCGCCCTGCCCCACTCGGCGGCCCGCACGGCAACCGAGGTCACGAACAAGGCGGCGACCGGTCAGCCCCACCGTCCCTTCCCCTGGCGGCAGTTGGCGGGCATCTGCGCCCTCACCTTCTTCGGCGCGATGGTCTTCTACACCGTGCCGGTGGAGATGGCGTACCTGCTCGACGACCTTGGCGTGGAGAGCACCGGTGTGATCGGTCTGGCCACCGCGGTCGCGAGTGCCGCCACCGTGGGTGGAGCGATCACCTTCGCCCGGCTGAAGCGCTCCCCCGACCCGATGCTGCCCGCCGTCTTCGCGGTCTGTGCGGCCGGCTTCGGCGTGATGTTCCTGGCGGGCAACGCCCCCCTGCTGGTCTTGGGAGCGGTGATCAACTGTCTCGGTACGGGCATGCTGCTGCCCGCCCTCCTCACCAGTGCCATGTCCCGGCTCGCCTTCGAGGACCGCGGCCGCGGCACGGGGCTGTGGTTGGCGGCCTTCTTCGGCGGTGAGTTCGTCTGCCCGCTGGTGCTGCTCGCCGTGGAGCCGGCGGTCGGCAGTCTCGCCGGGGCGGTGGGCGTGCTGGGGCTGGCTTCCGCCCTCGTCGCGGCGGGGCTGTGGGCGGCCCGCCGCCGCGTGGCAGCGGCCGCGGACCCGCTGCCGCTGCCGCTGCCGGAACAACTGGCCTGAGGGGCAGCCAACCCAGGGGCGCGGGGCTGTGACATTTGCGGTTCCGCCGCACATTGATACAGCCCCGCGCCCCTACGGGGCGCTCAACTGCCCCATCAGCGTCGCCCCCACCTCTGCGGCCTTCTGCCGCAGCCAGATGTGCGCCGCGTCCTGGGCATGCACCGGATGCCACCACATCGCCTGTTGCACCGGTACCGCCTCGAAGGGGCAGGGCAGGACGCGCACCGCGGCGGAGCGCACCGCCGTGCGGGCCAGGCGTTCCTGGATCATCGCGATCCGGCGGGTGCCCTCGATCATGTGCGGCAGCAGCTGGAAGGTCTGGACGGAGACCTCCACCTGAGGGCTGATGCCGAGCATGCTCAACTGGCGGGCGACCGGGGCGTCGTACGGGCGCTGGTAGACGGCCCAGGGCAGGCGGGCCAGCTGGTCGAGGGTGAGTTCGGTGCCGATCTCGGGGTGGTCGTCGGCGACCATGCACAGCCAGCGGTCCTGGTGGAGGTCAACGCAGGGGAAGCCGTCGATGACGCCGTGCGGCATCAGCAGTCCGTCGACGGTGCTCAGCAGGGCGGCGGTGTTCTCCTCGACGGAGGGCGCCGGGTGCCGGAAGCTGAGCCGGATGCCCGGCGCCTCCTGGTGCAGCGCGCGGGCGAGCTCGGCGCCGAAGACGGCCGCGCCGTAGTCGGAGGCGAGCAGGGTGAACTCGCGAGTCTCGGCGGCCGGGTCGAAGTCGGCCTGGCTGGTGAAGACCCGCTCCAGCAGGTCGCAGGCGGTGGCGCTGCGGTCGCGCAGGGCGACGCCGAGCGGGGTCAGCTCGTAGGAGTTGCCGGTCCGGGCGAGCAGTGCGTCGTCGAAATGGCGGCGCAGCCGGGACAGAGCCGCGCTCATGGCGGGCTGGCTCAGTCCGATGCGCTCACCGGCCCGGGTCACGTTGCGCTCCTCCAGCAGCGCACGCAGGGCGAGGACCAGATTGAGATCGAGTCGGGAGAGGTTCACCGGCAACCACCTGACAAGTGAGGACCATCCACGTCATGGATACGGCGCATCCACAGGATTGATTTCCGTGATTCGTCGATCGAGGTCAGAGTAGACCGCACCCCAGCAGGAGGAAATCTGATGGCAACGCTCGCGCAACCTGCCGGCCCGTTCGCGCTCGGCACGTTCTCGCTTCCGGACGGGGAGCCGTTCCCGGGACTCATGGCCAAAGGCCGGGTGCTGGACCTCAGCAATTCCCTGGCCTGGGCGCCCTCCGGAATGCGCGCCGTACTGGACCGTTGGGAGGAGGCCCTCCCCCTCCTGCACGCCCTCGCGGACGACGACGCGCTCGACTGGCAGCCGCTGGAGGGCCTGCGCGTGCACGCCCCTGTCGAACCCCGCCAGATCTTCCAGTCCGGCGCCAACTACCGGCAGCACGTGATCGACCTGGAGGTCGCCCACCGCTCCCCCGACGACCCGCGTACGGCCGAGGAGGCGCGCGCGGAGATCGCCGCGGTCATGGACCGCCGGGCCGCCGAGGATCTGCCGTACGTCTTCATCGGTCTGCCGAGCGCGATCACCGGTCCGTACGACGATGTCGTCCTCCCCTCGTGGGCCGAACAGCCGGACTGGGAGCTGGAGTTGGCGGCCGTCATCGCCAGGCCCGCGCATCAGGTGTCCGTCGAGGAGGCCCTGGAGTACGTCGCCGGGTACACGATCGCCAACGACCTCACCGACCGCGCCACCGTCTTCCGCCGCGACATGAAGGCCATCGGCACAGACTGGCTACGCAGCAAGAATGCCCCCGGCTTCACCCCGCTCGGCCCGTGGATCGTCCCCGCCGAGTCGATCGTCGACCCGGGTGACCTGCGGGTCACGCTGAAGCTGAACGGCGACACCATGCAGGACGAGTCGACCAAGGACATGCTCTTCGGCGTCGCGCGGCTGGTCTCGTACATCTCGCAGTCGGCCCAACTCCTGCCCGGCGACCTGGTGTTGACGGGATCCCCGGCCGGCAACGGCATCCACTGGGGGCGACTGCTGCGCGACGGCGACGTCATGGAGGGTTCGATCACCGGTCTGGGTGTTCAGCGCACGCGTTGTGTGGCGGAGAAGTCGTGAGCCTGGACCGCCATGACCCGGAGGGCGCGATCGCCGAGGCCGCCAAGGCGTACTCGAACTGGGGTCGCTGGGGCGAGGACGATGTGCTCGGCACGCTGAACTTCCTCGACGAGGCCAAGCGGCGCCAGGGCGCGGCGCTCGTACGCCGGGGCGTCAGCTTCTCGCTCTCGCAGCGCTTCGACATGAACGGCCCGCAGAAGGGCTGGCGCCGGCGGACCAACCCGGTGCACACCATGCTCGACACCGGCACCGACGCGGCCCTCGGCAACCAGGGCTTCCCCCACGGCATCGGCGGCGCGGACGACGTGATCGCGATGCCTTTGCAGTGCTCCACGCAGTGGGACGGGCTCGGGCACATCTTCGACCACGGCAAGGCCTGGAACGGGCGGGACGCCGAGAAGGTCGTCACCTCCGACGGTGACCTCGTCACGGGCATCGAGCACATGGCCCCGTACGTGGCTGGGCGCGGCGTGCTGCTGGATGTCGCCCGGGTCATCGGTGACGACGACGGCGAGCCGGAGCTGCCGGACGGCTTCGCGATCACCGAGGAGCACCTGACCGCGGCAGCTGAGGCCCACGGTGTGAGCGTCGGCCGCGGCGACATTGTGGTCGTACGGACCGGGCAGCTGGCTCGGGTGCGCCGCGAGGGCTGGGGCGACTACGCGGGCGGGCCGGCGCCGGGGCTGTCGTTCACCACCGCGGGCTGGCTGCACGGCACCGAGATCGCCGCGATCGCCACCGACACCTGGGGTTTCGAGGTGCGGCCGAACGAGTTCGACCATGCCTTCCAGCCGCTGCATCAGGTCGTCATCCCCAACATGGGCCTGCTGATCGGCGAGATGTGGGACCTCGACGCTCTCGCCGCGGACTGCGCGGCCGACGGCGTGTACGAGTTCTGGCTCACTGCCGCGCCCCTGCCCATCACCGGAGCCGTCGGCTCACCGGTCAACCCCGTCGCCGTCAAATAACCGTCAGGGACAAGGGAGTTCTCCATGACCGACACCGACCCCCGCACCGTCCTCGTCATCGGCGGCGGCGCCGCCGGCAACGCCGTCGCCATCCTGCTGAGCCGCGCCGGTATCGCCGTGGACCTGATCGAGGCCAGGCCCGACTGGAACGCCACCACCGGGTCCGGCATCACCCTCCAGGGCAACGCCCTGCGGGTCCTGCGCGAACTGGGTGTGTGGGAACGGGTGGAAGCCGCCGGATACCCCTTCGGCTCGCTGGGCGTAACCGTCCCCGACGGCACCGTTCTGTTCGTCGCCGAGGACATCCAGACCGGCGGGGAGGACCTGCCCGCCACCCTCGGCATGCAGCGCCCCCAGCTGCAGCAGATCCTCATCGACGCGGTCCGCGCCTCCGGCGCCGGCGTTCGCCTCGGCACCACCGCCGAGGCGCTGGAACAGGACGCCGACGGCGTCTCGGTGCGCTTCAGCGACGGCAGCGAGGGCCGCTACGACCTGGTGATCGCCGCCGACGGCCTCAACTCCGCCACCCGCGCCGCGATCGGCATCACCGACAAACCCGAGCCCACCGGCATGGCCATCTGGCGCATCGCCGCCCCACGGCCCGAGAGCGTGACGCGCACCGACCTCGCCTACGGCGGCCCCGCCTACATCGCGGGCTACACCCCCACCGGCGAGAACACCATCTATGCGTACGTCGTCGAAGGCTGCCGTGACCGCGCCTCCATCGACCCGGCCACCTACGCCGACGAGATGCGCCGCCTGGCGCAGGGCTACGGCGGGGTCTGGCCGGAGATCACCGAGCACATCACCGATCCGAAGAAGGTCAACTACACCTGGTTCGACCGCCTGTTGGTCGAGAGCTCCTGGCACCGGGGCCGGGTCGTGCTCACCGGCGACGCCGCCCACTGCTGCCCGCCCACCATGGCCCAGGGCGCGGCCATGTCCCTGGAGGACGCCTCCGTGCTCGCCGAGCTGCTCACCAGCGGCCGTGACTGGGACGACGAACTGCTCCAGGCCTACCACGCCCGCCGTATCCCCCGGGTGCGCACCGTCGTCGAGGCGTCCGTGCAGATCGGCCAGTGGCAGTTGGACGGCGTGCGCGACGCCGACATCGCGGGGCTGGTCGGCCGCACCATGAACCTCCTCAAGGAGCGCCCGTGACCGCCACCGCATCCTCCGCGCCGACCATCGACGTCCACGCCCACCTCCTCCTGCCGGAGATCGAGGAGGCGGTCGCCGGTCAGCCCGGCCTCGCCGAAGCGCGCAACCTCGACGCCCGCCGCAACGGGTCGGCGGCCCTCGCCGTGAACGGTCCGATGGTGGGCGCGCGCGTGCCGAAGCTGACGGACGTCGCCGTGCGCCTGGCAGCCATGGACGAGGCCAATGTGGACGTGCAGCTGGTGAGCCCCTCGCCGGGTCACTACCACTACTGGGCCGAGCCCCAACTGGCAGACAAAATCTGCCAGTTGGCCAACGAGGGCACCGCCGCGCACTGTGCGAAGGCTCCCGACCGGCTGTACGGCCTCGGTCTGGTCCCGCTCCAGCACCCCGGCCTCGCGGTCGAGTCACTCGACCACGCACTGGAGCAGGGGCTGAGGGGCGTGGAGATCTCCTCGCACGCACCTGGGCGCGAGTTGTCTGATTCGGCATACGAGCCCTTGTGGGCGCGGGCCGAGGAGACCGGCGCCCTGCTCTTCCTGCACCCGTTCGGCTGCACGTTCGACGAGCGCCTTGACCAGTGGTACCTGTCCAACACCGTCGGCCAGCCCACCGAAAACGCGGTCGCACTCTCCCACCTGATCTTCTCCGGCGTACTGGACCGCCATCCGGACCTGAAGCTGATCGCGGCACATGGCGGCGGCTACCTGCCCACCCACATCGGCCGCTCCGACCACGCATGGCGGGCCCGCCCCGACGCCCGGGACTGCGCCCGTGAGCCGAGCAGATACCTGAAGCGGCTGTACTTCGACTCCCTCGTCCACAACCCGTACGTACTACGGGAGTTGATACGCGCCGCGGGCCCGGACCGGGTCCTGCTCGGCTCCGACTTCCCCTTCGACATGGGCACGGAAGACCCGCTGGGCGCACTGCGCACCGCGGACCTGCCCGACCCCGACTTCCACGCCATCCGCGGCGGAAACGCCGCCGCCCTGCTCAACCTCGCCTGAGGAGGAACCCCCATGACCAACCGCCTGCTCACCCATCTGCGGCACGTCGACCTCGCCGTGCCCGACTACGACAAGCAGCTCGACTTCTACTCCGGCGTCTGGGGCCTGACCCAGGTCTCCGAGGACTCCGGCATCTCCTTCCTCGCCGCCGAGGGCAGCCCCGAACAGTACGTCGTACGACTGCGCAAGGCCGACGAGAAGCGCCTCGACCTGGTCTCGTACGGGGCGGGCAGCCCGGCCGACGTGGATACCCTGGCCGACCAACTCCTCTCCCAGGGCGTGCAGTTGATCTCCCAGCCGGGGAAGGTCGACACCCCCGGCGGCGGCTACGGCTTCCGCTTCTTCGACGTCGACGGGCGCACCATCGAGGTCTCCGCCGACGTCGAGGCCAGGCAGCACCGCCGTATCGAGGAGAAGGAGGCGATCCCGGTCCGCCTCTCGCACGTGGTGCTCAACTCCCCCGACCTGAACAAGACGCGGGAGTGGTACGAGCGCCACCTCGGCTTCCGCCTCTCCGACACCCTCCACTCGCCGCACATGGGCGAGGTCATGCACTTCATGCGGATCAGCAACCAGCACCACTCCATGGCCATCGCCCAGGGCCCGCACACCGCCCTGCACCACGTCTCCTTCGAGATGCGCGGCCTGGACGAGTACATGCGCGGCTCCGGCCGAGTGATGCGGGCCGGTGTCCGCAAGATCTGGGGCCCGGGCCGGCACATGGCGGGCGACAACACGTTCACGTACTTCCTGGACCCGCACGGCAACACCGTCGAGTACACCACCGAGTTGGAGGAGCTGGACGAGGACACCTGGCATCCCCACGTGTACGACTTCTCCAAGCCCGAGGTCACCGACCAGTGGGGCACCGCGAACCCGATGAACGAGCTGGTCGCCAAGGAGTCGTTCAACGATCCCGACCGTGGCTGCTTCGTGGCCCCGCCGGTGTAAGGGGCGCCGACCATTGCGCATCGCCACTTACCTGTACGAGGGGCGCCGTCACTGCGGGGTCGTGGAGGGCACCGTCGTCCGCGCGCTGCCCGACGGGACCTCGCCTCTCGACGCGTCGGGTGTACGTCCGGTCGGCCCCGCCGTTCCGTTGACGGACGTACGGCTGCTGCCGCCGCTGGAGCCGCCGACCATCCGGGACTTCGTCACGTTCGAGGAGCACGTGGAAGGCGTACGCCGGTCGATCGACAAGTCCGCTGGGGTACCGGAGGCCTGGTACGACGCGCCGACCTTCTACTTCACCAATCCGTACGCGGTCATCGGCCCGCACGACGACGTGCCCGTGCCCCCGGGTTCACAGGTCCTCGACTTCGAGCTGGAGGTGGCCGCGATCATCGGCCGCGCGGGCCGTGACCTCACCCCCGAGCAGGCCCGCAACCACATCGTCGGCTACACGATCTTCAACGACTGGTCCGCCCGCGACCTCCAGTCCGCCGAGATGAAGGTCGGCCTCGGCCCCTGTAAGGGCAAGGACACCGCCACCACGCTGGGCCCGTATCTGGTCACCGCCGACGAACTGGAGAGGTTCCGCGACGCGGACGGCTTCCTGCGGCTGGCGCTGACCGCCGAGGTCAACGGTGAGGTCGTCGGCAAGGACCTGCTGTCCAACATGAGCTGGACCTTCGAGGAGATGGTGGCCTACGCCTCGCGCGGGACATGGGTGCGTCCTGGCGACGTCCTCGGCTCGGGCACCTGCGGCAACGGCGGCTGCCTCGCCGAGCTGTGGGGCGTACGCGGCAAGCAGGACCCGGTGCCGCTCAAGCCGGGCGACACGGTGACCCTCACCGTCGAGGGCATAGGCTCCGTCTCCAACACCGTGGTGGCTGGCCCCGACCCGCTTAAGGTCCCGGTCGCCCGCAAGCGCACGAGGGAGCGGCCATGACCGACGACATCCGCACAAAACGACTCCTGGGCAAGGTCGTCGTGGTCACCGGCGCGGCCGGTGGCCAGGGCGCGGCGGAGGTCGAGGCGCTGGCCCGCGAGGGCGCGCGGGTGATCGCCACCGACATCGCCGAGGCGCCCGGCTGCCGGCGCCTGGACGTCAGCAACGAGGAGGACTGGGCGCGGCTCGCCGCCGAGCTGCGCACGGAGTTCGGGCAGGTGCACGGCCTGATCAACAACGCGGGCATCATCTTGCGGGCCCGCGTCGGCGAGGTGGCGGCCGAGGACTTCGCCCGCGTCCAGGCGGTCAACGCCGCCGGTCCGCTGCTGGGCATCCAGAACCTGGCCCCGCTGATGCCGCCGGGCGCGTCCGTCGTCAACATCGGTTCCGCCGCCGCGCTGACCGGCCACTATACGGTCGCGTACACGGCCAGCAAGTGGGCGCTGCGCGGTCTGTCGAAGACCGCGGCCATGGAGCTGGGTCCACGCGGCATCCGCGTGAACACCGTCCTGCCCGGCTACATCGAGACCGAGATGACGGCCTCGGCGCACCCCGCCTTCCACGAGGCCAACATCCGCGAGACTCCGCTCGGCCGCACCGGCACCCCCGACGACATCGCCCCGCTGGTGGTCTTCCTTCTCTCCGACGAGGCGTCCTTCATCACCGGTGCCGAGATCCCCGTCGACGGCGGCCTCACCGCGCACGGCGGCGTCAAGTCGATCTCGGACGCCCTGCGTCAGGACATCTGAGCAGCAGCAACGGAAGACGGAATTCCTCTCCTCGGCATCTGTCGGGACATCCGGACAAACCTGTTGACAGCATCAGGGGTCGGCTCCATAGTTACCTTTCACTAGAGCGCGCTAATGATGCGCTCTAGTCACGGAAGGCGAGGTGGGTCTTACCCATGAGACCGCCGCGGACCAGCAACAACGGTCCCGCCGCCTCCCAAGCCCCCTCCCACGGCACACCCGCCTCCTGGGCCGGGCGTGCTCCGCTCCGGGTTCCTGAAGCCCTTCGAGAGCCAGGCCCCTGCCTCCCGTATCCACCCCCCGACCGCACAGTGAGGTGCAAGGGACATGCACAGACACCACCGAACCGCGGCTCTCGCCGCCACCGTCCTCGTCGGCACCCTGCTCGCGGCCGGCTGCTCCAGCAGCTCCGGTGGCAAGGAGTCGGAGGAAGGCGGCGCGGAAGCCGCGGCGGGCAAGGCGAGCACCCCGCGGATGACCGTGGCCATGATCACCCACGCGGCTCCCGGCGACACCTTCTGGGACCTGATCCGCAAGGGCGCTCAGGCAGCCGCCGACAAGGACAACGTCAAGCTCGTCTACTCCAGCAGCCCCAACGCCGCCGACCAGGCCAACCTGGTGCAGAACGCGATCGACCAGAAGGTCGGCGGCATCGCGCTCACGGCAGCCAAGCCGGACGCCATGAAGGACGTGGTGGCCAAGGCCAAGGCGGCCGGTATCCCGGTTGTCGGCTTCAACTCCGGCCTGGACAACTGGAAAGACCTCGGCATGCTCGAGTACTTCGGCCAGGACGAGAACATCGCCGGCCAGGCCTTCGGTGAGCGCCTCAACCAGATCGGCGCGAAGAGCGCCGTCTGCGTGGTCCAGGAGCAGGGCCACGTCGCCCTGGAAGCACGCTGCGCGGGCTTGAAGAAGGCGTTCGAGGGCAAGACCGAGAACCTCTACGTCAACGGCGCCGACATGCCGTCCGTGAAGTCGACGATCACGGCCAAGCTCAAGCAGGACTCGTCCATCGACGAGGTCGTCACGCTCGGCGCCCCGTTCGCGCTGACCGCCGTGCAGTCCGTGGCCGACGCGGGCAGCGATGCGAAGGTCGCCACCTTCGACCTCAACAAGGACCTGGTGAACGCCGTCAAGGAAGGCAACGTCCAGTTCGCCGTCGATCAGCAGCCCTACCTGCAGGGTTACCTCGCGGTGGACGGCCTCTGGCTGTACAAGAACAACGGAAACTTCAGCGGCGGCGGCACCGCACCGGTCCTGACCGGTCCGGCCTTCGTCACCGACGAGAACGTTGACGAGATCGCCAAGTTCGCCGAGAAGGGCACGCGGTAACAAATAGGCCGCCCCTCAACGAGCTTCCAGGCCGGCCCCTACTCCGGGGCCGGCCCGCTCGTTCCCCGCACCACCAGTTTCGGGTCCAGGACCGCCTCCCGTGGCTCCAACTCCCCGTCCTCCAGGCGTTCCACGGCGAACCGGACCGCGTACTCCGCCATCAAGAGCGAGTCCTGGCGGACGGTGGTCAGGCCGATCGGCATCAGGTGAGACAGGTGGCTGTCGTCGTAGCCGACGACGGACAGGTCGCGCGGGACCTCGATACCGGCCCGCGTCAGAGCCATCAGCAGGCCCATCGCGCACCGGTCGTTCCCGGCGAGGACCGCCGTCGGCAGCGGCAGCCCGCGATCGCGCTCCGCCACCAGCAGTCGGCCGGTCTCGATGCCGGACTCCTCGGTGTGATCACCGGGGATCACCCGCAGCTCGGAGTCCAGACCGTGCCGGCGCATCGCGGCTCGGTAGGCACGCCGCCGCTCGGCCGAGCCGGGGCCCCGGCCGCCGTCGATGTGCACGATCCGGCGGTGCCCCAGCTCCACGAGGTGGTCCATGGCCTGCCGTATGCCCTTGCTCTCGGCGGTGTGCACGCTGTCGACACGGGTTTGGGGCACCCGGCGCCCGACCGAGACGGCGACCGTACGGTGTCCGAGGGCGTCGAGGTCCGCGGCCGCCGTGTCCGGGCCCAGGAGGATCACCGCCTCGCAGCGATGGCTGAGCAGGGCCTCGACGGCCTTCGCCTCGCCCCTCCCCTGGCCGGTGGCGGAGAGCAGAACCTCGTAGCCAAGCCGCTCGGCTTCGGAGTAGATGCCCTCGACCAGGTCGGCGTGGAAGGTCTGGTGGACGGTGAACATCACGCCGAGCGTGCGGCTGCGGCCACGGGCCAGCAGGCGGGCCGCGTTGTCGGGGCGGTAGCCGATCTCGTCGGCGACGCGCAGTACGCGCTCGCGGGTCTCCTGGCTCGCGCCCGGCTGGCCGCGGAAGATGATCGAGACGAGCGCCCGGGACACGCCCGCCTTCGCGGCGACGTCCACCATCGTGGGCCGCTGCTGCTTGCCCGACGCATTCACCTGTGAACCACCCTTCGACGCGCCCACTTTACGGGCGGTCCTGAAATCTCCCGGCAACAAGCTATTGACATGACATTTGGACAGGGGCCATCGTACTCGCACTAGCGCGCGCTAGTAGAGCGCGGTAGTCCAGTTCTCCTGTGACAAGTCCCCGGAGCACCCCCACCCGTTCCCTCTTCGAAGGACGTGCAGCATGGCAACGACGCCGTCCCCCCTCCGCACCGTCGTGGGCAACCTGTGTCTCGGCTCGGCCCCCGACTCCTGGGGCGTCTGGTTTCCCGAGGACGAGCACCAGGTCCCGTACACCCGCTTCCTCGACGAGCTGGCCGCGGCCGGTTACCAGTGGCTGGAGCTGGGCCCGTACGGCTATCTCCCCACCGAACCAGCCGTACTGGCCGAGGAGTTGGCCGTACGCGGCCTGAAGGTCTCCGGCGGCACCGCCTTCGGCGCCCTGCACCGCCCGGAGGCCTGGGACGACATGCTCGCCCATGTCCGGCAGGTGGCCGCGCTGACCGCCGCCGCGGGTGCCCACCACCTGGTCTTCATCCCGCCCATGTACCGGGACGAGAAGACCGGCGGCTTCACCGAGTCGCCCGAGCTGACCGCCGAGCAGTGGGCGGGCTTCGGCCGGGCCGCCGACCGGCTCGGGAAGCTGCTCCTCGACGAGTACGACGTACGCCTCGTCGTCCACCCGCACGCGGACAGCCACATCCAGACGCAGCCGGAGATCGAGCGGCTGCTGAACGAGTCCGACTCCCGCTACACCAACCTGTGCCTGGACACCGGGCACGTGGCCTACGGCGGTGGGGACAACCTCGACCTGATCCGCAGGTTCGGGGAGCGCGTCGGCTACGTCCACATCAAGCAGATGGACCCGGAGATCCTCGTCCAGGTGGCCGCCGAGAACCTCTCCTTCGGCGAGGCCGTCAAGCGCGGTGTGTGCGTGTCGCCTCCGGCGGGTGTGCCGAAGCCGGACGACGTGGTCGCCGAACTCGCGGAGCTGGACGCGGAGTTGTTCGTCATCGTCGAGCAGGACCTGTACCCCTGCGCTCCCGAGGTGCCGCTGCCCATCGCGGTCAGTACGCGGGAGTACCTGGCCGGCTGCGGACTGGCCGGTACCCGGCGCCCCGCCCTCGACGACAAGTAGGAGGGGCCCATGGACGTCAGCAACGACACGGCTCAGGCCCCCGCTCCCGCCACCGCCGTCCCGGACGACGCCTCACCCACGGTCAAACGGCGGCTGCGGATCATCACGCTCATCGCCACCTTCGGCGGACTGCTCTTCGGTTACGACACCGGCGTCATCAACGGCGCCCTGCCGTACATGACCGACGACCTCGGCCTGACCCCGTTCACCGAGGGCATGGTCACCAGCTCGCTCCTCCTCGGTGCCGCGCTCGGCGCCGTCACCGGCGGCCGACTGTCGGACGGGCGCGGACGGCGCCGCACCATCCTCGTTCTCGCCGTGCTGTTCTTCATCGGCGCGCTCGGCTGCACGCTCGCCCCGAACACGGCGATCATGGTCGTGGCCCGCTTCGTCCTCGGCCTCGCGGTCGGTGGCGCCTCGGTGACCGTGCCGGTCTACCTCGCGGAGGTGTCGCCCGCCGAGCGGCGCGGTGCGCTGGTCACCCGTAACGAGCTCATGATCGTCAGCGGGCAGTTGCTCGCCTTCACCTCGAACGCGATCATCGCCCGGGTGGGCGACGAGTCCGGCGGCGTCTGGCGCTGGATGCTGGTCGTGGCCACCATTCCGGCGGTCGTGCTGTGGTTCGGCATGCTGGTGATGCCGGAGAGCCCGCGCTGGCTGGCCTCCAAGAGCCGCTTCAGCGAAGCCCTGGAGGTCCTCAAGCAGGTGCGTTCCCAGCAGCGGGCCGAGGCCGAGCTCGCGGAGGTGTCCGCGCTGGCCGTGAAGGACGAGCAGCAGAAGCTCGGCGGCTGGCAGGACATCAAGAGCACGCCGTGGCTGCGCAAGCTGATGCTCGTCGGCTTCGGCATCGCGATCGTGCAGCAGATCACCGGCGTGAACACGATCATGTATTACGGCACGCAGATCCTCACCGACGCCGGCTTCGCCGCGGACAGCGCGCTCACCGCGAACATCGCCAACGGTGTGATCTCGGTGCTGGCCACCTTCGTCGGCATCTGGCTGCTGGGCCGGGTGGCGCGCCGCCCGATGCTGATGGCCGGCCAGATGGGCACGACTTCGGCGCTGTTGCTGATCGGCGTCTTCTCCCTGGTGCTGCCCTCCGGTGACGGCCGGGCGTACGCCGTGCTCGCCATGACCGTCACCTTCCTGGCCTTCCAGCAGGGCGCGATCTCGCCGGTGACCTGGCTGATGCTGTCGGAGATCTTCCCGATGCGGATGCGCGGCTTCGGGATGGGTGTCGCGGCCGTGGTGCTGTGGCTGACCAACTTCGTGATCGGCCTGGTCTTCCCATCGCTGGTCGACGGGATCGGGATCTCCAACACCTTCTTCCTCTTCGTGCTGGCGGGCCTGTGCTCGCTCGCCTTCGTGAAGCTCTACGTCCCCGAGACAAAGGGCCGCACGCTCGAGACGCTGGAAGCGGAACTCAAGGCCCGCTATTCCTGACCTCCTCCCCTGTGGGCCGGTCACGGACTCCGGCCCACAAGCCCTTCGAAGGGATACGGCCATGACCGTACGTGTAGGTGTCATCGGCACCGGAATGATCGGCCAGGACCACATCCGGCGCCTCACCGAGGTGGTCACCGGGGCCAGGGTCACCGCGGTGACCGACCTCGACGCCGACCGCGCCGCCGAGGTCGCCGCCACCGTCGGCGCCGCCGTGCTGCCGGGCGGCGCCGAGCTGATCAACTCCCCCGACGTGGACGCCGTCCTCGTCACTTCCTGGGGCCCCACGCACGCCGAGCACGTCCTGAACGCCATCGCGGCCGGCAAGCCCGTGTTCTGCGAGAAGCCCCTCGCGACGACCGCCGAGGACTGTCTGCGCATCGTCGAGGCCGAGCGCGCCCATGGCAGCCGCCTGGTCCAGGTGGGCTTCATGCGCCGCTTCGACCCCGGCTACCGCCAGATGAAGGAGGTCCTCGCCGCCGGCACCCTCGGCGCCCCGCTGATGGTGCACTGCGCCCACCGCAACCCGACGGTGCCGGACGCGTACCACTCCGCGATGGCGGCGCAGGACACGGCGGTCCACGAGATCGACGTACTGCGCTGGCTGCTCGACGACGAGATCGTCTCCGCCCAGGTGGTCACGCCGCGCGCCACGAGCAAGCGGTTCGAGCACCTCAAGGACCCGCAGATCATGATCTTCGAGACCGTGCACGGGGTACGTATCGACCTCGAGGTCTTCGTCAACTGCCAGTACGGCTACGACATCCAGTGCGAGGTCGTCGGCGAGGACGGCCTGGTCCGGCTGCCCGACCCGGCCGCCGTGGGCGTCCGCACCGCGGCCCGGCACAGCGCGGCGGTCATGCAGGACTGGAAGGTCCGCTTCGCGGAGGCCTTCGACACCGAGTTCCGTGAGTGGATCACCTCGGTCGCGGCTGGCGCCGAGCCCACCGGCCCGTCCGCCTGGGACGGCTACGCCGCCACCGTCATCACCGACGCCGCCGTCCGCTCCCTGGAGTCCGACGGCACCGTCGTCTCCGCCGACATGAAGCCCCGACCCGCGTTCTACGGAGGTGCCGCGTGAAAATCGCCCTCGACCCCTATATGTTCCGCGCCCTGCCGCTCGACGACATGGTGCGCACGGTCGCCGAACTCGGCTATGAGTACATCGAGTTGTCCCCGCGCGACGACTTCATGCCGTTCTTCCTGCACCCGCGGGCGGACGACGAGCGCGTCGCCTCGTTCAAGAAGTCCCTGCGCACACACGGCGTCCAGCTGTCCTCGGTGCTGCCGCTCTACAAGTGGTCCTCACCCGACGAGACCGAGCGGCAGACCGCCGTACGCTACTGGAAGCGGATGATCGAGATCACCGCGGACCTCGGATGCCCGCTGATGAACTCGGAGTTCAACGGCCGCCCGGAGCGCGCCGCCGAGAGCGAGGCCGCCTTCTGGCGCTCGCTGGAGGAACTGCTGCCGGTGTTCGAGCGCGAAGGCATCGCTCTGAACCTGGAGGCCCACCCGGACGACTTCTGCGAGGAGAACACCCCCGCGGTCGACCTGGTCCGCGCGATCAACAAGCCCTGGGTGAACTATCTTTACTGCGCCCCGCACACCTTCCACCTGTCCGGCCCCTCTGAGGTAGGCGCGGACATCGCGAAGATGATGCGCTACGCCGGCGACAAGCTCCAGCACGTGCACATCGCGGACTCCTTCAACCACAAGGGCTCCAGCGGTCTGCGCTACATTCTCAACCCGCCCGGCACCCCGGCCCGTATCCACCAGCACCTGGACATCGGCCAGGGCGAGGTCGACTGGGACACCTTCTTCGGCACCCTGCGCGAACTGGACTTCGACGGCGTCGCCACGTCCTGCGTCTTCGCCTGGGAGGAACGCGCCCGCGATTCCTCCGCGTTCATGCTCGACCGGATCACCAAGGAACTCGCCGCCTGAGAGCGGACGGCGGCAACCAGCCTCCGCCTTCCGGCAGAGTGCTCTGCGTGCCTCGCAAACCGTGGTACGCGTCGTACGCAGAGCGCTCTCGCGGATGCCGTCCGGCCTGGGAGACGCCTCACAGTCTGCGGCGTGCCGAGGCGATGGGCACGGGGGCCACTCCTTCGACGACCGTGTTGCTGAGGGTGCCCAGGCTCTGGGCCGTGATGGTGACGGTGTCGCCGGGCTCCAGGGGCGACGGTTCGAACACGCGGTGGCGGCCCCAGAGTTCGGCCAGGCAGCCGCCGTTGCCGCAGGTGCCGGAGCCCAGGACGTCGCCGGGGCGGACCCAGGTACCTCGTGAGGCGTAGGCGACCATCTCCTCGAACGTCCAGGCCATGTTGGCGAGGGTGTCCTGTCCGACGGTCTCGCCGTTGACGTCCACCGTGAGTTTGAGGTCCAGGAAGCCGTCGGCGTCACGGTGGGGTTCGAGTTCCTCGGCGGTGACCAGCCACGGGCCGAGGGTGGTGGCGGTGTCCTTGCCCTTGGCCGGGCCGAGTCTGACCTTCATCTCCTGGCCTTGCAGGTCGCGGGCGGACCAGTCGTTGAGGACGGTGTAGCCGATGATGTGGTCGCGTGCCTGCTCGGGGGTGAGGTCCCGCCCGGCTCGTCCGACGACGGCGGCCACTTCGAGTTCGAAGTCGAAGCGGCGGCAGCCAGGCGGTACGGGGACGTCGTCGAAGGCGCCGATCATCGCGTACGGGTTGGTGAAGTAGAACGCGGGCCGGGCGTACCACTCCTCGGGCACGGTGTCGCCGTATCCCTCCGCGACGCCCGCGACATGGCCTTCGAAGGTCATGAAGTCCCGTACGGTCGGCGGCTGGATGGGCGGCAGCAGCCGGATCTCGGCGAGGGAGAGGGGCCGCGATCTGGTCAGGGCCCGGGTGCCGGCGGCCCGCAGGTCGTGGTCACCGGCTTCGATGAGTTCCAGCAGGCCGACGCCGTGTTCGAAGGGATGGGCCCGGTCGTCGATGATGACTCCGGAGTGCTGCTGCCCGTCGTGGAAGAAGGTCGCGTACTTCATGCCCGGGTCCCCTCGGGCTCGGTGAGCGGTGCTTCGGTCTTCTCGGGAGCGCCGCCGCCACCGGTCCGGACGCCGAGGAAGACGGCGGCGATCGCGGCGGCGGCCACGCAGGCGATCGCGGTGAGGACGAGTCCGTTGTTGTAGCCGTCGGCGAGAGCGCGTTCGGTGAGCGGGGCGAGTTTGGCGCTGAGCGGGCCGAGTTCGGCGGTGTGCAGGGCGAGGGGTCCGCCCGCGTCGAGGACGGCGGTGGCGGTGCCGTGTTCGGCGGGCGTGAGTCCCGCGTCGGCCAGGCTGCCCGTCAGCTGGCTGGTCGCCATGCCGAGGGCGACGGCGCCGACGATGGCCGGGCCGAGGGTCTGGCCGAGGTCGCGGACCAGGCTGGTGGTGGCGCTGGCCATGCCGGTGAGGCTGGGTGGTACGACGTTGACGGCGGCGGCGGTGATCGCGGCGACGACCAGGCCGAAGCCGACGCCGTTGAGGAGCAGCGGGCCGAGCAGCGGCACCAGGCCGCTCTCGTGGATCGGCACCGCTCGCAGCCACAACTGTGCGCCTGCCAGCGCCGTGAAACCGGTGACCAGCATCGGGCCGGGGCCGACCCTGTGCAACAGCCGGACCAGAAGCGGCCAGATGAACGGAGTGATGCCCTGGATCACCAGGAAGGGCACCGCGGCCTCCAACGGACTCTTGTGCTGGATCACGCCGAGCCGGATGCTCAGGTCGTATGCCCCGCCCAGGAAGCCGAACATGCCGATGACCGCCATCGCGGCCGAGGCGGCGAAGGCAGGAATGCGGAACAGCTCCAGGCGCAGCATCGGCGAGGCACTGCGGTTCTCGGCCCGGACAAAGGCACCGAGCAGAACGGCCGCGGCGACGAAGGAGAGGACGACGGGAGCCGAGCCCCAACCGTCCGAAGGGCCCTGGATGATGCCGTACAGCAGGGCCAGCAGAGACAGCGCGATGGTGATCTGCCCCGGCCAGTCCAGTGAGCGGCCCTCGGGGGCACTGGACTCGCCGGTCAGCAGCCACGCCGCTGCCGCCACCACGAGCGCGAGCAGCCCGGTCACGGCGAACGCCCAGCGGAAGGAGGCGTGTTCGACGATGCCGCCGGAGAGCAGCGGGGCGATGAACGCGCCGAGGGACAGCGCGGTGGTCCACGAGGCAAGGGCGCGGGCCCGGGCGGCGGGCGTCGGCGTACTCGCGATGATCACGGCCAGCGAGGCGGGGAAGAGGGCGGCGGCGCCGATGCCCGAGAGGGCTTGACCGGCGATGAGCTGGCCCGCGGTGTCGGAGGTCGCGGAGACCGCGTAGCCGACGGCGGCCAGCAGCGCGCCGCCCACCAGCAGTTTCTTACGTCCGTACAGGTCGCCGAGGACGCCGAAGGTGAGCGCGAGCACGGCGGCCGGGACGAGGAACGCGTCGCTGATCCAGGTCAGTTCGGCGCCGGATGCCTGAAGTGAGCGCTGCATGACGCCGTTGATCGCGGCGGGCAGCACCAGGCCGATCTGGGCCAGGCAGACCGCGAGGCAGCCGGCGATGATCGTTGCGGTGTGCCGGGGCGGCGCGTCGGATGCGGCGGCGGGTGGGTCAATGGCGGGGCTGGAGACCATGTCTCCTCCTTGGGGTGGCCAGGGTAACGGGCGGTCCGGGGAATGACCGGCGGCTCAGAAACCGGGTTGGGAACAGGCGAGTTGGGCCATGGAGCCGAACAGGCCGGGACCGTCGAGCGGGGGCAGGGAGGGGTCGAGTTCCCGGTAGACGGTGTGCACGTTGACGGCGAGCCGTTCGCTCTCGTCCAGGTCGGCGAAGCGGCCGAGGCGGATGTCGTGTGCGGCGTCCATGACCGGCATTCCGGCGGTGAACCGGGCGGCGGCCTGCTCATGGACGTACTCGAGGTAGTCGCGGATGTCCCGGACCGCCTCCTTGGTGGTGACCGGTCCGTGTCCGGGCACGATGGTGTCGGCGTCGAGGCCGAGGAGCAGTTCGCAGGCGGCGAGCCAGTTGGCGAACGGCCCGTGCCATACGACGGGGGTGGCGCCGGCGAACACGATGTCGCCGGTGTAGACGACACGGGCTCCTGGCACGTGGACGATCGTGTCGCCGGCGCTGTGTGCGGGGCCCACGTCGATCAGGCGGACTTCCGTGCCGCCGACGTCCAGCTCCAGTTCGCCGTCGAAGACCCGGCCCGGCAGGACGGGTTCGATGCCGGCGTAGTCGAAGGCGCCGAAGATCTGGCGGGCGAAACGCCCGGTGAGGTCGGGAGCGGCGGTCAGCTGCCGCATCTCGGCCGGGCCCACCTGTCGCATGTCGGCCAGTGAGCCGCGGGCCGCGACGATCTCGGCGTGGGCCACGAGCTGGTTGCCGAACCAGTGGTCGCCGTTGCCATGGGTGTTGACCACGGTCTCGATGGGCGCGGCGGCGGTCACGGGAGCCAACGCGTCGAGCATCTCTGCGGTCAGCCGCAGGTCGTAGAGGGTGTCGACGAGCAGGGACGCGCCCCGGCCGACGACCAGCCCGGCGTTGCTCATGCCCCAGCCGCCCCGGCTCGCGAGCCAGGCATGACAGCCGTCACCGACCTCCACACGGCCCGCCAACGGGTTTACGGAAGCCACACTGCCCCCTGTCCGTGCCCCGCGAACAACGCGAGACATCAATCTATTGATGGACTGGAGTCCATCAATGGCCTGGAATCTAGATCCGACTCCTCGAAGAGGTCAAGAGGCGTGCAGCGCTGTGCTGTACTGGAGTCCATGAAGATCCCGGACGCAGGAGCGGCTCCCCCGCCCGAGGCACCGGTCCCCGGGCGCCGCGAGCGCAAGCGCCGCCAGATCCGCGACCAGCTGTACGAAGCGGCAGTGGGACTGTTCGTCGACCAGGGCTACGAGGCGACGACCATGGACCAGATCGCCGACGCCGCCGATGTCGCCCGGGCCACCGTCTTCAACCACTTCTCGCAGAAGGTCGGCTTCCTGGAGGAGTGGGGTGCCCGCCGCCGGGCGCGGGTCGCGGCCATCCTCGGCCAGGAGCACGCGGAGGACCTGCCGGTCGGTGAGCGGCTCAGGCGCTATCTGCGGGAGATGGCCGAACTCAACGTCGCCTCCCGCGCGGAGACCACCGTCCTGATGGACGCCTCCGCGCGGTTCGGCCGACTGTTGCAGGATCCGTCACTCGAGATCGAACTCACGAAGATCGTCGAAGAGGGGCAGCGGCGCGGCGAGATCCGGCGGACGGTCGACTCCGCCCAGGCCGGCGCCCTGCTCGCGGCCTGCTACTTCTCCTCCGTACTGCGCTGGATCCGGGAGGAGCCGCCGCCCTTCGACCTGCTCCTCAGCCTCGAAGCCACGCTCGACATCGTCCTGCGGGGCCTGCTCACCTCTGGGTGAGCGGCACGGGCGCGGTACGGCTGCACCCTGCGGTGAGCTTCATCGGTGGTCGTTCATGAGGGCGAGTGCGGCCTCGGCCGCCGAGATGACGATGTCCTTGGGACCGCCCGCCGTGGTCGCGACGTCGGTCACCAGCCGGACGTCCTTGCGCAGCAGGGGCCCGGCGTGGGCGGCGATGCGGTCGAGGGTGCCGCCGGCGGCGGTGACCCGGTTCAGGGCGAAGCTCGTGCCGCTGCCGTGGGCGACGGCGGCGGCGAGGGCGTCGGGGTCGACGCCTAGGTCCCGGCCGAGCGCGAGGGTGCCGGCGGCGGTGGCGAGGTTGGCGGTGAACAGGACGTTGTTGAGGAGCTTCGCGAGTTGTCCGCTCCCGAGCGGGCCCATGTGCACCACCGGGTCGCCGTAGGCGGCGAACACCGGGCGGCAGAACGCGACGGTGCCCTGCTCGCCCCCGGCCATCACCAGCAGGCGGCCCTCGGCGGCGGCCGGACCGCCGCCGCTGACGGGTGCGTCGATCAGGGCGACGCCGCGGGCCCGCGCCCGGTCGGCGAGGCGGCGGCAGGTGTCGGGGTGAACGGTGCTGTGTACGGCGATCACGCCACCCTTGCGCAGGCCGGCCAGGACCCCGGACTCGCCGGTGATGACCTCCTCGACATCGGCGTCGTCGACGACGCAGACGCAGACGAGATCGCTGACCGAGGCCAGATCCGCGGCCGACGCGGCACGTTTGACCGGGGTGTCGTCGAAGGGGACGAGCGAGGCCGGGCGGCGTGCCCACAGCGTCGTCTCGAAGCCGGCGTCGATGATCCGGCGTGCCATGGGGGCGCCCTGGCTGCCCAGGCCGATGAAACCGACACGCATCAGCGCGCCTCCTGTTCAAGGGGTTCGGTGGTGCCCGGCTCGGGTTCCGGCGTCGGCCGGGGGCGCCAGAACACGGCGAGCAGGCCGGCTGTCGCCGCCACGGCAACGCCGAGCGCCACACCGCCACCGGCCCAGCCGGTCACCTCGATGCCGCTCGCCTCGTCCACCGACAGCGGCCCCGGTCCCAGTACGGCCAGCGCGAGAGACACCACCGCGAGCGTGAGGACGTACTCGTAGCCGTCCTTGAAGACGAAGAATCCGTTACGCCGATGCGCGAGGAGGCCCGCGACCAGCATCACCGAGATGACGGCCGCGCAGGCCAGCGGTGTGAGCAGGCCGAGCAGCAGCAGCGCGCCCGCGCCCACCTCGGTGGCGACGCTCATCCAGGCTTGCAGCGTGCCGTGTCTCAGGCCGAGTCCGCTGAACCAGCGGGCGGTGCCTTCGATACGGCCGCCGCCGCGCCAGTGGTTGAGGCCGTGCGCGATCATGACGACGCCCAGGACCAGGCGTACCAGCAGCAGCACGACGGCGTCGGCGTCGCTCATCCCGCCCTCCCCTGCGGTTCGCGTACGTCCTCGGGGTTCGCGATCTCGCGGCTCACCACGCACTCCTCAGCGAAGGAGAGGACCCTGAGGTGGTACGCCCGGGCCGCGTACCCCAGGCTCAGGTTGTGACCGCTGTCCGGCTGTTCGTTGCGGCGGACCCGGGGTGACGCGGTGAACAGCCCGGCGATCTCGGCCAGGCCCGGGGGTCCTGGCCGCCACACCAGCTCGTGGTCGCCCAGGCTGAACTGCACGGGAATGCGCACCCGTGCCGCCAGTTCCGGGAATTCGCGCACCCAGCCGCGCGCCTCGTACTCGTAGGCGGGCGAGGCCGCGCCGATGTCGGTGCCGTCGAAGACGTCCGGCGGATACAGGTGGCTCGGTCCCCACAGCAGGTCGCGCATATGGCTGCGCCGTCGTGCCGACGGTCGCAGTTCCGGCTCGCCGGGCACGACGAACCTGTCGGAGAAGCGGGGATGGTGCTGCCGTCCGGTGCCGGCGATCTCCAGGCCCAGCAGTTCCCGTCCGCGTTCCTCGGCGGCCATCCGTATGGCCAGTTCGCTTCCCGCGGAGTGGGCCATGAGGAACACGCCCGCGCCTTCGGGGCGGGAGGCGAGGAGTTGGTCGAGCGCCGCGTAGGAGAGCTCGACCCGTCGCGAGGGCTCGGTCAGCTTGTCCTGATGGCTGAGCGAGGCGCCGTATCCCGGCCGGTCGAGGGCGATGACGGTGAAGCCGAGCGCGGCGCCGGTCCGCAGCAGCGACAGCAGGGGCCGGTTCGGGCAGTCGAAGTACGTCGACGTGGTCCCGCCGCCGTGCAGGGCGACGACGACGGCGCGTGGCCGGCTCACCCAACTCGCCCGGTACGACAGGGGAATGCCGTCCACGTCGACGACATCGGACACGACGGGGACGTCGCCGCCCGTCAGTACTTCGACCTGGGGATGGCTGTGGTTCACGTGTCCGTCCTGAGGAGAATGACACCGCTGGGCGTGAGGCCGCCGGAGCTGACCACGGCGGTGCGGGCGCCGGGCACCTGCCGCGCTCCGCTCTCCCCGCGCAACTGGACGATCGCCTCGTGGACCAGGCCCATGCCGTGGGTGCGTCCGTGGGAGAGCTGACCGCCGTGGGTGTTGAGGGGCAGTACGCCGTCTCTGGCGATGTTCTTTCCTCCGTCCAGGAAGTCCTTCGCCTCGCCGATGCCGCAGAAGCCCAACGCCTCTATCCAGGACAGGCAGTTGAAGGTGAAGCCGTCGTAGAGCTGGGCCACGTCGACGTCGGCGGGGCGCAGCGAGGTTCGTGTCCAGAGGTGGGCGGACTGGCCGAGGACCTGGGGTTCGTGGGTGAGCGTGCTCTGGTCCCATTCGAGGCGCTCGGTGATCTGGGTGCCGACGGCCTCGACGAGGACGGGCGGTTGGGCGAGGTCACGGGCGGCGTCGACGGCCGAGACGATGACGGCCACGGCTCCGTCGCAGGGCACGTCGCAGTCGTAGAGGCCGAAGGGGGTGGTGATCGGCCGTGCGTCGAGGTAGTCGTCCATCGTCATCGGGTCGCGGTAGATCGCCGTCGGGTTGAGGGCGGCGTTGGCGCGCTGGTTGAGGGCGATCCAGCCGAGGGTCTCGCGGGTGGTGCCGTAACGGTGGAAGTGGCGTTGGGCGTTCTGGGCGAGGGTGTGGGCCGCGGACGTGGCGCCGAAGGTTTTCAGCCAGCCCGGGTCCGAGCCGCCCGGTGGCTGGATCGTGCCGCGCTTGATCAGTTCGGTGTACGTGGCCTCCCACAGGGTCCGGAAGCACAGCACGTGCCGGGCGAGCCCTCCGGCGACCGCCAGCATCGCCGCGATGAGCGAGCCGCCGGGGCCGAAGGTCTCGCCGCCGCCGTTGTGCCAGGTGGGCCGGATGCCGAGGGCGGATTCCAGGGCCGTGATGCCGCCTTCGGCGAAGCCGCCGAACGGCCCGGCTCCGGGGTAGGTGGCCAGGCCGTCGATGTCGTCGAGGGTGAGGCCCGCGTCGGCGATCGCGCGTTCGCAGGCCCGGACGGTGAGGGAGAGCGGGGGGATCATCAGTCGGCGGCCCAGCTCCGAGGCGCCGATGCCGGTGATCGCCACCTTGTCCTCGAACTTCTCCGGGGTGACCATCGGGCGTATGTGGCGCCGGAGTTGCTCGGGCTCGACCTCGTCCTCGGGGAGCGGAGCCGGCTCGCCCTGCTCGGCCGTGGGGCGGAACAGCGGCAGCCACACGTCCCCGGCCTGCTCGAAGACGACCTCCATGCGCATGCCGAGTACGAGCTGCTCGGGGTCGCACTCGACGGCGTTGGTGGTGAGCCGGACACGGGTGTCCTCTTCGAGGGCGACCTGGGCGATGACGTACGGCGCCGGGAGTCCGGGCAGGCTGAAGCGGTGGTTGACGGTGAAGCCGATGAGCGTGGCGAAGCCGGAGACGGTCCGTACGCCCATCCGTTGCCCTCGGCAGTAGCGGCACACAGGCTGGGGCGGGTGGATGAGCGCCGTGCACGAGGTGCACTCCTGCACACGCAGTCGGCCGTCCGCCCCCGAGGTCCAGAAGAACTCGTTCTCCTCGGTGATCAGCGGCAGGGGACGGCCTGGAGATCCGGCCACCTCGTCTCCTCACTCTCGGGCCCGGGCTCAGCGGGCGATGTTCGCCCTCGCCGTCCGTACGGTGACCGGCTCGGCGAGACGCTGCTCGTCACAGGCCTTCTGGAGCGTCTCCAGGGTCTCGTCGAACGAGGGCCCGAGCCGCTTGCCCGGCGTGAAGGTCGCCGGGAGGTGGCGCATGCCCTGGATGACGCCGATCGACTCGTAGTGCACGGTGCCGTCGGGGTCGCAGCGGTAGTCCGGCATCCGGTCGAGTACGGCCGTCACCATGCGCTTGAACACGGTGCGCGCGACGTTCGAGCCGATGCAGCGGTGGATGCCGAGGCCGAAGGCATTGTGCCGGTTGCCCTTGCGCTCCAGGTCGACCCGGTCGGGGTCGGGGAACACGGACGGGTCCCGGTTGGCCATCGCCCAGGACAGCCAGAGGCGTTCGCCCTCCTTGAACTCCTGGCCGGCGATCTCACAGTCCGCGGAGATGGTGCGCCCGTCGCCCGGTGCGGGTGTGAAGAAGCGCAGGAACTCCTCGGTCGCGGGGTCCAGCAGGGTGTTCCGCTCGTGGCTGAGCCGGTCGCGCTCCTCAGGGTTCTGGGCCAGCCACTCCAGCGCGTGCGCGGTGAGGGCCGTCGTGGTGTCGAATCCGCCGCCGATGAGCAGGGCCAGTACGCCGACCAGCTCGTCGTCGGGCGGGGTCTTGCCGTTGATCTCGGCGCGCACGAGGGCGTCCACCAGGCCAGGCCTGGGCTTCTCGCGGGTCTGAACGATCGCCATGTACAGGGCCATGCCCATGTTCCGGCTCAACTCGGTGACCCGCTGTATGTCGGGCGAGTTCGGCGGTGTGTAGACCGAGGCGTGGGCCGGCTCGTTGTAGACGGTCCAGTCCTTGAGCGGGATTCCCATCATCGCCAGCGTGAGGACGGCCGGCACGACGTTGGCGAGGTCGTCGACGAAGTCGATCCGCCCCTCCTCGATCTTCTCGTCGAGGCAGGCGCGCACCACCTCGTCGACGAACGGGATCCAGCGGCTGACGGCCGCCGGGGAGAGGTAGGGGTTGAGTGTCTGGCGGTAGTGGCGCTGCTCCGGCGGGTCCATCTCCAGGAATCCGCCCCGGACTTCCTTGGCACGGGGCGGCGGCGGGATGGAGATGCCCTTGTAGCCGCGCCGCTCCCCTTTGACGTCATGGTCGTTGGAGAGGAACTCGGCGGACCGGGCCAGTTCGAAGACCTCACGGTTGCCGCTGGCGACCCAGTGACCGTCGTAGGTGTCCGACCAGGCGATGGGGCACTTGGCCTGCAGCTCATGGGTGGTCTCTTCGAACTTGTGGCGGTACTCCGGTGTGTGCCGGTCGAAGTGCACCCGGTGTTTCTTACGGTCGTCGTCCTTCTGGAAGTCGTCGACGGCCTCGCTCATGGGTCTTTCCCTCCCGATGCTCGGGAACACGGTGTTCAGTAGATGGCTGCTCAGAAGATGGAGATGGCCCGCTCGGGGCACGAGTGGACGGCTTCGCGCACGTCCTCTTCCTGATCGATGGGGACTTCTTCACTGACGGCCGAGGAGTGGCCGTCGATCTCGTCCAGCTGGAACGCCTTCGGAGCGATCATGGCGCAGAGCGTGTGGCCCTGGCAGCGCTCCGGGTCGACGCTGACCTTCACGACAAACCTCCCTGTCGCGGTTGGATTCCGTGGGATTCGGTTGGATTCCTGCAGTTCAGCGGCGCCAGTCGTACCACTTGAGGTAGCCGCCGGCGTCCACGCGCAGCTGTGTGCCGGTGATGTAGCGGGCCTCGTCGGAGGCGAGGAACAGGACGGCGTTGCTGATGTCCACCGGTTCGACGTACGGGATCGGCATGGCCTGCTGCACCGCGAACCCGGGCTCGGCGTCCTGCCGTGTCGGGTGCTCGAGGTCGGGGCGGAAGGACTTGTACATCGGTTCGCTCATCAGCATGTGGGTGTTGACGTTGGTCGGGTGGACGACGTTGGCGCGCTGCTTCAACGGGGCGAGATTCCGGGCGAGTTCGTGGACGTACTCCGACAGGGCGCGCTTGGCGTAGGCGTAGCCGGAGCCGCCCGGGTTGGAGCCGGGGGTCTGCACGATGCCGTACTCCATGAGGGCGGCGGTCGAGCCGGTGGCGATGACGGAGGCGCCCTCACGCAGGTGCGGAAGGGCGACCTGGATCGCGTTGATAGAACCGATCAGGTCGACGTCCACGGCGTCGCACCAGGCCTGGAGCTTGGGTTCGCCGTGCAGTGGGGCGATGCCGGCCTGCGCCACCACGATGTCCAGGCCGCCGAGTTCGGCGAGGCCCGTCTCCAGGGCGCCACGCAGCTGACCGACGTCGCGTACGTCGGCCTGGAGCGCCATGATGCGGCGGCCCTGCTCCTCGACCAGCCGGACCGTCTCCTTCAGGTCCTCGGGGGTGGCCATCGGATAGCCGACCGTCTCGTAGTCGCGGCACAGGTCCACCGCGATGATGTCGGCGCCCTCCTCGGCCAGCCGTACGGCGTGGCTGCGGCCCTGGCCACGCGCCGCGCCCGTGATGAACGCGACCTTGCCCTCAACTCGTCCCATCGGGGGGTCCCTTCTTCCCTACTTGGTCGGTCTTGCCGTTCAGCCCGCACGGGCGGGTGCTGCCGCGTCAGACAGGGCGTCGAGTGCTGGGCTCATGGCGCCGAGGCCCTGCCGATCCTGCGGTCTCGATTAACAAGAATCTCCCTCCCGAATGCGAGAACCATACTTTCACTATGCCTCACCCGGAAGGCTTGTGACGACTTTGCGTCAAGCCTGACAACGGGCTGACAAGGGCCTGACAGTACGCAGGGATGCACACCAGGGTCGTGACGCGACACCCCGGCCACGCTAAGGTTCTCTGTCAGCGAGTCCCGAGATCTCGTATTCAGAGAATTAGATTTCCAACCAGCCGGGAAGGGGACGGCATGCCACCCCCGAACAGTGCGCCGACCACCGCGAACCGCACGCGGCGCCTGCTCATCGACGGACAACTCGTCGGCGCCGACAGCACGTTCGCCACGCTGAATCCCGCCACCGGCGACGTCCTCGGCCAGGCTCCCGACGCCACGGCCGAGCAGGCCGAGGCCGCCGTGGCAGCCGCCCGCCGCGCCTTCGACACCACAAGCTGGCCGACCGACAACGAGTTCCGCGTCCACTGCCTCGGCCAGCTCCACCAGGCGCTCACCGAACACCTGGAAGAACTGCGCGAGTTGACGATCGCCGAGGCCGGCGCGCCCCGCATGCTCACCCACGGCCAGCAGCTCGACGAGCCCGTGGAACTGGTCCGCTACTACGCCGACCTGCTCGGGACCCATCCCTTGAGCGAGGACCTCGGCGTGGTCGAGTACCAGGGCCAGCGCCATCACCGCTGGGTGGAGAAGGAGGCCGGCGGAGTCCTCGCGGCGATCGTCCCGTACAACTACCCCACCCAACTCGCCCTCGCCAAGCTGGCTCCGGCGCTGGCGGCGGGCTGCACGGTCGTACTGAAGGGCGCCCCGGACACACCCCTGATCACGCTCGCGCTCGGCGAGCTGATCGCGGAGCACACGGACATCCCGTCGGGCGTGGTGAACGTCCTGACCTCCTCCGACGCGGCGATCGGCGAACTGCTCACCACGCACCCCGGCATCGACATGGTCAGCTTCACCGGGTCCACCGCCACCGGCCGCCGCATCATGGCCGCCGCGAGTGGCACGGTGAAGAAGGTCTTCCTCGAACTCGGCGGCAAGTCCGCCCTGATCGTGCTCGACGACGCCGACTTCGCCGCCGCGTCCCTCTATGCGGCGTACATGATCTGCCTGCACGCGGGCCAGAGCTGCGCGATCACCTCCCGGATGCTCGTGCCCAGGCAGCACCACGACGCGATCGTCGAGCAGGTCGCGGCCGCGCTCGACCGAGTGCGCCATGGCGATCCCGCCCACCCCAGGACGTACATGGGCCCGCTGATCAGTGAGCGGCAGCGCGACAAGGTCGACGGCATGGTGCAGCGGGCCGTGGCGGCGGGCGCGACCCTGGTGACCGGCGGAAAGCGGGTGGACCCCGGTTTCTTCTACACGCCGACGCTGCTCACCGGGGTCGACCCCGACAGTGAGCTGGCGCAGGAGGAGGTCTTCGGGCCGGTCCTCGCGGTCATCCCGTACGACGATGAGGACGACGCCGTACGCATCGCCAACGACTCGGTCTACGGGCTCTCCGGCGCGGTCCACAGCGGCGACCGCGACCGGGCGCTCGCGCTGGCACGGCGGATCAGGACCGGCACGTTCAGCATCAACGGCGGCAACTACTTCTTCCCCGACACCCCCTTCGGGGGCTACAAGCAGTCGGGCATCGGCAGGGAAAAAGGCGTGGACGGTCTGGAGGAGTTCATGGAGCGCAAGACGTTCGGGGAGGTGGTCGCATGAGTACGGACGGCCCGCTCACCGGGATACGGGTCCTCGAAGTGGCGATGTACGGGTTCGTGCCGTCGGCCGGTGCCGTGCTCGCCGACTGGGGCGCGGACGTGATCAAGGTGGAGCACGCCGTCAACGGCGATCCCCAGCGCGGGCTGCGGCAGACCGGCACGTTCAAGGTCGAGGGCGATCCGAACCCCAACGTGGAGCACGCGAACCGGGGCAAGCGCAGCATCGGCCTCGACATGGGGACTCCCGAGGGCAAGGAGGTGTTGTACGACCTGGTACGGCACTCGGATGTGTTCCTGACCAGCTTTCTGCCCTCGGCCCGGCGCAAGTTCGGCATCGACGTGGAGAACATCCGCGAGGTCAAGCCGGACATCGTCTACGCCCGCGGCAGCGCGCTGGGGCCGCGCGGCCGGGAGGCGGGCAAGGGCGGATACGACATGACGGCCTTCTGGGCCCGGGGCGGCACCGCCGCCAGCCTCACCCCGCCCGGCACGGAGGGGATGATCACTCCCCCGGCGCCCGCCTACGGGGACACGATCTCCGGTACGAACCTGGCCGGGGGCATCGCGGCGGCCCTGCTGAAGCGGGAGCGCACGGGCGAGCCGTCGGTCGTGGACGTCTCCCTGCTGGGCAGCGGCGTGTGGGCGATGGGCCACGGGATCGCCCTCTCCCTCCATCTCGACCGGGCCTGGGTGGCGCCGCCCGCAGGCGCGCACGGCTCCCCCACGAACCCGCTGTCCGGTGTGTACCGCACGGCCGACGACCACTACCTGTCGTTCGTGATGATGCAGCCGGGCAAGTTCTGGGCCGACGTGTGCCGGCACATCAACCGACCTGAGCTGGCGGAGGACCCGCGCTTCGCCACGGCCGAAGACATCGCCGCCAACACCGAAGAAGCCGTCAAGATCCTGCGCGAGGTGCTGGCCACCCGCACGCTCGCCGAGTGGACCGAGCGGTTCGCCACCCTCGCCGGGCCCTGGGCCCCCGTGCAGGACTCCCTTCAGGTGGGCGCCGACCCGCAGGTCAGGGCGAACGAGTACGTCGTCCGGGCCGGAGAGCTCGAACTGGCCGCGAATCCCGTCCAGTTCGACGTCGGCGCCCCGGAGCTCGGCCCGGCCCCCGAGTTCGCCGCGCAGACCGAGGAGATCCTGCTCGAACTGGGCCTGGACTGGGACCGCATCCTCGCGCTGAAGGCGGCGGGAGCGGTCACCTGAGTGAGCCATCGCCTTCAGCGTGAGGAGTGCTAAGCGCTCCGCTGGAAGAACGGTGAGGAACCCGCGGGCCGGTGAGGGCTGGTCGCGCCCACGCGGCGGAGCCGCACATTGATGCAGCCCCGCGCCCCTTACGGGGCGCGGTACCGCACCGAACTTAACCAAGGCCGCTTAGGAGGCGGTCGCGTGAGCACGGTTCTGTTTGACATCAGGCATCAGGCAAGGAAGGCGTGGCGCATGACGGAGCGACGTACGGCCATCGTCACGGGCGGTGGATCGGGTATCGGGCGCGCCATCGCGCTGCGGCTCGCCGAGGACGGCTTCGCCACCGCCGTACTCGATCTGAACGCGGAAGCGGCGGAGCGGGTGGCCGAGGAGTCACGCCAGAAGGGGCACGAGGCGGTCGCCTTCGGGGACGTCGACGTGTCCGACCGTGCGCAGGTGAACGACGCGGTGCGGCGCGTCCGGGAGACGCTGGGCCCGGTGCTCGTGCTCGTCAACAACGCGGGCCTGAGCGGGACCAAGAGCTTCCTGAAGATCACCGACGAGTCATGGAACCGGATCATGGCCGTGAACCTCAACGGCCCCTTCTACTGCTGCCAGTCGGTCGTGCCCGACATGAAGGACGCCGGGTGGGGCCGGATCGTGAACATCTCGTCGTCGAGCGCCCAGTCGGGGCAGCAGTTCATGACGCACTACGTCGCCTCGAAGGCCGGCCTCATCGGCTTCACCAAGGCCCTGGCTCTCGAACTGGGGCCGACGGGCATCACGGTGAACACCATCCCGCCCGGCTTCATCGACACCCCGATGCTCCGCGCCACGGAGGAGCGCGGCCACCTCGGCGGCTCGGTGGACCACCACGCGGAGCTCACACCGGTACGACGGCCGGGCCGGCCCGAGGACATCGCTGCCGCGTGTTCCTTCCTCGTGTCCGAGGAGGCCGGCTACATCACCGGTCAGGTGATCGGCGTCAACGGGGGCCGCAACACCTGAGCTGCTCCAGCACGCGCGGCGTCGCATGGTCGGCCAGTTGAACCAGCCCGACGAAGCGCATCGTCACCTCCGCGAACTGGTCGTGATTGACGGTTACTTGGGCACGTCCTGAGTATTCCGCCAGCCTTCCACGACCTCGATGATGTCTTGGTGACACGAGTGAGTGTCGAGCCGGTTGGTACGTATGGCATGGATCGTCAGGACCTGGTCCCGCTTCACCGGGGTGCCGTATGCCTTCTTCTCGACCAAGTCGATTCAGCCGCGGCTCCTGCGGGCCATCGCCCGGTCCGCCGCCTCCCAGTGCGCATCGGCCACCCACAGCCGTGCAAAGGCGCGTACCGCCTCGTCCGCCGAACTGCCGCCTCCGACAACGCGTTTGATCTCCCCCGCCGGAGCCGTGGCGAGCGACCTGGCCAGCGAGCGCCAGCCCTCCTCGAAGGAGGCGCGCGGCAGGATCCGGTCCACCAGTCCGACGCGTTGGGCTTCCTCGGCGTCGAGGACCGCTCCCGAACCCGCGAGCATCAGGGCCCTGCCCCGGCCGACCAGTGCGGCGAGCCGCTCGGCGCCGCCCCACGCGGGCATGATCGCCAACGTCACATGGTTGAAGCCGATCCTGATGTCGTCCGCGGCCACGCGGATGTCGGCGGCGACGGCGACCTCGGCGCCGCCGCCCAGGGCATGACCGTTGAGCGCGGCGATCACGGGGGCGGGGAAGTCCGCGAGCCGGTCGCAGATCCCGCGCATCCGCCGGGCCATGGCCGCCGCCTCGTCCTCGGTGCGGATCGCGGCGAGTTCCTTCAGGTCTCCCCCGGAGACGAACGCCCGGTCGCCGGCCCCCCTGACCACCAGGGCCTGTGCGCCCGCCGCCGCGTCGAGCGCCTTCTCCAACTCGCCCATGGTGTCGAGGGAGATGGCGTTGCGGGCGTGGGGGCGATCGATCGTGATGACGGCCAGGCCTTGGTCCAGTTCGAGGTCGATCACGCGAGTCCCCCCGAGGGATATGGGCCACGATATTGGCATTCTCAAATGGCGAGAATAGCATTTGCGCTGCTGATCGCCGCAAGTCTCACCGAGTACGTGCCGTCCGGCAAGAGTCCGCGCACGCACTCGACCTCCGTCTCGAAGACCTCGAAGAGCCGCCCACCGCACTGGAGGTAGCACGCATGCGAAAGATCCCTGCCGAGCTGGTCAAACACTATGAAGCCGAGGGCTGGTGGACCCGGGACACACTCGGGGACCTCCTGGCGCGTGGCCTGGCCGCGGCGCCCGACACCGAGTTCCGGGTGCACTCCGCCGTACGGCCCTGGTCCGGGACCTTCCGGGACGTGGAGCTGACCGCGCGCAGGCTCGCCGCCGGGCTGCGTGAGCGCGGCGTGGGTCCCGGTGACACCGTCGCCTTCCAGCTGCCCAACTGGATGGAGGCGGCCGCGGTCTTCTGGGCGTCGGCGTTCCTCGGTGCGGCCGTGGTGCCGATCGTCCACTTCTACGGGCGCAAGGAGGTCGGCTACATCCTCGACGCCGTCCAGCCCCGCGCCTTCATCGCCGCCGAGCGGTTCGGACGGCTGGAGTTCCAGCCCGACCTGTGTGCGAACGTCCCTGTCGTGGCCGTGGTGGGCCCCTCCCCCACTCTCGGCTTCGCTCGAGCGGGGGGACCCCCATCGCGGCGCGAGCCGCACATCGAATGCTTCGACGACCTCCTGAGTGACACCCCGCTGCCCGAGCCCCTCCGCGCCGACCCGACGGATCCCGCCCTGATCGCCTTCACCTCCGGCACGACCCGCGACCCGAAGGGCGTCGTCCACAGCCACCAGACGCTCGGCCACGAGACCCGCCAGCTCGCGGCGACCTACCCGCCCGACCGGGGCACACAGCTCACCGCGGCCCCCGTCGGCCACTTCATCGGCATGGTGAACGCCTTCCTGATCCCGGTCCTGGACGGAGCGCCGGTCCACCTCACGGACGTATGGGACCCGCACCAGGCACTGGAGTTGATGGTCAGTCACGATCTGCACATCGGAGGCGGCGCCCCCTACTACGTCACCAGTCTTCTCGACCACCCGGACTTCACCCCCGAGCATCTGCACCACATGAAGTACGCCGGCCTGGGCGGCGCGGCGGTCCCGGCGGCCGTCACCACCCGGCTCACGGATCTCGGGATCTGCGTCTTCCGCGCGTACGGCAGCACCGAGCACCCCTCGATCACCTCCTCCTGGTACTCGGCACCCGAGCCCAAGCGGCTGTTCACGGACGGCACGGCGCTGCCAGGTGTGGAGATCCGCCTTGACGAGGACGGCGAGATCCTCAGCCGGGGCCCCGACCTGTGCCTGGGCTACACCGACCC
Organism: Streptomyces pseudoechinosporeus; assembly: GCF_054783935.1. Lineage (NCBI taxonomy): Bacteria > Bacillati > Actinomycetota > Actinomycetes > Kitasatosporales > Streptomycetaceae > Streptomyces > Streptomyces pseudoechinosporeus. The sequence continues at coordinate 87,434 of NZ_BAAGPS010000007.1, forward strand.
GGACCTCACCGAGCGCGCGTTCGACGACGAGGGCTGGTACCACACCGGCGACATCGGCGTACTCGACGAGGACGGCTACCTCACGATCACCGACCGCAAGGCCGACATCATCATCCGGGGCGGCGAGAACATCAGCGCGCTGGAGGTCGAGGAGGTCCTCCTCTCCCTGCCCGGCGTCGCGGAGGCCGCGGTCGTCACCGCCCCCGATGCCCGGCTCGGCGAACACGCCGCGGCCTTCCTGCGACTGAGGCCCGGTCACCCCCTCCCCACTCTCGACGAGATACGCGCCCACTTCGACGAGATCGGCCTGGCCCGGCAGAAGTGGCCGGAGGAACTGCACGAGGTCCAGGACTTCCCACGGACCCCGAGCGGCAAGGTCCAGAAGTTCAAGCTGCGGAAGGACATTGCCGTACGCACGTGAAGAGAATACGATTCTCTCAAATCGCAAAGGAGGGTCTCATGACGTCGCATGCGCTGCCGTTTCCGCTCTTCGACGCGGACAACCACCTGTACGAGCCCCCGGAGGCGCTGACCAGGCACCTCCCGAAGCAGTACGCAAACGCGGTCCAGTACGTGCAGGTCAACGGCCGCACAAAGATCGCGATCCGTGGCCAGATCAGCGACTACATCCCCAACCCCACCTTCGAGGTGGTGGCCCGGCCGGGGGCGTGGGAGGAGTACTTCCGCAACGGCAACCCGGAGGGCAAGTCACACCGGGAGCTGTTCGGCGAGCCGATGAAGTCGATCCCCGCGTTCCGCGAACCCGCGCCGCGCCTGGAGCTGATGGACGAGCTGGGGATCCAGCGGACGCTGATGTTCCCGACGCTGGCCAGCCTGATCGAGGAGCGGATGCGGGACGACCCGGAACTGATCCATGTGGTCGTCCACGCGCTCAACCAGTGGCTGCACGAGACCTGGCAGTTCAACTACAAGGACCGGATCTACACCACACCCGTGATCAGCCTGCCGATCCTGGACAAGGCGATCGCCGAACTGGAGTGGTGCCTGGAGCGCGGAGCGCGGGCCATTCTGGTCCGGCCCGCCCCCGTGCCCGGGCTCGCGGGGTCGCGGTCCTTCGCCCTGCCGGAGTTCGACCCCTTCTGGAAGCTGGTGGAAGAGGCCGGAGTCCTGGTGGGGATGCACTCCTCCGACAGCGGCTACTCCCGCTACGCGGGCGACTGGGAGGGCAAACAGCAGGAGATGACGCCCTTCCAGGCCCAGGTCTTCCGGATGCTGGGCGAGTGGCGGCCGGTCACCGACGCGGTGGCCTCCTGGGTCTGCCACGGAGCGCTGTTCCGGTTCCCAAAGCTCAAGATCGCCGTCATCGAGAACGGCTCCTCCTGGCTGGTGCCCCTCCTCGACCAGCTGACCGACGTCTACAAGAAGCAGCCGAAGGGGTTCCTCGGCGACCCGGTCGAGGCCGTCAAGTCGCGGATCCACATCAGCCCGTTCTGGGAGGAGGACATGGCCGAGCTGGCCGGGATCGTCGGCGTCGAGCGGGTGCTGTTCGGCTCCGACTATCCCCACCCCGAGGGCCTGGCCGACCCGGTCTCCTACATCGACGCGATCAAGGGCATGAGCGAGACCGACCAGGCCAAGATCATGGGTGGCAACCTCGCCCGGCTGATCGACGTATGAAGTGGGAGACCATCCCCCAGATGGTGCTCAGCGCGGCCGACCGCTTCGGTGACGCCGAAGCAGTCGTCGATGGGCCGCTCCGGCTCACCTTCCCGGAACTCATCGACCGGGTGCGGGTGGCCGCGGGTGCGTTCGCGTCGCTGGGGGTCAAGAAGGGTGACCGGGTGGCGATCTGGGCGCCCAACTCCGCCGAGTGGATCGTCGCCGCGTTCGGGCTGCTGACCGCCGGGGGTGTGCTGGTCCCGGTGAACACCCGGTTCAAGGCGGACGAGGCGCACGACATCGTCGGGCGGAGCGGAGCGAAGGCCGTCCTTGTCCAACAGGGCTTTCTGGGGCTGGAGTTCACTGCTCCGCCGGGCGTTCCGGTGATCGACCTGAAGTCGGACTTCCTCACGAGCGGTTCGCCGTACGAGCGCGAGGTGAGCGGTGAGCAGGTCGCCGACATCGTGTTCACCTCGGGGACGACGGGGCGGCCCAAGGGCGTACTGATGACCCACGCCCAGACGCTGCGGCTGTACGCGGAGTGGTGCGATCTGGCCGATCTGCGGGAGGGCGACCGCTATCTGATCGTCAACCCGTTCTTCCACATCTTCGGCTGGAAGGCGGGCTGCGTCGCCTCCCTGATCCGCGGTGCCACCATCCTCCCCGTGCCGGTCTTCGACGTGGACCGCGTGCTCGACCTGGTCGAGCACGAGAAGGTGACGATGCTGCCGGGCCCGCCCACGCTCTACCACTCCCTGCTTCAGGCGCAGGCGTCGGGCGGACGGGACCTGTCCTCGCTTCGCGCGGCGGTGACCGGGGCCGCCGACATCCCGGTCGAACTCATCCGCAGGATCCGCGGCGAACTGCCCTTCCAGTCGATCATGACCGGATACGGCCTGACCGAGGCGGGCACGGTCACCGCCTCCCGTCCCGGCGACTCCTTCGAGGACATCGCCACGACCGTCGGCACCCCGTGCGACGGCGTCGAAGTGCGCATCGCGGACGACGGCGAAGTGCTGGTGCGCGGCTACAGCGTCATGCTCGCCTACCTCGACGACCTCGACGCGACCGCCGAGGCGATCGACGAGGACGGCTGGCTGCACACCGGCGACCTCGGGACGCTCGACGACCGGGGGCACCTGCGGATCACCGGCCGCAAGAAGGACATGTTCATCGTGGGCGGCTTCAACGCCTACCCGGCCGAGATCGAGAGCTTCCTGCTGAAGCACCCGGCCGTGGCGCAGGTCGCGGTGATCGGCGTCCCGGACGAGCGGATGGGGCAGGTGGGCAAGGCCTTCGTCGTACGGCAGGGGCCGGTGACGGAATCGGAGCTCATCGACTGGAGCCGTGAGCGGATGGCCGGCTTCAAAGTGCCACGGTCCGTGGAGTTCCGCGATGAGTTGCCGCTGAACGCCACGGGCAAGGTGATGAAGGACCAACTGCGATGACGACGAGCGGACAAGCGGACCACCGGGAGGACGGCCTCCCGGCTCCCGCAGGAGAACGGAGATCCATCGTGACGACGAACAACGCCGCCGGCCTGACGGCGAAGATGCCGCTGACCCAGATAGAGCGACTCGACGAGGAGATCATCGCGCTCCTGGCGCGCCGCCGTGCGATGACCCAGGAACTCCCTCCCCCGGCCCGCGCCCGCGCCGTCGACCCCGACTTCGCGGAGACCGTACGGGACATCACGACCCGCTACCGCCAGGAACTCGGCGGTGCGGGTGAACTCGTCGCCCGCGCGGTCATGGTGCTGTGCCATCCCGGCCGTCGGTCCTGAAAGCGACGACGTCGGCCTCAGTACGACCTCGGCAGCCCCAGCACATGCTGGGAGACGTAGTTGAGCACCATCTCCTGGCTGATCGGGGCGAGTCGCAGCAGCCGGGACTCCCGGAAGTACCGCTCGACGTGGTATTCGCGGGCGTAGCCCATGCCGCCCAGCGTCTGTACGGCCCGGTCCGCGGCCTGGAAACCCGCGTCGGCGCACAGGAACTTGGCCATGTTCGCCTCGCGTCCGCACTCCAGGCCGCGGTCGTAGCGCCAGGCCGCGTTACGGGCCATCAGCCGGGCCGCGTCGAGTCGGGTCAGGCACTCGGCCAGGGGGAAGGCGATGCCCTGGTTCTGGCCGATGGGGCGGCCGAAGACGACCCGGTCGCGCGCGTAACGGGTCGCCGCGTCAAGCGCGGCCCGGCCGAGGCCCAGTGCTTCGTGGGCGAGCAGGATGCGTTCGGGGTTCAGGCCGTCGAGCAGATAGCGGAAGCCCTCGCCCTCCTCACCGATCCGGGCGTCGGCCGGGACGCGGAGGCCGTCGATGAAGATCTCGTTGGACGCGACGGCGTTGCGGCCCATCTTCGGGATCGGCCGGATGTCCATGGCGGTGCGGTCGACGTCGACGAGGAAGACGGAGATTCCCTTGGTCGGCTTGTCGACCTCCTCGCGCGGGGTGGTACGCGCCAGGAGGACCATCTTCTGCGAGTCTCCCGCCTTGGTGATCCAGATCTTCCGGCCGTTGATGACGTAGTGGTCGCCGTCACGGCGGGCGAAGGTGGAGATGCTGGTGGTGTCGGTGCCGGCGTCGGGTTCGGTTACCCCGAAGCAGACGTGGAGGTCCCCGGAGGCGGCGTGCGGCAGGATCTCGCGGCGCAGTTGCTCGCTGCCGTGCCGGGCAAGGACGTTCAGGCCGAAGATGGTCAGGTGCATGCTGCTGCAGCCGTTCATCCCGGCACCGGAGGCGGCCACCTCTTCGAGCAGCAGGGAGGCCTCCAGTACGCCCAGTCCTCCGCCGCCGTACTCCTCGGGAACGGCGATGCCCAGCCAGCCGGCCTTGGCGAAGGCGTTGTAGAAGTCCCAGGGGAACTCCGCTCGTTCGTCCCGCTCGGCCCAGTACTCGGGGCCGAAGGAGGCCGCCAGTTCGCGGACGCCCGCGCGGATGTCCTGCTGTTGCTCGGTCAACCCGAAGTCCACGGGGCTCTCCTCCACTACACGGGGAATCGCTATTCTACTAATCTGGTAACGTCATTCTCAATGCAAGGGGCCCACGTTGAACATCGCGATGCTCCTCGACATGGCCGTGGCGGGCGACCCCGACCGGGTGGCGATCGGCCCCCGCGGCTCCGGAACGACGTATGCGCGACTGCGGCGGACCGCCGCGGGTGTGGCGGCCGTCGTCCACGGGACAGGCGCACGGGAGTTGGTGTTCGCCGGGGTCAACGGCCCGGCCTTCCCTGTCCTGCTGTTCGGCGCGGCGCTGGCCGGCGTGCCGCTGGTACCGGTCAACTACCGGCTGTCCGCCGAGGCGTTGACCGGCCTGCTGGCCCACACCGAGAAGCCCGTGGTGGTCGCCGACAAGGCGTTCGCGGGCGCCTTCGCCGCCGCCGGTCTCGACGTCCGCACCCCCGAGGCCCTGCTGAAGGAGGGCCTCGCGGCAGAACCGGCCGAAGGCCTGGAGGGCTCCCCGGACGACCCGGCGGTGCTGCTGTTCACCAGCGGGACCACGGCGGCGCCCAAGGCGGCCGTGCTTCGTCATCGCCATCTGACCAGCTACATCCTGCAGACGGTCGAGTTCGCCTCCGCCGGGCCGGACGACGCCGTACTGACCAGCGTTCCGCCGTACCACGTCGCGGGCGTCGGCTCGGTGCTCAGCAACCTCTACGCCGGGCGCCGCATGGTGCACCTCGGCACCTTCGACCCCGCGGCCTGGCTGCGGCTGGTCCGCGCCGAGGGCGTGACCTCCGCGATGGTCGTACCGACCATGCTGGCCCGCGTCGTGGAGCACCTGGCAGGCAGCCCGGCCGACGTACCGACGCTGCGCTCACTGGCGTACGGCGGCGCCCGCATGCCGCACACCGTCCTGGAGGCGGCGCTGCGCGCCTTCCCCGAGACCGGTTTCACCAACGCCTACGGCCTCACCGAGACCAGCTCGACCATCGCCCTGCTGGGCCCCGAGGACCATCGCGCCGCCCTCTCCTCCGACGACCCCGCGGTGCGCGCCCGGCTCCGCTCGGCCGGCCGTATGGTCCCGGGCGTGGAGGCGGAGATCCGGGACGCGTCCGGCGCTGCCCAACCGCCTGGGATTCCCGGCGAGTTGTGGGTGCGCGGGCCCCAGGTGTCCGGGGAGTACAAGGGGTCGGACACCCTGCTCGACACGGACGGCTGGTTCCACACCCGCGATCTCGCCCACTTCGACGACGACGGCTATCTGTTCATCGAGGGCCGCACCGACGACACGATCATCCGCGGTGGGGAGAACATCGCCCCCGCGGAGGTCGAGGACGTACTGCTGCGGCATGACGCCGTGCGCGAGGCGGCGGTCGTGGGCGTGCCCGACGAGGAGTGGGGCGAGCGGATCGCCGCCTTCGTGGTCACCCACACGGGAGCGACCGTCGACGCCGAGGCGCTGCGCACCTGGGTGCGCAGCCATCTGCGCGGTTCCAAGACACCGGATGCGGTCGTCTTCCGCGATGAACTGCCGTACACGCCCACCGGAAAGCTGCTGCGGCGCGAGCTGCTGACGGCGATGCAGAGAGGCTGATGTCCGTGACGTCCTTCGCAGAGCTCCACGACATGACGGGCAAGGTGGCGGTGGTCACCGGCGGTTCGCGCGGTATCGGCCGGGCCATCGTGCAGACGCTGGCGGAGGCCGGCGCCGACGTCGTCATCGCCTCGCGCAAGATCGAGGCGTGTCAGGCCGTCGCCGAAGAGGTACGGGCGTCGACAGGGCGACGGGCCGTGGGCATCGCCTGCCACGTCGGACGGTGGGGTGACTGCGAGCGGCTCGTCTCCGAGACGCTGGAGCAGCTCGGCAGGCTCGACGTCCTCGTCAACAACGCCGGTATGTCGCCGCCGTACAAGAGTCTCGACGCGGTCAGCGAGGAGCTGTACGACAAGACCCTCGCCGTGAATCTGAAGGGCCCGTTCCGTCTGGCGGTCCTCGCGGCGAAGCACATGGCGGACCACGGCGGCGGCTCGGTCATCAACATCGGTACGGCCGGATCCCTGCTGGCGAGCGTCCATGAACTGCCGTATGCCTGCGCCAAGGCGGGCCTGAACGCCCTGACCGTGGGCCTGGCCGAGGCGTACGCGCCGAAGGTGCGCGTCAACGCCATCCTCCCGGGGCCGGTCCTCACCGGCGCCCACAAGGAGTGGGCGGCCGAGGACTTCGACACCTCGTTCGTGCCGCTGGGCCGGCTCGGGAACCCCGAGGACGTGGCACCTCTGGCCCTGCACTTCGCGAGTGCGGCCTCCAGCTTCACGACCGGCGCGATCGTCCGGGTCGACGGCGGGATCACGCGCAAGGTGTGAGTCGAGGCGGCCCCTCAAGCGGGGGCCGCCTCATCGAATTACGACTCTCAGCGGGCCGTGTCCTCGTGCCGGTACACCTGCCCGCCCTTCATCACGAACCGGACGTCCTCCGTCACCCCGATGTCCGTCAGCGGATCGCCGGGGACGGCGATGACGTCGGCCAGCAGACCGGCCTCCAGGCGGCCCCGGTCGTCCGCGTCGACGAGTTCGGCGGCGACGGTCGTGGCGGCCCGGATGGCCGCCAGCGGGGTCATGCCGCGGTCGACGAGGGCCAGCAGCTCCTTGGCGTTCCGGCCGTGCGGGATCGCCGGCGCGTCCGTACCGCAGGCTATACGGACCCCGCGTTCGACGGCCCTGGCGATGGTCGCCCTGGCACGGGGGAAGACGTCGGCGGCCTTGGCCTGCAGCTCGGGCGCCGCCTTCGACACGTCCATGCCGTCGGCGAGGTAGGTGGTCGCCACCAGGAACGTACCGCGTTCGACCATCAGATCGAGGGTCTCGTCGTCGGCGAGGAAGCCGTGCTCGATGCAGTCGATGCCCGCGTCAAGGGCGGCTCGGATCGTCCGGTCGCCCATGCAGTGAGCGGCCACCTTGAGTCCGGCGCGATGCGCCTCGTCGACGATCGCCCTCAGCTCGTCGTCGGAGTACTGCTGGGCGCCGGCCGGGCCGGTGTGCGACATGATGCCGTTCGAGGCGCAGACCTTGATGACCCGGGCCCCGTGCTTGATCTGGTAGCGGACCGCCTTGCGCACCTCGTCGACCCCGTTGGCGATGCCCTCCTCGACGGTGAGGGGCATGATGTGCGGCGCGAACGCCTGGAACATCGTGGGGTCGAGGTGCCCGCCGGTCGGCGTGATGGCGTGCCCGGCGGGGACGACCCGGGGCCCCTCGATCCAGCCGAGGTCGATCGCCTTCTTCAGCGCCACGTCGAGCAGGAGTCCCCCGGTCTGCACGAACAGACCGAGGTTCCGTACGGTCGTGAAGCCGGCGCGCAGGGTCCGGCGGGCGTTGGCGACGGCACGCAGGGTGCGTACGGCTGGGTCGTCCTGCACCGGATTGAGGGGACTGCGGTGGTCGGGCCCGCCGAGCAGCAGGTTGACCTCCATGTCCATCAGGCCCGGCAGCAGGGTCAGATCGCCGAGGTCGATCACCACAGCGTCCGCCGGGACAGTGGCGGGGGCGACCGCGGCGATGTGCTCGCCCTCGATCAACAGGTCGCCCGGTTCGACGAGTTCACCCTTGTCCACGTCGAGCATGCGGGCGCTGCGGAGGTGGACGGGCGGCTGCGGTGTACGGGGACGCGGCATCGGACGGTTCCCTCCTGCGCTCAGACCGCGGGTTCGATCACCGCGTCGATGCTCGCCGCCCCCGTGTCGGGGACCCTGGGCTGACGCCAGGCCTCGACCGGGAAGGCGACGGTCACCAGCGCGCAGAACAGCCACAGCAGCCGCTTGTCCTGTTCGGAGATGTCGTCCATGGAGACCTTCTGCAGGTATTCCGTTCCGGACGCGAGCAGCGGGAACGCCACGCTGTAGAAGGCGTCGAGCTCGTCCATGGTGGAGGTGATCCGCTTGGCGTAGCGGGCCTTCTCGGTCGGTATCGCCCAGTCGGCGAACGGCTCGAGCGCGGCGAACTCGGGCGGAAAGACGGTAGCCATGGTCGGGTCTCCTCGGGTCAGGACGCGGCCGGGGCGCCGGAGGTGCGCTGCTCGTACTCGCGGACGTACTGGCGGGCGGTGCTGTGCAGGTGGCGCAGGAGCACCTCCTGGTCGTTCAGCGGGAACTCCCCCACCGCACGCGACTCGAGCATGGTCTGCGTCGCCTCCAGGGTGTTGGCGTCCTGCAGGCCGTACTCCTTGAACGACACGGCGGCCAGCTCCTGCTGCAGCCGCTGGAAGGCGTTCTCCGGCGGGACGAAGTAGCAGGTCGCCTCGAAGATGTGCGTGTTGTAGGCGGTCGGCCAGTAGTGGTACGTGAGCACCCAGTTCGGCCGCCAGATCAGCAGCATGAAGTTGGGGAAGAAGAAGAACGTGTCCATGCCCCAGCGCTTGTCCCGGGTCGGGTTGACGGCGGGCGGCAGATCCTCCGTGGCGATACCGATGTCCGGCGCCTCCCAGGGGCCGAACAGACCGCTGCGCAGCGCCGCTTCGATGGGCTTGACCAACGTGCGGTCGCGCGGCGGGGCGATGCCTCCCCAGGAGGACACCATGCTGTGCGGGCCGTCGATGTCGTAGTGGAGCGCCTCGTAGCCGTACTTCTGGATCTTGCGGGCCTCGTCGGAGACGTACTGTCCCGCGTGCAGGATCGGCGCGTGGTAGAACTCGGCGAACGCGTCGATGAACAGCTTCCAGTTGGCGCCGATCTCCGCACGGTACTTGTGGGCCTGGGTCATCTTGTGGAACGGGTAGCCCTCGATGCCCTGGGCGAACTCACCCAGATACTCCCTGAGCGGAGTGGTGTTCTCCGGGTCGAGGTTCACGAAGATGAACCCCTCCCACACCTCGGTCTGCACCTGCTTGAGCCCGTACTGCGACTTGTCGAGGTCGAAGAACTCCTGCTCCTGCTGGACGAAGGCGAGCTTTCCCTCGAGGTCGTAGCGCCAGGCGTGGTACTTGCAGGTGAACTGGCGGCAGACTCCGCTGGTCTCCTCGCGCGGGAAGTCGTTCCACACCAGCTTGTTGCCGCGGTGCCGGCACACGTTGTGGAAGGCACGCACCTCGTCGTCCGTGCCCCGCGCCACGATCACCGACGTACGCGCCGCGTCCAGCTCCTTGGTGAAGAAGCTGCCCCGCTTGGGGAGTTGCTCGAGGCGGCCGACGTTCAGCCAGGTCCGGCGGAAGATGGCGTCCCGCTCGATGTCGTAGTGGCCGGGCGAGATGGAGTCCTCGTACGAGACCGGTTCCGTGTCGATCTTGAGGTGTTCGGTCCAGCTGCCCTCATCGGGCTTCTTGAAGTGCGCCATGGGCCCTGGTCCTCCAGTCGGCTGTACTCAGCGCGATAATCGAGGTCTTCGTGAATGAGAATGCTATTCTCACTCGCGATCAGCGTCAAGTCAGCAACCTGTCAGGGAATCGTCAGGTGACGATCCTGGGCGCGCAGCAAGCCGGGCGAGAATGCCACTCTCAAAAATGCACATTATGGATTCCGGCAGGCAGAGAATTGTGCTAGCGTCCCTCGGCGTCAGGTGCTCCGGCAGGGAGGCGGCTAGGACCGTGACCGACTTCGAGGCGATCGACTTCTTCCGCGACGAGAGGCTCGTGGCAGACCCGTATCCCTACTTCGACGCACTGCGCGGGCAGTGCCCCGTACGCCGCGAGAAGCACCACGACGTGATGATGGTGACGGGGTACGAGGAGGCGGTGCAGGTCTACAACGACACCGACACCTTCTCCTCGTGCACTTCTGTCACGGGCCCCTTCCCCGGGTTCCCGGTCCCGCTCGATGGCGACGACGTGAGCGAGCTCATCGAGCAGCACCGTGCCGAGCTCCCGATGAGCGACCAGCTCCCGACCATGGACCCGCCCCAGCACACGGACCACCGCGCCCTGCTGATGCGGCTGATCACGCCGAAGCGCCTCAAGGAGAACGAGGCGTCCATGTGGCACCTCGCCGACGGTCTGCTGGACACGTATCTCGCCCCCGGTGAGGGCGAGTTCATCAGCGGGTTCGCGGGGCCCTTCACCCTGCTCGTCATCGCCGACCTGCTCGGCGTGCCCGAGGAGGACCGCCAAGACTTCATGGCGAAGCTCCAGCGCCGGCCGCAGGACGGGGCAGGTGTCGGCAGCACCGGCGACGACACGCTGCACCACTCGCCGCTGGAATACCTCTACGGGCGGTTCACGACGTACGTCGAGGATCGCCGCCGCGAGCCGCGCGAGGACGTCCTCACGGGGCTGGCCACCGCGACCTTCCCGGACGGGTCGGTCCCCGACGTCGCCGATGTCGTCCGTATCGCCGCCAACCTCTTCGCCGCGGGCCAGGAGACCACCGTCCGCCTCCTCAGCTCCGCGCTCAAGATCATGGCCGAGCAGCCCGAGCTGCAGCGGATGCTGCGCGCCGAGCGCGACCGCATCCCCAGCTTCATCGAGGAGACCCTGCGCATCGAGAGCCCGATCAAGGGCGACTTCCGGCTGGCGAAGGTGCCGACCACGGTTGGCGGGGTCGACGTCCCCGCCGGTACCACCCTGATGGTGCTGAACGGCGCCGCGAACCACGACCCGCGCCAGTTCGAGGACCCGACGGCGTTCGACGCCGGCCGGACCAACGTGCGGCGTCATCTCTCGTTCGGCCGCGGGATCCACTCCTGTCCGGGAGCACCGCTCGCCCGCGCCGAGGCCCGGGTGAGCATCGAGCGGCTGCTGGACCGTACGTCCGACATCAGGATCTCGGAGCGCGTCCACGGGCCCGCGGACGCCCGCCGCTACCAGTACGTTCCGACGTTCATCCTGCGCGGCCTGACCCATCTGAACCTGGAGTTCACGCCGGCGGAGAGCGAGGCGCGATGAAGGTCACCGTCGACGACGACCGCTGCCGCGGCCACGGGGTGTGCTGCTCGCTCTGCCCCGAGGTGTTCGACCTGAGCGACGACGGCTACGCCGTGGCACAAACGCCGGACGTTCCCGAGGAGTTCGAGAACGCGGTGCGCTCCGCCGCCGGCATGTGCCCCGAGCGGGCCATCACCGTCGGCTGACGACGAGGAGAACCGATGCCGAAGGCGTACGTCATCCTGACCGAGGCCATCAAGGACCCGGCCGGCATGGAGGCTTACGGGCGGGCCGCCGCACCCTCGATGACCGAGGGCGGCGCCTCGGTCCTGGCGGCCGATCGGCGGCCCCAGGTCCTCGAAGGTGACTGGCACGGCGACCAGACCGTCGTCCTCGAATTCGAATCGGTGGAGACGGCCCGGGCCTGGTACGCATCGGCCGGGTACGAGAAGGCGAAGTCGCTGCGGCAGTCGGCGGCCGACACCAACGCCGTGATCGTTGTCGGCTTCGAGCCGCCGCCCGGCCGCGGATGAGCGTCGGCCACGCCCTTCAGCGCCGAGAAGCCGGCGGCTCTGTATCCCACCCACGCCGGGTTCGTCGCGAAGTGGTCGGCCGGCACGGCGGAGGGTGCGGCCGCGGAGTTCATCCGCCCGGCGGACGCTGCTGAACTGGTCGAGGCAGCCGCCGAGTCCGGCATCGGCGGCTGACCCCGCGCCCCGTACGGCGGGGTGTG
>NZ_BAAGPS010000007.1:99631-196750 GCF_054783935.1 Streptomyces pseudoechinosporeus
GTCGACGAGGATGTCGACCCCCGTGAGGAACGACGCCTCGTCCGACAGCAGGAAGGCGACGACGGACGCGAGTTCCTCGGCGCGGCCCTCGCGGCCCAGTGCCGACTGCTCCACGAGCGCCTTCATGGAGGGGTGATTCGCCGCCTCCTGCCGCCCCTGTGGCGTGGCGATGATGCCGGGCGACACCGAGCACACCCGGGCGCCGAGCGGCCCGACCCGTATCGCCTCCCGCTGGACGAAGCGATGGACTCCGCGCTTGGCCCACGAGTACGCCACGCCCGTGTCCTCGATGTCCGGCCCGACGGCGTCACGGAGGCGGTCGAGGAATAGCTCGTCGAGCGGGTCGGCGAGCGCCGCCTCGGCCGCGGGATTCGGCTCGGTGCCGCCGAGGTGCGCCGCCATCGAGGCGAAGCACACTGTCGCCGTCCCCTCGGTGACGAGCGGGCGCAGCGCCTGGGCCAGCAGCGCCGTACCGACCAGGTCGACCGTCAGGATGCGGTGCCAGTCGGCCATGCTGGGCGAGATGCCGGCGGCGTGGGCGACGGCCCTCAGCGTGCCGAGTTCACGGACGCGGGCGGCGAGCCGGGCCAGCCCGTCGGCGTCGGTGACGTCGAGGACGAAGGGCTCAACCACTGCTCCGTTCCCCGAAGTTGACAGGTCATGGGCCGCCGCGGTCACCGTCGTCTCGTCCAGGTCGACAAGCAGCAGCCGGTCCACCATGCCGGTGAGCCTCCGTGCGCACTCCAGCCCCATTCCGCGGCCGGCTCCGGTTGCGATCCCCACCGTCATGACGCTGTCCTTCCGGTCGTCCAGAACTGCTCAAGCACCGGCTGGAGTTCGCGGGTCACGAGCTCGATGCGCGGGCCGGTCCCACTGCGGTGGTACGCCCAGTACGGCGTGCCGTCGGGTCGCCTGCCGACCGCCTCCATCACGAAGCCGCGCCGCGACAGCTCGGCGGAGTCGTCCGCCACGTCGTCCGACCAGTAACCCAGGTGGTGTACGCCTGAGTCGGCGGGCTGCCAGAGCGTCCCGGGGACGCTCTGGACGAGCTCAAGACGGGGTGAGGTCGTCGAGTACACGGACCGGAGGTCCAGCACGGTGTCACCGCTCGGCAGGGTAACCGGCACGGCAGCACCCATCTCGGCGGACCATTCGTACCCGAAGGACGCGGACAGCTCGGCCGCCGCCGCTGAGAGGTCGTGGACGACGAGACCTACGTGGAATTGGTCGGCGGCCTTCATCGGCCCACCTCCTGGTCGTGTGGTGACGTGTCGTGTGGTGACGTGACGAGTAGCGGTGTGACGGTGCGCAGGCAGAACCGGGTGATGTGTTCGACGTCGGCGCGCGTCGGCCGTACCCGCTGCCAGAGGTGGTCCGCGAGCTTGCCCACGGTGGCGTGGGCGGCGAGGGAGGCGTCCAAGCCGGGGGCTGCGCTGCCGAGTTCGGCGTACGGCGCGCGCAGCAGCGTCGCCAGCATGCCGGCGGCGGAGGGCGGGCCCGCCAGGAACCCCTCCCCCACACTTCCCGCGTTCCACATGACGGCCAGGGTCGTCGCCGCCGTCTCGTCGTCCATCGCCTGGGAGAGCACGCCTTCGGCCCAGCGCCGCACCTTGCCCTCGGGTGTGGGCTCCTTGGCCATCTGGTGGGTGATGTAGCCGCGCAGGCGCTCGGTGCCGTCCTCCATGATCGCGGCGACCAGCGCGTCCTTCGACGGGAAGTGCCGGTAGAACGCCTCGTTCGACAGCCCGGCCGCCGCCACGATGTCGGCGACCCGGGGCCGTGAGGCAGTGCCGCACCGCCGCATGACGTCCAGTGCGGCGTCGAGCAGGGCGCGCACCTCGGTCGCGTAGTGGGCACCGCGCCTGGCCAGGGCCCGTTGCGCGATGCGGTCGGCAACATTGTTCCGTGTCTGGGGAATTGTGTTCTCAGTCATGAGAATGCTATTCTGACACTCCCCGGAAGGAGACACAATGTCGTGGGACTTCGAGACCGAACCGGAATTCCAGGCACAGCTGGACTGGGCGGCCCAGTTCGTGCGGGAGGAGGTCGAGCCCCTGGATCTCCTGTGGGACGGCCTGCAGTTCACCCCACCCGACGACAACCTCCGCCGGGTCCTCGACCCGCTCAAGAAGGAGGTACGCAGCCACGGACTGTGGGCGACGCACCTCGGGCCCGAGCTCGGCGGCGAGGGGCACGGGCAGGTCAAGCTGTGTCTGCTCAACGAGATCCTCGGCCGCTCCTCCTGGGCGCCGATCGTCTTCGGCTGCCAGGCCCCCGACACGGGCAACGCCGAAATCCTCGCCCACTACGGCACAGAGGAGCAGAAGGACCGCTACCTGCGCCCGCTGCTCGACGGCGAGATCTTCTCCTGCTACTCGATGACCGAGCCCCAGGCCGGCGCCGACCCGAAGGAGTTCACGACGCGGGCGGTACGGGACGGCGACGAATGGGTCGTCAACGGCTGGAAGTACTTCTCGTCGAACGCGAAGACCGCGGCCTTCTTCATCGTCATGGCGGTGACGGACCCGGACGGCGACCCGTACAAGAGCATGTCGATGGTCCTGGTCCCGGCCGACACCCCCGGCATCCACATCGAGCGCAACGTCGCCCTGGCCGGGGAGCCGGAGGAGCGCGGCTCGCACGCCCTCGTGCGCTACGAGGACGTACGAGTACCGGCGGACGCGCTCCTCGGCGGCGAGGGCCAGGCGTTCGTGATCGCGCAGACCCGGCTCGGCGGCGGGCGGATCCACCACGCGATGCGGACGATCGGACTGGCGGGCAAGGCCTTCGACATGATGTGCGAGCGGGCCCTGAGCCGTCACACTCAGGGCGGCGTCCTCGCCGACAAGCAGTTCGTGCAGGGGCACATAGCCGACTCATGGGCGCAGTTGACGCAGTTCCGGCTGACCGTGCTGCACACCGCATGGAAGATCGACAAGTACAACGACTACCGCAAGGTCCGTAAGGACATCGCGATGGTCAAGGTGCTGCTGCCCGGCGTGCTGCACGACATCGCCCAGCGCGCGATCCAGGTCCACGGCGCACTCGGTGTCAGCGGCGACATGCCGCTGTTCCGGATGCTGCTGGGCTCCAGCGTCCTCGGCATCGCCGACGGGCCGACCGAGGTGCACAAGGTGACGGTCGCCCGGCAGGTGCTGCGCGACCACAAGCCGAGCGACGACCTGTGGCCGAGCGGGTACCTGCCCAAGCGACTCGCCGCGGCGCGCGCCAAGTACGCGGAGTTCCTGGACGGCGAGGTGGCCGGCCGATGATCGACGTCGAGCGGCTGGCCGCCTGGCTGGACGAGTCCGGGCTCCCCGGGAAGGGCGAGCCCGTCGAGCAGCGCCATATCTCGGGCGGCGCGCAGAACGAGATCTACGAGATCCGTCGCGGCGAACTCCACTGCGCCCTGCGCATCCCGCCGCCCGCCGCACCGGCCGCCCGTGACGAGGGCATCCTCCGCGAGTGGCGGATCACCGAGGCGCTGAACGGCACGGACGTCCCGCACACCGAGGCGATCGCGGTCTGCACGGACCCGGCCGTACTCGGCCGCACCTTCTACCTGATGGAATTCGTCGACGGCTGGTCCCCCATGGGCACGGAGGGCTGGCCGGCGCCGTTCGACGAGGACCTGGTGGCGCGGCAGGGCCTGGCGTACCAGATGGCCGAAGGGATCGCCCTGCTGTCCCGTGTGGACTGGCGGGCGAAGGGCCTGCACGACCTGGGCCGCCCCGACGGCTTCCACGAACGCCAAGTGGACCGCTGGACGCGCTACTTGGAGCGGGTCAAGGGCCGCGAGCTGCCCGGCTTCGACGTCGCCGCCGCCTGGCTGCGCGCCCACCGGCCACTCGACTACGTCCCCGGCCTCATGCACGGCGACTACCAGTTCGCCAACGTGATGTACCGCCACGGCGCCCCGGCCCGGCTCGCCGCCATCGTCGACTGGGAGATGGGCACCGTCGGCGACCCCAAGCTGGACCTGGCCTGGATGCTCCGCGGCTGGCCCGAGGACACCAGCGCCCCCGAGGCGGCCACCGCCCTGTACGTCGACCTGACGGGCATGCCCTCGCGCGAGGACCTCGTCCAGCGCTACGCCGAGGTGTCCGGCCGCCAGGTCGACGACATGGACTACTACGACGTCCTCGCCCAGTGGAAGCTGGGCGTCGTCCTGGAACAGGGTTTCCAACGGGCAGGGGACAACGAGAAGTTGCAGGCCTTCGGACCGATGGTGCTACAACTCATGCAAGACGCGGCCGAGTTGGCGGAGACGACGCGATATGGAAGGTGATCGCCGGGCTCACAGCCCCAACGACTTGGCGATGATCACCTTCATCACCTCACTCGTCCCCGCGTAGATCCGCGTGATCCGCGCATCGGCGTACAGCCGGGATATGGGGTACTCCGCCATATAGCCGTAGCCGCCGAAGAGTTGGAGGCAGCGGTCGACGGCGCGAGCCTGCATCTCGGTGCAGAACAGCTTCACCTTCGCCGCGTCCGCGCCGGTCAGTTCGCCGTCGACGAGGTCGAGGACCGCGCGGTCGAGCATCGTCTGGGCGGCCTCGATCTCGGCGGCGACGGCGGCGAGTTCGAACTTCGTGTTCTGGAACGACGCCAGCGGTTTCCCGAAGACCTCGCGCTCCTTGACGTACTCGATCGTCGTGTCCAGCGCCGCCCGCGCCTGCGCGACCGAGCCGACCGCCACCGTCATCCGCTCCTGGGGCAGGTTGTGGCCGAGGTAGCCGAAGGCCGCCCCCTCCTCCCCCAGCCGGTTCGCCACCGGTATGCGTACGTCGTCGAAGGCCAGCTCGACGGTGTCCTGCACCTTGATGCCCATCTTGTCGAGCACCCGCCCGCGCGTGAATCCGGGCATGCCGTCCTCTACGACCAGCAGGGTCAGGCCGGCGCGCCGGTCGCCGGGGTCGGTCGATGTCCGGGCCACCACGATCACCAGGTCGGCCAGCAGGCCGCCGGTGATGAACGTCTTGGCGCCGCCCAGGACGTACGTGTCGCCGTCGCGTACGGCGGTGGTGCGGATGCCTGCCAGGTCGGAGCCAGTGCCCGGTTCGGTCATGGCGATGGCCGTCAGCAGCTTCCCGGCGGCGAGGCCGGGGAACCAGCGCTGCCGCTGTGCCTCGTCGGCGTAGGCGAGGAAGTACGGCAGGACGACGTCGAGTTGGGTGCGGACGGTGCCGAGGGTGGCCAGGGCGCGGGCCGCCTCTTCCTGGAGGACGACGTTGTAGCGGTAGTCGTCGAGGCCTGCCCCGCCGTACTCCTCGGGGATGGCCATGCCCAACAGGCCCAGGGAGCCGAGCTGTTCGAAGATCTCGCGGGGCATCAGCCCGGCCTTCTCCCAGGAGGCGTAGTTCGGGACCACCTCCCTGGCCACGAACTCCCGTACCAGCTTGCGGAATTCCTCGTGGTCGGCGGTGAAGATCTCTCGGCGCACGAACGCCTCCCGTCACGCGATGAGTTCGACGAGTGTGGCGTTGGCTGTGCCGCCGCCCTCGCACATGGTCTGCAGGCCGTAGCGGATGTCGTGGTCGCGCATGTGGTGGGCCATGTGGGTCATCAGGACCGCGCCGGACGCCCCGAGCGGATGCCCGAGGGCGATGGCGCCGCCGAGGGGATTGAGCAGTGCCGGATCGGCTCCGGTCTCGGCGAGCCAGGCGAGCGGGACCGGCGCGAAGGCCTCGTTCACCTCGAAGACGCCGATCTCGGAGAGGGCGAGGCCCGCCTTCCTCAGCACCTTCTCGGTCGCGGGGATCGGGCCGGTGAGCATGAGTACGGGGTCCGCGCCGGTCACCGCGCCCGCGCGGTAGCGCACGATCGGGGTCAGCCCCAGTTCCCGCGCCTTCTCCGGGGTGGTGACGAGGAGCGCTGCCGCGCCGTCGGAGATCTGGGAGGCGTTGCCCGCGTGGATCACCCCGTCGTCGAGGAAGGCGGGTTTGAGGGCGGCCAGCTTCTCCACCGTGGTGCCCCGTCGCACGCCCTCGTCGGACGTCACCGTGGATACTGTGGACACCGGCACGATCTGGGCCTCGAAAGCCCCGCCGTCCTGTGCCGCGGCGGCCCGCTCGTGCGAGAGCACCGCGAGCTCGTCCAACTGCCCACGCGAGAAACCCCACTTCTGCGCGATCTTCTCGGCGGACACCCCCTGATTGAAGGAGAAGTCGCCGTAGCGGGCGAGGACTTGGGGCCCGTATGGCATTCCCGTCGCCCTCGCCGCGCCGAGAGGTACCCGGCTCATGACCTCGACTCCGCCCGCCACGACGACATCCTGCTGCCCTGACATGACCGCCTGGGCGGCGAAGTCGAGGGCCTGCTGGCTCGACCCGCACGCCCGGTTGACCGTGGTCCCAGGGATCGTCTCGGGCCAGCCCGCGGCGAGGACCGCGTAGCGGCCGATGTTGCTCGACTGGTCGCCGACCTGGGAGACGCAGCCCCAGATGACGTCGTCGACGAGTACCGGATCGATGCCGGTGCGGCGGACAAGCTCGGTGAGGACCACGGCGGAGAGGTCGGCGGCGTGCATGCCGGACAAGCCGCCGTTGCGTTTGCCGACCGGGGTGCGGACGGCCTCAACGATCACTGCTTCGCGCATGAAGTGTCCTCCGAAGGGGGCTGTCGATTCCGGCGGCCGGTGAAGTGCGGCTCGCGTTTCTCGGCGAACGCGGCGTACGCCTCCGGTACGTCCGCCGTCGCGAAGTTCACGGTCTGTGCGCGGGCCTCGGCGGCGAGCGCCTCGCGCAGGGTGCGGCTCGGGCTGTCGTTCAGCAGCGCCTTGGTCTGGGCGAGGGCGACGGGCGGACCGGCCGCCAGGCGGGCGGCCAGGCGGGCGACGTACCCGTCGATCTCCTCACCCGGCACCACCCAGGTCACCAGGTTCAGCGACCGCGCCTCCTCGGCGTCGATCGTCTCGGCCAGGAGCGCGAGCCGTTTCGCCTGCTGGAGCCCGACGAGCTTCGGCAGCAGCCAGGAGCCTCCGCAGTCCGGGGAAAGTCCGCGGCGCGCGAAGATCTGCGAGAAGCGGGCCTCGGGCGTGGCCACGACCAGGTCGCAGCCGAGGGCGAGATTCCAGCCGGCGCCGACCGCGACGCCGGTGACCTTGGCGATGGTGGGGATCGGCAGTTCGTGCAGCAGCAGTGTCACTTCGTTCAGGGCGCGCAGCTTGTCCTGAGGATGCCTGGTGTCGTCGGCCTTGATGTCGGCGCCGGAGCAGAAGGAGTCCCCGGCGCCGGTGAGCACGAGCGCCCGTACGGCCGGGTTGTGCGTGGCCTCGGTCATCGCGTCCCGCAGTGCGGTCCACAGCTCGGGGTTGATCGCGTTCTTGCGGTGCGGGCGGTTCAGGGTCAGGGTCCGTACGCCTCGGGTGTCGCTCGACAGCAGGATGGGCTGTTCGGTCACCCGCTCCTCCCGGGGGTCCGCAACTCCGCGATCTCCTCGTCGCTGAGGCCGAGTTCGGCGAGCACCTTGTCGGTGTGCTCGCCGAGTCCGGGTACCGCGCCCATCGGCGGGTCGTACCCGGAGATGACCGGAGGTGGCAGCAGCGCCGGTACCGAGCCGTTAGGCGTGTCGATCCGACGCCACCGGTCCCGAGCCGCCAGCTGGGGGTGGGCGAGGACGTCACTGGGCGTGTTGTAACGGGCGTTGCCGATGCCCGCCTCGTCCGCGCACCGCTGTACGTACGCCAGATCGTGCCGGCCGCACCACTCACCGATCTCGGTGTCAAGCAGGTCGCGATGCTCGACGCGGCCGGGGTTCGACCGGAACCGCTCGTCCTCCGCCAGGTCGGGTCTGCGCAGCAAATCGCGTGCCAGGCGCTGCCATTCGCGGTCGTTGGTGGTGCCCAGGACGACCGTCTGGCCGTCGGCGGTGCGGTAGGCGCCGTACGGGGCCACGGCCGGGGAGCCCATGCCGCGCGGCTGCTGGTCCACGCCCGAGTGCCGGGTGTACGTCAGCGCGTACCCCATCAGCTCGGTCATCGTGTCGAACAGGCTCACCGTGACGGCGCCCCGCTGCCCCGCGTACAGCTGCGCCACGATCGACAGCGCCGCGTACAGGCCCGTGCTCGCGTCCGCCACGGGTGGGCCGGGCTTGGCCGGGGCGCCAGGGTGGCCGGTGATCGCGCAGGCCCCCGACTCGGCCTGGACGAGCAGGTCGTAGGCCCGCTTGTGGGAGAGGGGGCCGCCCTGGCCGTAGCCGTCGATCTCCACCGCGATGAGGTCGGGGTGGCGGGTCGCCAGGTCGTCGGGGGCGATGCCGAGTTTGGCGGTCGTGCCCGGGGTGAGGTTGGAGACCACGACGTCGGCGCGATCGAGCAGCCGGTGCAGGACCCGCATCCCGGCCTCGGACTTGAGGTCGAGCGTGACCGACTCCTTGCCGCGGTTCACCCACACGAAGTGGGCGGCCAGGCCACCCACCACATCGTCGTAGTGGCGGGCGAAGTCGCCGCCGTCCGGGTTCTCGACCTTGATCACCCGGGCTCCGAGGTCGCACAGGGTACGGGTGCACAAGGGCGCGGAGACCGCCTGTTCCAGGGCCACCACGGTGACGCCCGACAGGGGTCCCCGCTCTTCCGCAGGCCGCATCACATCACCAGGCCGCCGTCGACCGGCAGCACCTGGCCGGTGACGAACGAGGCCGCGTCCGAGGCGAGGAAGACGAAGGCTCCGGCGACCTCCTCGGGCTCCGCCCAGCGGCCCAGGGGGATGCGGGCGAGCATCGTGGCCGCGAACTTCTCGTGGGTGCGGATGGTCTCCGTCATCGGCGTCGCGGCCAGCGGTGCCAGGGCGTTGACCTTGATCTGTTTGCGGGCCAGTTCCCTCGCCAGGGACTTTGTCATGCCGATGATCCCGGCCTTGGCGGCGGAGTAGTTCACCTGGCCGAGGGTGCCGGTGAGGCCCGCCGACGACGTGACGTTGATGATGCGGCCGGTGCCGTCGGTGGGCAGGAACGGCAGCGCGGCCTGCGAGCAGGTGAAGGTGCCCAGCACATGGATGTCGAGCACGCGGCGGAAGGTCTCCTCGTCGAGGTCCGGGAACATCGCCGGAGCGGTGACGCCGGCGTTGTTCACCAGGACGTGCAGCGTCCCGTCGGCGAGGGCGGACGCCTTGGACACGGCGGTGTCGGCGGCCGTCCGGTCCCGTACGTCCAACTCGGCGCTGTCCGCCGTACCGCCCGCGGCGATGATCTTCTCGGCGACGGCAGCCGCGGCCGTCCCGTCGACGTCCGTGACGAGAACGGCCGCGCCGGCCCGGGCGAGGGCATCGGCGACGGCGGCGCCGATGCCTCCCGCGGCTCCGGTGACCAGCGCCGACCGTCCCGTCAGGTCGAACAGTCCGTTGTCGAACGTCATTTACTTGCTCGCCGCCGCCACGGCCGCCCGCGCCTTGGAGCGGAACGACTCGAGTTTCTCGGTCGGCTCGATCAGCTGGTGGCTGCGGGAGCGGACGCTGACGTCGTGGCCCTCGGCCGCCTTCCGCAGCGCGCCCACCGTGGCCTGGTCGCGCGGGATGTGGGCGAAGGGGTCGAAGGAGTACCAGCGCATCGCGTTCTCGTAGGTGATCTTCCTGGAGTCCTCGTCCGGGACGTCGCAGCTCCCCAGCACGTCGTGGAGCTGCTCCGGGGCGTCCGGCCACAGGGAGTCGCTGTGCGGGTAGTCGCCCTCCCAGCAGATGTTGTCGATGCCGATGTCGTGGCGCAGCCGCACGCCGAGCTTGTCGGTGATGAAGCAGGTCAGGAAGTGCTCGCGGAAGACCTCGGACGGGAGTTTCCCGCCGAAGTCCTGGAGGGTCCAGGTGGAGTGCATCTCGAAGGTGCGGTCCAGGCGCTCCAGGAAGTACGGGATCCAGCCCGTGCCGCCCTCCGACAGGGCGATCTTCAGGTCGGGGAAGTCCTTGACGGGGCGGGACCACAGCAGGTCGGCCGCTGCCGAGACGATGTTCATCGGCTGGAGCGTGATCATCACATCGGGCGGCGAGTCGGGGGCCGGGATGGCGAGACGGCCGGAGGAGCCGATGTGCACCGACATGACGGTGTCCGTGTCGGACAGCGCCCGCCACAGCGGGTTCCAGTACGGGTCGTGGAAGCTCGGGTAGCCGAGCACGGCCGGGTTCTCGGTGAAGGTCAGCGAGTGACAGCCCTTCTCGGCCACCCGGCGGACCTCGGCCGCGCACAGTTCGGCGTCCCAGATGGCAGGGAGGGCCATGGGGATGAAACGGCCGGGGTAGGCGCCGCACCACTCGTCGATGTGCCAGTCGTTGTACGCCCGCACGAGCGCGAGCGAGAAGTCCGCGTCCTCGGTGGCGAAGAGCCGGGCCGAGAAGCCGGGGAAGGACGGGAAGTTCATCTGGGCGAGGATGCCGCCCGCGTTCATGTCCTTGATCCGCTCGTGTACGTCGTAGCAGCCGGGCCGGATCTCGTCGAGGCCCTGCGGTTCGACGCCGTACTCCTCCTTGGGGCGTCCGGCGACCGCGTTGAGCGCCGAGTTGGTGATCGTCGTGCCCCGGAACTGCCATACGTCGGTGCCGTCGTCGCGGTGCACGAGTTGCGGCGCGTCTTTCCGGTACTTCTCCGGGAGGTGGTTCACGAACATGTCGGGGGGCTCGATGATGTGGTCGTCGACGCTGATCAGGATCATGTCGTCCTTGAGCATGCGAAGTCCTTTTCAGGCAGAGGCCGTTCGGTAACAGGCCGGTTCAGTCGGGGCCGGTTCAGTCGGAGGCCGGGAGGGGTTTGGCGGTCTTGAGGGTCATGGGGACGCCGTCGCAGGCGAGTTCGCCTGCTCCGGCGGAGGTGCAGAGCAGTTCGAGGGTTCCGTCGGCGTCTACGTAGCGCTTGCCGAGGAGCGTGACCGGCTCGGTGTCCGTGGCGGGCGCGGGCGGCGCGGTGGCCGCGGGCACCATCGGGTCGCCTCCGCAGGTGATGGTCGGCTGCCGGTCTGCGGGGGCGCGGACGACGACCACGCGGGTGGTGCACACCGTGCTGGCGAGCTGGTCACCGGGGCGCAGCGTCGGTGCGGGTGAGGTCATGGTTCAGGTCCCTTTCGGACAGGCGGTCGGCGAGCACGGCGAGGTCGTAGGACTGGCGGGCCATCCAGAAGCGCAGGAAGCCGGTGAGCGAGTAGCGCAGGAACAGTGCGCCGCCCACGACGCTCGCGGCGATGCCGCCGAGGCCGAGGGCGATGCCGTCGCGCTGGTTGAGCGGGTTCTGGGTGTTGTGCGTGACGAAGTAGGCCGACACCGCGAGCACCAGGCCCAGGACCATGAGCGTGGCGCCGAGGCGCAGCCACAGGCCGGTCCGCGCGGCGGCCGGGTCGGGGATCTTGAGCTCCGCCAGTTCGTGGACGAAGCGGTCGGCGCGCGATTCGGTGGATGTCACATCCGGTTTCATGTCCGCGCGTGGCTCGGTGGCGGTCGTTTCCGCGCGTGGCTCGGTCGGTGTCATGCGGAACTCCCCAGGTAGAGGGCGGACAGTTCGTCACGCAGCCCGCCGTCCGGACGGCCCTGCCGCTCGATGCGGCCGCGTACGAGAACGGCGGCGTGGTCGGCGATGCCGAGGACGGCGGCCGCGAACTGCTCGACGATCAGCACGGCCACGCCCTGCCGGGCGATCTCGGCGACCTGTTCGTAGAGCCGGGTGACGACCAACGGGGCCAGCCCCATGGACAGTTCGTCGAGGAGCAGTACGGCGGGGTCGGTGGCCAGGCCCCGGGCGAGGGCGAGCATCTGCTGCTCGCCGCCGGAGAGGGTGCCGGCCGTCTGTCCGGCGCGGCGGGCGAGGGCGGGGAAGCGTGCGAAGGCGGTGTCCTGGATCTCCTCGCGGGTGCGGCCCGTGAAGGTCATCATCAGGAGGTTGTCGCGGACCGAGAGGTTGGGGAACACACCGCGGCCCTCGGGGATCAGGCAGACGCCCGCCCGGGCCAGGTCGCGGGGGTCGGCGCCGGTCAAGTCCCGTCCGCCGAGCAGGAGTTGGCCAGACTGCGCCGGGTGGATCCCGGCGGCCACCCGGAGCGCGGTCGTCTTGCCGGCACCGTTCGGGCCGAGCAGCGCCACCACCTGCCCTGCCGCCACGCGCAGGTCCACGCCGTGCAGGACGGTGATGCCCTCGTGGGCGGCTCGTACGGTGCGCAGTTCGAGCAGAGGGTTCACGCCACGTCTCCCAGGTAGGCCGCCAGCACGGTCTCGTCGCTCCGGATGACTTCGGGCGGTCCTACGGCGATGACCTTGCCGAGGTCGAGCACGTACACCTCGTCGCACACGCCCATGACCAGGCCCATGTCGTGCTCGACGAGAACGACGGCCGTCCCGTCGTCGGCCAGCGAGCGCAGCAGGGCCGCGAACCGTTCGGTCTCCTCGCCGTCCTGACCGGCGGCGGGCTCGTCGAGGAGCAGCAGCCCCGGCCGTACGGCCAGCGCGCGGCCCACCTCGACCAGCCGGCCGGCTCCGGTGGGCAGGGTATCGGCGGAGTTGTCGGCGATGCCGGTCAGGCTGAGCCGTTCGAGAATGCCGTCGGCCACCTGCTGGGCCCGCCGCCGCTCGGGGCCGAGTTCGGCAGCGACGAGCAGATTGTCGCGGACGCTCAACCGGCCGAAGAGTTCCAGGCGTTGGAAGGTACGGGCCAGTCCGTGCCGGGAGCGGCGGGCGGGCCCGAGCCGGGTGATGTCCCGCCCGTCGAGCACGACCCGTCCCGCCGAGGGCCTGCGCAGCCCGGACACGACGTCGAACAGGGTGCTCTTTCCCGCCCCGTTGGGGCCGATGAGCCCGGTGACCCTGCCCCGTTCGGCGCTCATGCCGACGCCGTCCAGTGCGCGGTTGCCGCCGAAGGCGACCGTCACGCCGCTAACCTCCAGCAGTGCCACGGGCCAGCACCTCCCCGTCCTGCGGACGCCAGGGACGTCGTACGCCCCACCACTCGACCGGGACGTCCGGTTCGGCCTTCGGAGCCTGCCGTATGGACGCGTACCTGCGGAAGACGAAGGCCAGGACCAGCGAAACGATCAGGAACGTCCACCCGTTGATCACGTCGGTCAGCCGTAGCACCCATGCCAGCGCGAGGGTGCCGAGCAGGGTGGGCAGGGCGATGCGGTCCCGGCCGAGCGGCTCCCACTCGCGCCGGAACCTGGAGATGATGCCTTCCGGGCTGTGGCCGAGGCCCATGCCGGCCAGCGCGGGCAGCACGCTGACGAGGTTCTGCGTCCAGGACGCCAGCCCGATCAGCACATGCGGGCCGACGAAAGCCGTACCCGCGAACAGCCCGTTGCCCACGGCCCCGAGGCCGCCGATCACCGCGACCAGGAAGATCGGCAACCCGGCGACAAGGTTGAACTGCTCGGCGGTGATGGACCGTTGCTGCATCCCGTACAACGCGCCGCCGAGCCCCGCGATCCCGGCCGACAGCGCGAACACCAGCACCTTGGCCACCAGGAGGTTTCCGCCGAGTGTCGCGTACGCCGCCTCGCTGTCCCGCAGCGCGATCAGCCGCCGCCCGAAGCCGCTGCGGCGCAGCCACGCGACCCCGAGCGAGGCGAGGCCCAGGCAGACCGCGGCGAGCATCATCAACTCCCCGGCGGAGTCCAGGCGTAGGCCGAAGAGACCGGGCCCAGCCATCTCCACGGAGCCCTGGTCGAACAGCGCGATGCGGACGCCGAGCACCTCGAACGACGGCAGGGTGAAGATCCACCGGTCGAGGATGACCGCGAACGCCGCCGTTCCCAGCGCCAGATACACGCCCGAGAACCGCAGCGCGGGCAGTGCGATCAGCGCCCCGGCCGCCCCCGACACCGCGATCGCGGCCGCCAGCGCCCACAGTTCCCCGTGCGTGCCGAGGTGTCCCCAGACGACGGCGCCGATCCCGGCCATGCTCAGCTGGCACAGGGAGATCTGGCCTGCGTACCCGGCCAGGGGTACGTACGACAGGGCGACGATGCCGAGCGAGAAGATCGGCGCGTACGTCACGAGGTCGGCCTCGCCGAGGACCGTGGCCAGCACCGCCCCGAACACGACGGTCGACACCGCGAAGACCGCCGTACCCCGCATGGACGGTGCCGGGACCTGGACCAGCCGCCGGTCGCGGCCGCGCAGGCGTGGGTGGCGGAAGAGGAGCAGGGCCAGGAACAGCAGCAGGGCGGGGGCGGCCAGGCGCAGGCCCGGCAGGTACTCGTTCTGCGGGAGATAGCCGGTGAGGTAGCTCTCCAGGCAGCCGACGACGATCGCGCCGGCGAAGGTGAGCGGGAGGCTGCGCAGCCGGCCGAAGACGGCGGCGGTGTAGGCGCTGACGATCAGGAGGGAGAGCTGGGAGGCGTCGAGGGCGACGGTCGGGGCGATCAGGATGCCGCCGATCGCGGCGAGTTGGGTGCCGAGGATCCAGGCGACGCGGCTGGCACGGATCGGATCGGCGCCCGTCAACTGGACGAGCGAGCGGTCGTCGACCGTCGCCCGCATCTCCGCGCCGGTGCGGGTCCGGTTCAGCAGGAACCACAAGCCCGCCGCCACCGCCACGGCGACGGCCATGGTGAGGGCCTGGTGCCAGGTGACCGTGGCCGGTCCGAGGTCGATGGACTTCCGGTCCGCGAAGAAGACCCGCAGCGGCCGGGGCACGTTGGGGTCCCAGATCCAGCGGGCGGCGGCGATGGCGCCGCTGAGCAGCGCCACCGTCATCACCAGGCGTTCGGCCTCACCGAGCCGCTGCACGGGCCGCATCAGGACCCGTTCGACGGCGAGGCCGAAGCCCGGGGCGAGCACCAGGAGCACCACCGCCAGGGCCACCGGAACCGGCCAGCCCCAGCCGACGGTGAACTGCCAGTAGCAGAACGCCGCCAGCATGCCCGCCGCCCCGTGCGCGAAGTTGAACACGCCGGTGGTGACGTAGGTAAGCACCAGTCCGCTGCCGATCACCGCGTACACGGCGGCGGTGCTCAGGCCGACGATCCCGAAGGTGAAGAGCTGCTCCATCAGGTCACGTCACTTCACGTCGCTCATGCTTTTGCCGACATCGGCGAGGGTGAGGGGCTTGGGGTAGTCGCCCTTCAACTTGTAGGCGGGCGCATCGCACCGGTAGGCGCCCTCATTGGGCTTGAAGTCGGCGGGCTCCCAGCCCTTGGACGTGGCCTTCTCGATGTTGAAGCAGTTGAGCGGGGCGTCCTCCGCGGTCAGGTCGACCGGGGCCAGCAGGCCGCCGCCTGTCCACGCGGACTCTTTGCGAGCCTCCTCGTAGACGCACGTGCGGGTGAGGTCGTCGCCGCAGCTCTTCGCCGACTTGGCGAACAGCAGCCAGGCGGCGAAGCCGCGCACCGCGGGGAGGGTGACCTGTGCCTTGGGGGCGTACTTCTTGAAGAGGTCGATGACCTGCTGGGTCGCGGGGTTGTCGGAAGCCTTCTCCAGCGGATGCACCCCACCCAGGTCGGCCAGGTTGTTCTGGAAGTCCAGGGAATTGCCCGCGAGTTGGAGGAAGGCCGGGCCGTAGGCATTGTTGTTGGCGTCAATCCAGTCGAGCTTGTAGTTGATGCTGGTCAGCACCTGTTCGAGCTTGGCGAGGCTGACGAAGTCCCCGAGGAACACCAGGCCCTTGACGCCCTTGCTCTTGATGGCCTGCGCGTAGGGCGTCCAGTCGGACACGCCCTGGGTCGGGTAGAGGTCGTTGTAGGTGATCTTCGCCCCGGCGGCCTTGAGGCTCTCCTCGGCCCGAGCGTTGATGACCTTACTGACCGGGGCGTCGCCCGCGATGGTGCCGACGGCGTCGGCCGACTCCGGGTAGGCCTCCTTGAGCAGCCACTGGTAGTAGCCCGGATAGCGGTCGTAGGACGCACCGCCCGTCGAGTGGACCTGAAGGTCCGAGCCCTGGTTCTCGACCTGGCTCACCTGGGCGGGGAAATCGGGCAGCAGACAGTTCAGCCGGTCCTTGACGCCGAGGGCGTCCAGGGCCGCGCCGCCGCCGACGAGCGCGAAGTCCTCCTTGCAGGCCTCGAGCATCCGTTGGCGGACCTCCATCAGCTTGGAGTCCCGGGTGGTGGCGACGAGTTCGCGGCCGTTGACACCGCCGACCTCGTTGCACCAGGAGGTGAACACCTTCGCGGCGTCCACGAACTCGGACTTCTTGGTGAAGCCCACGTCGGAGAAGACCCCGGCCTTGATCTCGTCGGCGGTGACGCCCTGGGCGGGCGAGCTCTTCGCATCGCCGGGTCCGCAGACGTCCTTCAGATCGCCGAAGTCACCCGACGCCGCCTGCTCCGCGGCCTGGGTGGGGGTGCCCTCGCCTTCGGGCTCGGCGGGGTCGTCGTGGCCGCCGCAACCGGCGACGGCGAGCAGTGTGGCCGCCAGCAGGGCGGCGGGGAATGCCTGGACTCTCACGGGGTTGCCTCCTAGGTGCCGTCCCCGAATAGCTGGTAGGTCCCAGCGGGCGCGCGTTACTTCTCCGCCACGCCGAAGGTCTTGAGCTCGAGGAACTCCTCCAGCCCCGCCACACCCATCTCCCGGCCGATGCCGGACTGCTTGAAGCCGCCGAACGGAGCGTCGGGGCCGAAGAACAGCCCCCCGTTGATGCTGAAGCTGCCGCTGCGGATCCGCCGCGCGACGGCGATCGCCCGTTCGTCGTCGCCACCGATCACGGCGCCGGACAGCCCGTACACCGAGTCGTTGGCGATACGGACGGCGTCGTCCTCGTCGTCGTACGGGATGACGGTCAGCACCGGTCCGAAGATCTCCTCCTGGGCGATCTCGGAGCCCGGGTCGACGCCGGCGAGCAGCGTCGGCTCGTAGAAGAAGCCCTCGCGCTCAGCGGGCCGGCCACCGGTCACCAGCCGGGCCCCGTCGGCGACGGCCCGCTCGACCAGACCGTGCACC
The DNA here is from genome assembly GCF_054783935.1 of Streptomyces pseudoechinosporeus. Lineage (NCBI taxonomy): Bacteria > Bacillati > Actinomycetota > Actinomycetes > Kitasatosporales > Streptomycetaceae > Streptomyces > Streptomyces pseudoechinosporeus. The sequence goes on from NZ_BAAGPS010000007.1 coordinate 116,470, forward strand.
TTGGACCGCTGCCGTTCGCTGATCAGGGGTCCCATGTGGGTGGCCGGGTCGCCAGGATCGCCGTAGCTGACCCGGCCGAGCATGGCCGCCACCAGTTGCACCATCTCGTCGTGCCGCTCGCGCGGGACCAGGAGCCGCGAAGTGATCCCGCAGCCCTGGCCCGCGTGGGTGCAGACGGTGAACGCGGCCATCATCGCGGCCTGGTTGAAGTCGGCGTCGTCCAGCACGAGCATCGCCGACTTGCCGCCGAGCTCCAGGAACACCTTCTTCAGCGTGGCCGAGGCGGACGCCATGATCGCTCTGCCGACCGGGGTCGACCCGGTGAAGGAGATCATGTCGATGTCGGGGTGGGCGGTGAGCAGTCCGCCGGTCTCGGGTCCCGACGAGGTGAGTATGTTGACAACGCCCGCGGGGATGTCGGTCTCCTCGGCGATGATCCGGCCGAGGGCCAGCGTCGTCCACGGGGTGTCGGGCGCTCCCTTGAGGACGACGGTGCATCCGGCGGCCAGCGCGGGGGCGAGTTTGGCGAGGGCCAGCTGGTTGGGGAAGTTGTACGGGAGGATGGCCGCGACGACGCCCGCCGCCTCCTTCTCCACCCACCGGCGGTGCCGCCGTCCGCGGCTCTCCTGGGTGGGGAGTTCCTCGCGGAACTCGTAGCGTTCGAGGAGGTCGGCGTACCACTTGACCAGCTCGATCGGATCGTCCAGCTGCGACCCGTGGGTCAGTGAGCGCGGCGCGCCCACCTCCGCGATGGTCAGGTCCCGCAACTCCTCGCGATGCTTCAGCAGCGCCTCGTACAGCTGGCGCAGGCAGCGCAGCCGCAGGTCTCGGTCGCGCATCCAGTCGGTGGTGTCGAACGCCCGGCGGGCGGCGGCGACCGCCGCCTCGGCATGGCCGGTCTCCGCGTCGGACGCCGTCCCCAGCACCTTCCCGGTGGACGGATCGACGGTCTCGAAGCTGCGGCCGGCGCGGACGAGCTCTCCGTCGATCAACAGCCGGTCCTCATGGAAAAGACTCACGGTTCCCCATCTCTTCCGGTGTCACAGGGCCCTGGTTGCCACGGTCCTGCCTGTGGTGGAAAGTAGCTTCTCGCCAGAAGAGAAGCAACCATCCGCACAGGAGAATTAGGCATTCACACGAGAGTGGGAGGAATCATGCCCGGTCAACGCAGGAGCACCAAGATCGCCATGAGCGACGACGAGCGGGACACCTTCCTGCGCTCGCAGCCGATCTGCCGGGTCGCGACCGTCGGTCCGAATGGGCATCCGCACGCCAGCGCGCTCTGGTTCGTCTGGGACGGCACGGCACTGTGGCTCAACTCGCTGACGCGCAGCCAGAGGTGGACGGACCTCGACCGCGATCCCCGGCTCAGCGTGATCGTCGACGACGGCGGTCCCGACTTCCTGCGGCTGCGCGGCGTGGAGCTGCTGGGCAGCGCCCGGGTCGTCGGAGAAGTACCACGCAAGGGCGAGCCGCTGGACGAACTCGCTACCCCCGAGCGCCTCTTCGCGGACAAGTACACGGGTGGCGGCGACTTCCGGTACGACGGCCGGCACGCATGGCTGCGCCTTCGGCCGGAGAAGATCGTCAGCTGGGACTTCGGCAAGCTGCGTGCCTGATGGTTGACGCGACGGCACAACCGGTGAAAATCTGAAGCACACTATCAGAGAATGTCATTCTCACCGCTACGACAAGGGAGTCACGGCATGACCCCGCGCCTGCCCCCGCTGCCGGACGACCAATGGGACGACCGGACGCGCGCCGCGCTGGTCTCCATGCTCCCCAGGAGACTGCGCAACGCGCAGGGCGCCGGGAACGCGATGGCCACGCTGGTCCGCCACCCCGACCTGACCGAGGCCTTCCTCCCCTTCAGTACGTACGTCCTGTTCGGCTCGACGCTGCCGCCCCGGCTGCGCGAACTGGCGACGCTGCGGGTGGCCAGGCGGAGGGACTGCTCGTACGAATGGGCCAGCCACCTGGTGCTGGCGCGGCAGGCCGGTCTGACGGAGGACGAGATCGAAGCGGCGGGCCGGGGCAAGGCGGCCGATCCGCTGGACAGCGCGGTCCTCGACGCCGTCGACGAACTCGAGGACCACTCCTGCGTGTCGGACCGCACCTGGGAGGCGCTCGGCGAGCACCTCGACGAACGCCAGCGGATGGACCTGGTGTTCACGGTGGGCGCGTACGCCGTGCTGGCCATGGCCTTCAAGACGTTCGGCGTGCAACCCGACGACGACGAGCGGCCCTTGCCGGAAAGGAGCGGTCATGACCACTGACGACCTCGTGGAGATCCAGCAACTCCTCGCCCGGTACGCGGTGACCATCACCCAGGGCGACATGGACGGGCTGCTCGCGGTCTTCACCCCCGACGGCAGCTACAGCGCCTTCGGCGACACCTATCCCCTCGCGGACTTTCCGGCGCTGGTCGCGGCGGCCCCCAAGGGACTGTTCCTCACCGGGACGCCCGTCATCGAACCGTCCGGCGACGACACCGCGACCGGCACCCAGCCGCTGTGCTTCATCGACCACGCCACGCACGACATGCGGCTCGGCTACTACAACGACACCTACATGCGCACCGCGGACGGCTGGCGGCTGCGGACGCGGGCCATGACGTTCATCCGCCGCAGCGGGGCACACGACTCGGGCCGGCCGCACGCGTTCGAACGCCCCGCCGTATGAAGGCCGAGGCGTACGGGACCGTGGCGGAGTTCCGCTCCGCCCTACGGGCCTGGCTCGCGGATCACGACCTCTCCCCCGGCCCCGACCACTCGTTCGACGCGCAGGTGGCGCAGCTGGGCCGGGTACGCCGCGCTCTGTTCGACGCCGGTTGGATGCGTTACGGCTGGCCCGCCGAGGTACGAGGGCTCGGCGGACCGGCCGTGTTCCGGGCGGTCCTCGGCGAGGAGGTCGCCACGCGCGGGCTTGCCGAGCCCGGCATCTACTCGATGGTCGAGGTGCTGGCCCCGACGATGATCTCGTACGCCCCTCCCCAACTGGCCGCGGACATGGTGCCGTTGCTGCTCAGCGGGCGGGAACAGTGGTGCCAGGGCTTCTCCGAGCCCGGCTCGGGCAGCGACCTCGCCTCCCTGACCACCCGGGCGGAACCGCACGGCGACGGCACTTGGGTGGTCAACGGCCAGAAGGTCTGGACGAGCCTCGCCCAGTTCGCGGCCCGCTGCGTCCTGCTCACCCGCACCGCGCCCGGCCACGACGGCATCACCGCCTTCTTCGTCGACATGGACACCCCTGGCATCACCGTCCGGCCGCTGCGCACGATGCACGGCGTCGACGAGTTCGCCGAGGTGTTCTTCGACGACGTCCTCGTCCCCGCCGACCGGATGCTCGGCCGCCCCGGGGACGGCTGGCGCCTGGCGATGGACCTGCTCCCGTACGAGCGCTCCACCTGCTTCTGGCACCGGATCGCCCATCTGTACACGCGGCTCGACCGACTGCTCGAGGAGACGGCCGAGCCGGACGACGCGGCCCTCGGCGCCGCCTACCTGGCCCTGCACACCGTCCGCTGCCGCTCACACGCGACGCAGCGGCGGCTGGCGGACGGAGCCCGGCTCGGGCCGGAGACCTCGGTCGACAAGGTGCTGCTGGCCACGGCGGAGCAGCAACTCTTCGACACCGCACGGGACTTGCTGCCCGGAGTGCTGGAGCTGAGCGAGTCGCCATGGCGGTCGGAGTACTTGTACGCGCGGGCGGCGACCATCTACGGCGGCACCGCGGAGATCCAGCGCAACATCATCGCCCGCCGACTGCTCGATCTGGGGAGGGAGTGACCGTGGACGCCGCGGAACGGGAGCTGCTCGCCGAGACCCTCCGCAAGACGATGACGGCGGCCTCGGGCCCGGCCCTGGACGCGGCACTGACCGGGCTCGGCTGGCACGAGCTGCTGGCCGAGTTCCCCGACGTGGCGGTCCCGACCGTCTTCCGACTGCTCGGCGAGACCGGCGCGCATGCCCCGCTGCTGAACGACGTGGTGCTGCACGCGGCGGGGCGATCCGTCGGCGGTGCGCCGGAGTTGCCGTACGCGGGCGGCTCGTGGGTGGTGTGGGAGCGGGGTGGCGGCGGTTCGGGCACGGTGCTGGACGGCGACCTGCCTCTGCGCCCCATCTCCGAGGGGGAGCCGCTGCCGCTCGATGCCGGCCGCCGGGCACTCGGCTGGTGGCTGGTCGGCACTGGGCGGGCCATGCTGTCGCTCGCCCGGACGCACGCCCTGGACCGAGTGCAATTCGGCCGCCCGCTCGCCTCGTTCCAGGCCGTACGCCACCGGCTCGCGGAGACCCTGGTCGCCCTGGAGGGCGCCGAGGCCACCCTCGCGGTCGCCGCCGATCCCCTCGGCTCGCTGCTGGCCAAGGCGGCGGCCGGGCGGGCGGCGCTGACGGCTGCCCGCCACTGCCAGCAGGTGCTCGGCGGGATCGGCTTCACCGCCGAGCATCCGCTGCACCGGCACGTCCGGCGCGCCCTCGTGCTGGACGGACTGCTCGGCAGCGCCCGGGAGTTGACGCGCGAGGCCGGGGCCGTCCTGCGGGCGGAGGGCTCGGCGCCACGGCTCGTGCAGCTGTGACCTGAGTGGGGCTTAGCGCAGCTTCTCCTTCATCTCGTCCAGCTTCGCCAGGATCGGATACCCGCTGACGCTCAACGCGTTGCCGTGCCCCGTCTGGTGGACGTCGAACACCGACTGGATCGCGGCGTAGAAGCCCTGTGTGTCCAGGGTCTGGTTGACGGCCCGCTTGGCCTGGCGCAGCCCGAACGCCGGCATCTTCGCGATCCGTTCGGCCAGTTCACGCGTTTCGGCGTCCAACTGATCGCGCGGCACCACCCGGTTGACCATGCCCACCCGCTCGGCCTCCTCCGCGGTGAGCGGGCGCCCGGTGAACAGGATCTCCTTCGCCTTGCGGGCCCCCAACTCCCAGGTGTGCCCGTGGTATTCGACGCCGCCGATGCCCATCGTGACGACGGGGTCGGAGAACAGGGCGTCCTCGGCCGCCACGATCAGGTCGCACGGCCAGCACAGCATCAGTCCGCCCGCGATGCAGCGCCCCTGGACGGCGGCGATGGACGGCTTGGGCACGTTCCGCCAGCGCAGGGTGTACTCAAGATAACGGCGGTTCTCCGCCCGGTAGATCCACTCCAGGGTGATCTCGTTCGGGGCGGGCCAGCGGTCCTTGAGGTCGTGCCCGGCGGAGAAGTGTTTGCCCTCGGCGCGTAGCACGATCACCTTCACGTCCTCGTCCTCGGCGGCCCGCGTCCAGGCGGCGTCGAGTTCGTCGAGGAGGGCCATGTTCTGGGCGTTGGCGACCTCGGGGCGGTTCAGGGTGAGGGTCGCGATGTGGTCCTTCACCGCATACAGGATGTGCACGAACGTCTCCTCAGCGTCGGGGCAGACCGAGCACGCGCTCGGCGATGATCGTGCGCTGGATCTCGGACGTACCGCCGGCGATGGTGCCGCCGAAGCTGCGCGCGTAGCGGTTGAACCAGCTGGCGGAGTCGTCGTCGAAACTCATGTGGCAGTACGGCGCGGTGGTCGCCGGATAGGCGAGCCCGTCAGGACCGGCGGCTTCAAGAACCCGCTCAAGGGCCCGCTGCGAGCCCTCCGAGCCGAGCACCTTCAGTACCGACAGGGCGGGTACGTCCTGTTCGCCGCGGGCGGCGCGGGCCAGGGCGGCCGAACCGAGCAGGCGCAGCGCCTGCAGGTCCATGACGAGGGTGGCGTACCAGTCCTTCTCCAGCGGGCCGGACGGGCGGAAGTCCCGTACGACGAGGCCCATCCGTTCGGCCTCGCCCAGCCACATCAGGGTGCGCTCGTGGCCGAGGGAGCCGTTCGCGACCCGCCAGCCCTGGTTGAGGGGGCCGACGAGGTTCTCGGCGGGGACGCGGACGTCCTCGAAGTAGACCTCGTTGAAGTCCTTGTCCTCGGCAGCGGTGTACGAGGCGAAGGGGCGGCGGGTGACTCCGGGGGTGTCGGTGGGGATCAGCAGCACGCTGATGCCCTTGTGCTTGGGGGCCTCGGGGTCGGTGCGGACGAAGGTGAGCAGGACGTCGGCGTCGTGGGCGCCGGAGGTCCACACCTTCTGCCCGTTGACGGTGAAGTGGTCGCCGTCCAGGACGGCGCGGGTGCGCAGGGAGGCGAGGTCGGAGCCGGCGCCGGGTTCGCTCATGCCGAGGGCGGCGGTGATCTCGGCGCGCAGGATGGGCACGGCCCAGCGGTGCTTCTGCTCCTCGGTGCCGAAGGAGAGCAGGGAGGCGGCGATGATGCCGACGCCCTGGGGGTTGAAGCTGTGGCAGATGCGGCGCCGGGACAGCTCCTCCAGGTGTACGTACTGCTGGATGACGCCCGCGTTGCGTCCGCCGAACTCCGGTGGGTTGCCCGGCAGCAGCCAGCCCTCGTCGAACTGGAGGCGCTGCCACCGCCTGGCCCACTCGGGGATGTGCCCGGTGGAGCGGGACCGCTCGGTTGCCTCCGCCTCGGTGGGCAGGTTGGCCTCCAGGAACGCCGCGAACTCGGCGCGGAAGGACTCGACGTCGTCGTCAAAGGTCAGTCGCATGGCACTCCTCGGCTATCAGCGCCCGGTGCTCGGCGGCGCCGCCCAGCATCAGCTCGCCCGCCTTCGCCCGCTTGATCGCGAACTGCAGGTCGTTCTCCCAGGTGTGCCCCATCGCCCCGAACAGCTGCACCCCGTTACGGAACACCAGGGCCTGGCACTCGCCCGCCGCCGCCTTGGCCATGGACGCGGCCGGCCGACGCCGCGGGGCGTCCTCGGCGATCGTCAGCGCCGCGAAGTAGGCCAGGGCGCGGGCACGTTCGACGGCCACGTGCATGTCGGCGGCCTTGTGCTGCACGGCCTGGAACGAGCCGATGGGGGCGCCGAACTGATGCCGGGTGCGGACGTGGTCGAGCACCATCTCGAGGGCGCGGCGGCAGGCGCCGACCATCGTCAGGGCCATGCCCGTGAGGGCGAGGTGACGGGCGCGTTCCGGGTCGGCGGCGGTACGGGCCCGGTCGGTCACCCGTACCCGCGGGAAGGACACCTCGGCGATGTGCAGGACAGGGTCGAAGACGGGGGTGCGTACGGCGGTCACCTCGTCGGCGGATACGACGAAGACGCCTTCGTCGGTCACGACGGCCAGCCGGTCGGCCCGGTCGCCGTCCAGAACGTGGCGGGCGGTGCCCTCCAGCACCCAGCCGCCGTCCTCGGGACGGGCGGTGACGCCCGTGTGTACGGCCGTGCCGGACTGCCCCGGTTCAGCGAACTCCGGTGCGAGGGGCACGAATTGGGTCATCGTCGCCAGGTAGGGCGTCGGGTCGGTGGCCCGGCCCAGCTCCTCCAGGACGATGGCCAGCTCGACCGTGTCGGCGGGGTCGGTCAGTTCGGTCCAGCCCAGGTCGACGTAGACGCGCCACAGCGGAGCCGGATCGGCGCCGTCGTCCACGATCCTGCGGACCAGCGTCGGCGGGCACTCCTTGAGGACCGCCTTGTGCACGGTGTCCTGCCACAGCCGTTGCTCGGCGTCGAACTCAAACAGCATCGGAGCCTCCATGGACGAAGAGCCCGATCCCGCGGTCGGTCTGGAAGTCCCACGCCATGAACGGCCTCCCTGCCGGTGTCCCGGTACGCCACGGTGAGCGAGAATAACATTCTCTCTATTGGGAATTAAGAGTCTCCCCCATGCCCTCCGAGGTGTCCAGCCTTGCCACAGGCGCCTTGTCGCTGCACTGCAGTAATGTTCTCCGCATGGCAGCAGAGAAGGCGGACCGACCCGTGAGCACCCCCACCGAAGAACCGGCCTGGAAGCAACGCGCGGTCGAGCGTTCCACCCAAGCGGCGAAGCGTCGGGCCGAGCAACGGGTGGAGCGGTTCCTCGACGCGGCGCAGTCGATCATGGCGGAGAAGGGCACCACGGACTTCACCGTGCAGGAGGTCGTCGACCGGTCCCGGCAGTCGCTGCGCAGCTTCTACCAGCACTTCGACGGCAAGCACGAACTGCTGCTCGCGCTGTTCGAGGACGCCCTGAGCAAGTCGGCCGATGAGCTGCGGATCGCCACGGCCGAGCACACCGCCCCGCTGGACAAGCTCAAGGTCGTCATCCAGGCCCTGTTCGAAACCTCGCGGCCCGATCCGTCCGGCGCGCAGCGCCCGCTGTTCACCGACTTCGCCCTGCGCCTGCTGGTCTCGCACCCCGCCGAGATGCGGGTCGCGAGCACCCCGCTCCTCGGCCTCTTCACCGAGCTGATGACGGAGCTCGAGGACGCCGGCCTGCTGAACCCGGGCTTCAAGCCCCGCCGCGTGGCCGCGCTGACCATGCAGACCGTCATGTTCAACGCCCAGTCCAGCGGCCAGGAGGGCACCCACCCGATCACCGCGGACGAGATCTGGGACTTCTGCGCGAAGGGGTTCACCGTCGACTAACCCACCCACCACACGGGCGAGAACACCATTCTCAGATAGGGAAATATCCCTTACCATCTCAGGCATGCCGCTTGCCTTGAGTGAACTCTGGGACGACCTGCTCGCCTGTCTCGACCTGCGTACGCCCGCGGGAAGCACGGAGTACGAGGGGCCCAACCAGCGCCTGGGCTACCACCGGCTGTTCGGTGGGCAGCTCCTGGCCCAGTCCGTCCGCGCTGCGCGGCTCGTCTGCCCGGACAAGACCGTCAAGTCCCTGCACGCCCTGTTCCCGCGGGCGGGCCAGGTCGACGAACCCGTGCGGTACGAGGTGCAGCGCCACCACGAGGGCGGCTCCTTCGCCACGCTGACGGTCGTCGCCCGGCAGACGAAGGGGGTCGTGGCGACCATCTCGGTGTCCCTGCACACCTCGGAGGACGGCCCCGCCCACCAGGCCACCACGGCGATCCCCGCCCTCCCGGGGCCGGAGCACCGCGTGGAGCTGCGCCTGCTCCCCTGGGAGACCCGGACCACAGCCGACCTCGACTCCCCCACCGCCGGCCCTCCCGGACTCGACCTCTGGATGCGCACCCCGTCGACCGACACGGAACTGGCGCCCGCCCTCACGGCGTACGCCACCGACCTGACCCTCATCGGCACGGCGCTGCGCCCGCTCGAGGGGATCAGCCAGCGGGATGCCGGGACAGCGTTCACCTCCGCCGTCACCTCGCACACGGTGTGGTTCCACCGGCCCTTCCGCGCCGACGACTGGCTGCTGCTGCGCCAGCACAGCCCGATCCTCGCCCACGGCCGCAGCTTCGGCCGGGGCGATGTGTTCACCGAGGACGGCACCCTGGTCGCGTCCTACGCCCAGGAGGCCCTGCTGCGGCTTGCACAGGGGACGCGATGAGCGTCACCGGCCGGCCGCACCGCGTCGTCCAGTGGGCCACCGGCACCATCGGCACCCGCTCACTGCGCGCCGTCATCGAGCACCCGCACCTGACCCTGGCCGGGGTCCACGTGCACACGCCGGACAAGGCCGGGCTGGACGCGGGCGAGTTGTGCGGGCTGGGCGCCACGGGCGTCACCGCCACCCGGGACGTCGAGCAGATCGTGAGTCTGGGTGCGGACTGCGTGCTGTACATGCCGCTCGTGTGCGACGTCGACGAGGTGTGCAGGCTCCTGGAGTCGGGCGCGAACGTCGTGACCACGCGTGGCGAGTTCCACCATCCGGGGAGCATGGATCCCGTCGTACGCAAGCGAGTTGAAGCCGCCTGCGAACGCGGCGGTACCTCGCTCCACAGCACGGGCAGCAGCCCCGGCTTCATCACCGAGGCCGTGCCGCTCGTGCTGACGTCGATCGCGCGGCGGGTCGACGGGCTGACCATCGACGAGTTCGCCGACCTCTCCCAACGCCCCTCGCCGGACCTGCTGTTCGGCGTGATGGGTTACGGGGTCGCACCCGGCGAGTTCGACGAAGGCCGCCTCTCGCGGGCACGTACCAGCTTCGGCCCGTCGCTGCGGCTGATCGCCGAGGCCCTCGGGAATCCGCTCGACTCCCTGGAGGCGAGCGGGGAGGTCGCGACCGCCCGCCACCGGGTCGGCATCGCCGCCGGCACGCTGGAGCCGGGCACAGTGGCTGCCCAGCGCCTCACGGTGTCCGGGATGCGCGCGGGCCGCCCGCTGCTGCGCTTCCGCGCGACGTGGTACTGCACCACCGACCTCGAACCGGCCTGGGACCTGCGGGACACCGGCTGGCACCTCACGGTCGACGGCGACGCGCCGCTGGACGTCGGCATGCGGCTGCCGGTGCCGCTCGACCGGATGGCCGTGGTGTCACCGTCGTACACGGCGAACCGCGCGGTCAACGCCGTGCCGTTCGTCTGCGCGGCGGCTCCCGGGATCCGGACGACCCTCGACCTGCCGCAGATCACAGCGACGCTGGGGTGAACCCGCCTACGGCGCGGGCACCTCGACGACCATCGCCGAACCCATCCCGCCGCCCGCGCACATCGACGCGACGCCGATTCCACCACCGCGGCGGCGCAGTTCGTGGACGAGTGTGACCAGCATGCGCGCCCCGGTGGCGGCGACGGGATGGCCGAGGGAGCAGCCGCTGCCGTTGACGTTGACCCGGTCCGGGTCGAGGTCCAGGAGCCGGACGGCGGCGACGGCCACGGAGGCGAAGGCCTCGTTGATCTCGAACAGGTCGACGTCCGCGGTCGAAAAGCCCGCGCGGGCCAGCGCCTTGGGGATCGCCTTCACCGGCGCCAGCCCGGTCTCCGCGGGGTCGACGCCGACGGACGCCCAGGACCGTACGGTGGCCAGGACGGGCAGCCCCTCGCCGGCCGCCGCGCTGTCGCTCGCGACGACCAGGGCGGCCGCGCCGTCGTTGCCGCCGCAGGCGTTGCCCGCGGTGATGCTGAATCCCTCGATCTCCGGGTGCAGCGGCTTGAGCGCGGCCAGTTTCTCCAAGGACGTGTCGCGGCGCGGGTGTTCGTCGACGGCGAACCGCCCGTGCACGGTCTCGACCGGGACTATCTCGGCGTCGAAGCGACCCTCGTCGATGGCCCGTACGGCGCCCCGGTGCGAGCGCAGCGCCCAGGCGTCCATCTCCTCGCGGGTGATGCCCGTCCGTTGGGCGACGTTCCAGCCGATGGTGATCGACATGTCGGTGTTGGGGGCGTCCGGCCGGTCGGGATGAGTGGGCGGCGTCCAGGGCTCGACCCACTCCCCGTCGATCCGGAAGCGTGATTTCGGCGCCGTGGAGGCCGAGTTGACGCCTCCGGCGATGACGAGGTCGTCCATGCCGGCGCGGATGCTCGCGGCCCCGCCCGCCACTGCGGCGAGGCCCGCGGCGCAGTGCCGGTTGAGGGCCTGTCCGGGGACGGAGGTGAGTCCGGCGGTCAGCGCCGCGTGCCGGGCCAGGACGCCGCCGCCGTAGAGGCCCTCGCCGAGGATCACGTCGTCGACGTGGTCCGGGTCGAGCCCCTTCGCCGCAGCGCCGACGATGTGGTGGGCCAGGTCGAAGGCCGTGGTGTCGCGCAGGGTCCCCTTGAAGGCGGTGCCGACGGGGGTGCGCAGGGCGGAGACGATGACTGCCTCGGGCATGGGCGGCTCTCCAACTCGGCCGGTCGGACAGGGATTACACCGTGAAGCGAGAATGCTACTCTCTCAAAATTAGAACGATACTCGCAAGAGTGAGAGAGGGGGCTCGGATGCGGATCGATGGCAACTCCGCCATCGTGGTCGGCGGGACGGGCGGTCTGGGCGAGGCGACGGTGCGCCGGCTGCACGCGGCGGGAGCGGCGGTGGTCGTCGCGGACCTCGCCGACGACAAGGGCAGGGCTCTGGAGAAGGAGCTGGGCGTCCGTTACGTACGGACCGATGCCACCGACGAGGACGACGTCCGTACGGCCATCGTCGAGGCCGAGTCTCTCGCCCCGCTGCGGATCTCGGTGGACGCGCACGGCGGACCCGCGAGCGGCGGACGGCTCGTCGGCCGGGACGGTGAACCCCTGGACCTCGCCGGGTTCCGGCAGACCGTCGACATCTACCTGACCGGGGTGTTCAACGTGATGCGTCTGGCCGCCGCCGCCATGGCCCGCCAGGAGCCGGTGGACGAGGAGGGGAGCCGGGGCGTCATCGTCAACACCGCGTCGATCGCGGCGTACGAGGGCCAGATCGGTCAGCTTCCCTACGCCGCCGCCAAGGGCGGGGTGGTCGGCATGACCCTGGTGGCCGCACGCGACCTGTCCCCGCTCGGCATCCGGGTCGTCACGATCGCGCCCGGTACGTTCCTGACCCCCGCCTACGGCAAGGCGGGCGATCAGTTGGAGGCGTACTGGGGGCCTCAAGTCCCGCACCCCCGGCGCATGGGCCGGTCTCCCGAGTACGCCGCCCTCGTCCAGCACGTCTGCGAGAACGACTACCTCAACGGCGAGGTCATCCGCCTGGACGGGGCCCTGCGGTTCCCGCCCAAGTGAGCCCGCGGTTGCCTCAGGCGTCCCCGCCGGTGAGGCGTTCGACGATGGCGCGGAAGTCCTCGGTCTGGAAGGACTGTTCCTCGGCGGTGGTGGCGTAGTCGAGGGTGGCGAGGACCGCCCGTTCCAGATGCATGTTGAGGACCCGTTTGGTGCTCTCGACGGCCTGCCGGGGCAGTCCCGCGATTCGTTTCGCGCACGCCATGGCCTCGGCGAGCGGGTCGGCCACCACGTGATTGGCCAGCCCCATCGTCACGGCCCGCTCCGCGGGGATGCGGGCGCCTGTGAGGGCGTACTCCTTGGCCAGGAGCAGGCTGGTGTGCAGCGGCCAGGTGAGCGGGCCGCCGTCGGCGGCGACCAGGCCGACCTGGACGTGGGGGTCAGCGAGGTAGGCGGACTCGGCCATGTGGACGACGTCGCTGAGGGCGACCAGGCTGCAACCGAGGCCTACGGCAGGGCCGTTGACGGCCGCGACGACGGGTACGCGGCAGCGGACCATGCCGAGGACGATCTCCCGGCCGTGGGCGATGGTGCGGGAACGCAGGTCGGCGTCACGCCTGATCTCGTCGAGGTAGGTGAAGTCGCCGCCCGCCGAGAACGCCTTGCCCGCGCCGGTGAGTACGGCGGCCCGGGCGTCGCGGTCCTCGCTCAGCCTCGGCCACAGGTGGGCCAGTCCGGTGTGCAGCGGGTCGTTGACCGCGTTGAGTACGTCGGGCCGGTTGAGGGTGATGATCCGCAGCGGGCCGTCCGCGCGGACGTCGATCTCCTCCGGCATGCCGTACATACGTTGTCCATCCGTCACGTCAGGCTCCCAAGTCCGAGGATTCGCGAGGCGATGATGTTCTTCTGGATCTGCGAGGTGCCGCCCATGACGCTCTGTGCGCGGCTGTAGAGGTAGGCGTTCAGCAGCTCGGGGTCGCGGGTGCCGCCGACCGCGAGGGCCGCGTGTCCGACCGTCTGTTCCGTCCAGGTCATGAGCAACTTGTCCGGCGACCCCTCGGGGCCGTGCGAGACGCCGTCGAGCTGTTCGGACAGCCGTCGCCGTACGTGCAGGCGCAGCATCTCGGTCTCGACCACGGCCCAGGCGAGTTCCGGCGGTGGTGTGGCCCCCTTCGTCCCCTTCACCTGGGCTGCCAACTCGCGCACCAGCTTGCCGTATCGGGCCGAGAAGCCCAGCGTCGCCGGTTCACGCTCGTGTCCTACGACCGTCATGGCCAGCGCCCAGCCCTCCCCCGGCGCCCCCACCATCTGGTCCGCGGGGACCCTCGCGCCGTCGAAGAGGAGCTGGCCGAACTCCCTCGTGACCCCGTTCATCATCTTCAACGGCCGCTGCTCCACGCCCGGTTGGTCCATCGAGATCACGAAGGCCGAGAGGCCGCGGTGGCGGGGTGCGTCCGGGTCGGTGCGGGCCAGCAGCAGGCACCAGTCGGCCACGTCGGAGTAGCTGGTCCAGATCTTGTGGCCGTGCACGACGTACGTGTCCCCGTCGCGGGTGGCCGTGGTCGTCAGGGATGCGAGGTCGGAGCCTGCGCCGGGTTCGCTGAAGCCCTGGCACCAGCGTTCGGTGCCGTCGATCATGCCGGGGAAGAAGCGGTGCCGCAGCTCCTCGCTGCCGTGCCGGCCGAGGCCCTGGACCAGGTAGCCGAGGCTGGGGCGGGGCGGGGCGCCCGCGCGGGCCAGCTCCTCGTCGAGGATGACGTCGTAGACGGGCGGCAGTTCGTGTCCGCCGTACTCCTTGGGCCAGGACAGGCCGAAGAACCCGGCCGCGTGCAGCGCCCGGTGCCATGCGCCCTGCCGGGCCCAGTACTCGTCGCCCGAGGTCGGGAACGTCCCGGCCCGCTCGGCGAGCCAGTCCCGCAACCGCTGCCGGAACGCGGCCTCCTCCGGCGCGTCACAAAAGTCCACAGTCGATCTCCTCCAGACGTACGGGGAACAGGTCGGCGGAGGTGAGGGCCCGGCGCAGATGGACGTGGGCGAGGCACTCCCAGGTGTTGCCGATGCCGCCGTGCACCTGCACGGCCGTCTCGCAGACGGTGCGGGCGGCGCGGGCGCAGTACAGCTTGGCGATGCGGGCGGCGTGGAGGGCCTCGGGGACGGGAAGTTCGTCGACGGCCCAGGCCGCGTGGCGCAGGACGCTCACCGAGCCCTCGATCAGGGCCAGGCCTTCGGCAAGCAGGTGGGCGACGGCCTGGTAGGTGCCGATCGGCCGGCCGTACTGTTCGCGGATCTTGGCGTAGTCGCAGGCGAGCGTGTGCGCGCCGCGGGCCGTGCCCACGAGGTCGGCGCAGGTGGCGACCAGGGCCAACGCCCGCCAGCGGGCGGCGGCTTCGCCGGGCAGGGTGCCCAACGGCTCCAGCGGGCCGCGTAGTTCGGCATCGCGTCTGGTCAGGTCGGGGCCGGGGACCAGAGGGCCGGTCTCGGCGGCGAGGATCCGGTCGCCCTCGAGGGCGAGTGCCTGTCGCATGCCTCGGGCGTCTCGTGCGACTCCGTCCACCGCGACCGTCGCCGACGGGAACTCCCGGCGCAGGTCGTCGGCGAGTACGGGCCCGAGGAGCGGGACGTCGACGAGCCTTCGCCCGAACTCCTCCACGACCAGGGCGACTTCGACGCCGGACGCCCCGTCGGAGCGAAGCGTTCGCCAGCCGGTCGTCTCCACCGCCTTCTCCAGGCGCGCGATCCGGTCGGCGTCGTCCAGGTCGAGGACCGAGCCGGGTCCGAGGTCGGCCGCCAACCGGGCGGCGGCGTCGCGCAGTTGGCGCTGCTCAGCGGTCAGACGTACGTCCATGGCCCTCCTCGGGGACGAGCTCGGCAAGGACCTGCTCCTTGAGTACGCGGCGCAGGACTTTCCCGGACGGCAGACGGGGGATCTCGCTCACGAACTCCACGCGGCTCGGCCGCTTGTAGGAGGCCAGCCGTTCGCCGACCAGCGCGATGAGCTCGGCGGCTTCAACTGGACGGCTCGCCCGGACGGCGGCGACGACCGTCTCCCCGTCGGCCGGGTCGGGGATGCCGAACACCGCGCAGTCGGCGACCGCCGGATGGCCGTGCAGCACGGCCTCGACCTCGGCGGGCGCGACCTGGAACGCCCGCACCTTGATCATCTCCTTGGAACGGTCGGTGAGCCGCAGCCAGCCGTCCGCGTCCACGCTGCCGACGTCGCCGGTCCGGTACCAGCCGTCGTGGAAGGCATCCGCCGTCGCCTCGGCCGGCAGATAGCCGGCCATCAGGGATTCCGAGCGCACCTCGATCTCCCCGGTCCCGCCCGGCCCGACCTCCGCTCCGGTGTCCAGCGACACCACGCGCACACTCACCCCCGGCACGGGACGCCCCGGTGTGTCCAGGCGGGCTCCGTCCAGCGGGTTGCAGGCGATGACGGGCAGTTCACTGGCCCCGTAGGCGGGCACCCAGCCGACACCCGTGCGCCGGGTGACGGTCTCGGCGACGCTCGGCGTCACGGGCGTCGCGCCCCACATGATGAAGCGGAGCGAGGAGAGGTCGTACGACTCGAGCTTCGGGTGGGAGGCGAGGGCGAGCGCGATCGGGGCGACGGCCATCTCGATGGTGACGCGGTCGAGTTCGATGTGGTGCAGCACCCGGTCCAGGTCGAAGCGGCGGTGCAGGCGCAGCCAGGCGCCCGCCTCCAGGGCCGTGACGATGTTGAGCAGGCCCAGGATGTGCGAGGGCGGGGTGGCGATCTGGATCCGGTCCCGCGAGGTGAGTTGAAGTGCCTCGCGCCAGTGCCGTACGGCGGCGGCGAGCGAGGCATGGGTGTGCCGGACGGCCTTCGGCATGCCGGTCGTACCCGAGCTGAACACCAGCACGGCATCGGACGCCGGGTCCGGCTGTCCGAAGGACTTCGGGTCCGGCTGTCCGGACGTCCCGCTCCCCGGCGTGATCGGCTCCTCCAGGTGCAGCATCGGCATCAGCTCCGCCAGCACCGCTTGGTCGCCGACCGCATGGGCCGGCTCGGTGACCGTGAGGGCGTGCTCGACCTCGCCCCGTTTCCACGCCGGGCTGAGCAGTACGACCGCCGCGCCCAACCGCCACACGGCCCGCACCGCGACCACGAACTCGGGCCGGTTGGACGACATGAGCGCCACCCGCTCCCCCGCCCGTACCCCCCGCCGTGCCAGCGTCCCGGCCAGCCCGTCCGCGAGGGCGTCCAGTTCGGCCAGGCTGTACTCCCGGTCCTCGAAGACCAGGGCGGCCCGCCCGCTCATCTCTTGTCCCCACCCATGGAGAGGGTCCCATCTTCCTGGAGAGAATAGTATTCTCACTTCGACAGAACCTTGATACCAGAGCACGAGGAGGGCGTCCATGGCGATCCCCGCCCTGTTCCAGCGCGCGACCGTCATCAAGATCGTCCAGGAGACCGAGGACGCGCGGACGTTCGTGCTCGACCCGCGCGAGGGTCCGTTCTCCTACCAGGCGGGGCAGTTCTGCGTGTTCCGGGTCTCTGTGAACGGCCGGGACGTACTGCGCTCGTACTCGATGTCGAGTGCCCCGGAGACCGACGCCGAGCTGATGACGACCGTGAAGCGGGTGCCGGGCGGCAAGGTCTCGAACTGGCTGCACGACCATGTGACCGAGGGCGACGAACTCGAACTCACCCTGCCCAGGGGGCGGTTCTGCCTGCGTCCTGCGGAGACTCCACTGCTCGGGTTCAGCGGCGGCAGCGGGATCACCCCGATCCTTTCCCTGGCCAAGAGCGCGCTCGCGACCACCGACCGCGAAGTCCGGCTGCTGTGCGCCGACCGCGACCGGGCCTCGGCGATCTTCCACTCTGCCCTGACCGAGCTGGCCGAACGCCACCCCGGCCGTCTGACGGTCGTACGGCATCTCGACGACGAGCGAGGTTTCGTCGACGCGGCGGCTGTACGGGAGTTCGTCGGGGACGACGGTGACGCGGACGCGTACGTGTGCGGGCCGGAGCCCTTCATGGAGCTGGTGGAGTCCGCGCTGCCGGGTCCGGGCCGGGTGTTCAGCGAACGGTTCGGCGGTAAGCCGCTGCCCGAGCCCGCCAAAAAGCCGGAACCCCCCGAGCCCGCGGGAACCGTGACGATCGTGCTCGGCAACCAACGCGTGTCCGTCCCCAAGCACCCGAACGAGACCCTCCTGCAGAGCGCCCGCCGGGCCGGTCTCACCCCACCGTTCTCCTGCGAGGCGGGCAACTGCGCCACCTGCATGGGCAAGTTGACCGAGGGCAGCGCGACGATGCGGGTGAACGACGCCCTGACGGAGGAGGAGGTGGACGAGGGGTACGTCCTCACCTGCCAGGGTGTGCCGGACGCCGGATCAGTGACCGTCCACTACGAGTGAGCCGTGCTCCCCGAGGCCGGGCGGCGGCCGGTAGTCAGGCTCGTACCCGGCGATGCGGATCGGGCTGCCGACCAGCCGGAAGTCGCCGGCCTTCACGATCATCCCGGGGGTGGCGTCCAGCGCCTCGGGCAGGGTGCGTACGGCCGCCGCCGGTATGCCGAGCGGGCGCAGCCGCGCCTCCCAGCCCTTGGCCGTGTCGGCGGCGAGGGCCCGGGTGACGACGGCGAGGACCTCGTCGCGGCGTTCCGCACGCTGGGCCATCGTCGGGAAGCCGTCGATCCCGGCCTCGGCGGCGAAGGTCTTCCAGAAGCCGTCGTGCGTGACGAACAGCGCCAAGTGGCCCTCGGCCGTGGGGAAGAGCTGGGCGGGCACGTAGTAGGAGTGCGCGCCGAAGGGCAGGCGCCGCGGCTCGACTCCGTCGTTGAGCCAGGCCGAGGCCCGGTAGTTGAGCTGGGCGAGCATCACGTCGCGCAGGGCCACGTCCACTTGGCCGCCGCGCCCGGAGACGATCTGGGCGAGCAGGCCAAGGGCGGCGGTCAGAGCGGCCGAGTTGTCGACCGAGGAGTACCCGGGCAGGGTCGGCGGCCCGTCGGGGTCGCCGGTGAGCGCGGCGACGCCGGTCGCGGCCTGGATGACATAGTCGAAGGCCGGATCGTCGCCGGACTCCAGGCCGTAGCCGGTGAGGGCGACACAGACGATCCGCTCGTTCCGGCGGCGCAGGCTGTCGTACGTCAACCCGAGGCGTCGTATCACCGACGGCTTGAGGTTCACCAGCAACGCGTGCGCGCCGGCGACCAGTTCGCCCAGGCGCTGCTGCCCCTCCTCCGAGGTGAGGTCGAGGCAGATGCTGCGTTTGTTGCGGTTGATGCTGGCGAAGTAGGCGTCCCCGACCTGACGCGAGAGGTCCCCGTGGGGTGGCTCGATCTTGGTGACCTCGGCGCCGAGGTCGGCGAGCAGCATGGTGGCGAACGGGCCCGCGAGGATGTGCCCGACTTCAAGGACGCGAATCCCCGCGAGGGGTCCGGGAGTCACCGGAACTCCGCCGCGAGGCCAGAGATCATTTCCCTCGTACGGCGTTTGGAGGCGACGAGTTCGTCCCGGCCGTTGCCGATCGGCAGCAGCCGTACCGACAGATCGGTGACCCCGGCGTCGGCGAACCGCTTGAACCGCGCCGCGATGGCCGCCTCGTCGCCGGCCGCGCACAGGTCGCCGACGTCCTTGGCGTCGCCGTACTCCAGCAGGCGCTGGTAGTTGGGCGAGATCTCCGCCTCGCCGAGGATCCGGTTGGCGCGCTCGCGTGCCGCGTCGACCTCCGACGGGCGGCACAGGCAGACCGGGATGCCCGCGACGATCCGCGGCGCCGGGCGTCCCGCCGCCTCGGCCGCCTTGGTGATGCGCGGGACGACGTGTTCGGAGACGGCCCGTTCGTCGGCCATCCACAGCACGGTCCCGTCGGCCCGCTCCCCCGCGAGCGCCAGCATGACCGGGCCGAGGGCGGCGAGCAGGATGGGGAGCGGGGCGACGGGGGCGAGGTCGAGGAGGTTGTGCACGGTGTAGGTGTGGTTCTCGACGTCGATGGGTCCCGGGCCGCGCCGGGCCGCGTCCAGTACGTCGAGGTAGTCGCGGGTGAGGCCGGCCGGGCGCTCGTAAGGGAGGCCGAGCATGTCTCGTACGATCCAGTGGTGCGAGGGCCCGATGCCCAGCGCCAGCCGCCCGCCCGCCGCTGCCTGCGCGGACAGTGCCTGCCGCGCCAGCGCTATCGGGTGCTGGGCCTGCAGCGGTACGACGGCGGTACCCAACTCGATACGAGTCGTACGGGCTCCCATGAGCGCGACGGCGGTCAACGCGTCGAAATCCGTGGGGATTTGGGGTATCCAAGCGGTGTCCATCCCCGCCGACTCGGCCCACTCCACGTCGGCGAGCAGCCGCGAGACCTTCCGCGCGGAGTCCCCCCGCTCGGGCCCGATCATCACTCCGATCCGCACGATCCCTCCAGAGATCAGCGTGAGGTGAGGGCGCGTACGTCCGCCACCACGACGTCAAGGGGTGTTCCGGTGGGGAACACGGCAGCGGCACCCGCGGTCTTCAGGCGCGGCACGTCCGCCGGTGGGATCGTCCCGCCGACGACGACCGTGATGTCCCCGGCGTCGGCGGCCCGGAGGGCTTCGACGGTACGGGTGGTCAGCGCGAGATGCGCGCCGGAGAGCATGCTCAGTCCGACCATCGCGACGTCCTCCTGGACAGCGGTCGCCACGATGTCGTCGATGCGCTGCCGGATACCGGTGAAGACGACCTCGAAGCCCGCGTCGCGCAGGGCGCGCGCCACGATCTTGGCGCCCCGGTCATGGCCGTCGAGCCCGGGCTTGGCGATCAGGATCCTGGTTCCCATCAGAACACCACCGGCTGCTGGAACTCGCCCCACACGTCCTTCAGGGCGGTGACCATCTCCCCGACCGTGCAGTAAGCGCCCGCGCAGTCGATCAGGGGATGCATGAGGTTGTCATCGCCTTCCGCGGCGCGGGACAGGGCGGCGAGGCGGGCGCGTACGGCGGCCGGGTCGCGTTCCGCCTTGACGCGGACGAGCCGCTTCAGCTGCACCTCGCGGCCCTTGGCGTCGAGTTCGTAGGTGACGATGTCGGGCGCCGGCTCGTCCTCGGCGACGTGGCGGTTGACGCCGACGACCGGCCGGGTGCCCGCCTCGATGTCCTGGTGGAGGCGGTAGGCCTCGTCGGCGATGAGTCCCTGCAGATAGCCGTCCTCGATCGCCCGGACCATGCCCCCGTGCCGCTCCAGGTCGTCCATGATCCGGGCGATGCGTTCCTCGGTGGCGTCAGTGAGCGCCTCGACGAAGTACGAGCCGCCGAGCGGGTCCGCCACACGGGCCACGCCGGTCTCCTGGGCGAGGATCTGCTGGGTGCGCAGGGCGAGGGTCGCCGACTCCTCGCTGGGCAGGGCGAAGGGCTCGTCCCAGGCGGCCGTGAACATCGACTGGACGCCGCCGAGTACGGAGGCCATGGCCTCGTAGGCGACCCGCACGGCGTTGTTGCGCGCCTGCGGGGCGTACAGGGAGGCGCCGCCGGCGACACAGCCGAAGCGGAACATGGCCGCCTTGTCGGAGGTCGCGCCGTAGCGTTCCCGGACGATGGTCGCCCAACGCCTGCGTCCCGCACGGTACTTGGCGATCTCCTCGAAGAAATCGCCATGCGTGTAGAAGAAGAAGGACACCTGCGGAGCGAACTGATCGATCGTCATACGACCGCGTGCGAGCACGGTGTCGCAGTAGGTGACCCCGTCGGCGAGCGTGAACGCCATCTCCTGTACGGCGTTGGCGCCCGCGTCGCGGAAGTGCGCGCCGGCGACCGAGATCGCGTTGAACTTGGGCACCTCGGCCGCGCAGAACTCGATGGTGTCGGCGATCAGGCGCAGGGACGGTTCGGGGGGCCAGATCCAGGTGCCGCGGGAGGCGTACTCCTTGAGGATGTCGTTCTGGATGGTGCCGGTGAGCTTCGCCCGGGGCACTCCCCTGCGCTCGGCGGCGGCCACGTAGAAGGCGAGCAGGATCGCCGCGGTGCCGTTGATGGTGAAGCTGGTGCTGATCCGGTCCAGGGGGATGTCCTCGAAGAGGATCTCGGCGTCGGCGAGCGTGTCGACGGCGACCCCGACCCGGCCGACCTCCTCGCTCACCTCCGGGTCGTCGGAGTCGTAGCCGCACTGGGTGGGCAGGTCGAGGGCCACCGAGAGCCCGGTGCCGCCCTGGTCGAGCAGGTAGCGGTAGCGGCGGTTCGACTCCTCCGCGGTGCCGAAACCCGAGTACTGCCTGAGTGTCCACAGCCGCCCCCGGTAGCCGGTGGCGTAGTTGCCGCGCGTGAAGGGGAAGGTGCCCGGGTCAGGCGGCTCGGCACCCCGGTCTTCCGGTCCGTAGACCGGCTTGAGCGGGATGCCGGAGGAAGTCTGGGTGAAGTCATTCATCGATGGATACGCTACTTGCACAAAAAGAGAATGCCAATACCACTGAAGAGAGCCACCCCCTGCTTGGGTGTGAGTGAGCCGAGGCGAACTGCTGATGATGCGCGCTGCGACGGTCAGCGGGCGGTCCAGCGGTTGCGGGGGTAACGGCCTCGCGCGCCGCGATTACGCTGGCCAGATGAGCCAGGTGGACATCCAGGTGGACATCGACGAGGGCCTGATGCTCGGTCCCGACGGGCGGCCGGGGAATCCGGTGCGCTGTCTGGTCCTCGACGACTGGCACCAGGCCGATCCGAGCAGCATCGCGGACGCCGCCGCCCGGGTGACCGGCTCCCTGTCATTGACCATCGGCGTGGCGACACGGCAGCCGCCGGACCGGCTGCGTCCGCTGCTGGAGGCACTGGCCGTGACCCTGGCCGGGCCACAAGTCGAGGCGGATGCCCGGCAGTTGGTGTCCGTGGAGGATCCGCAGAAGGCCTACGGCGAGCTGGCCGACGTCGTCGGACGTCGTCCCCGAGCGAGCCTCGCCCTGGGGCAGTTGCTGCGTCAGACACCGTCGCTCGGCACGCTTCAGGGGCTGACGGCCGAGGCGGCGGCGTACTCGATGCTGCTCGGTGGGACCGAGTTCGCGGCGTGGCTGGCCGAACGGGGCGCGGCTCGTTCCCCCGGAACAGACCAGCCGCTGGTCCGCGTGCACCGGGACGACGGCAGGTTGTCGGTCCTGCTCGACCGTCCACAGCGGCGCAACGCCTTCAGCTTCCGCATGCGGGAGGAGCTGTTCGAGGCACTGGAGATCGCCGCCCTCGACGACACGATCGACGAGGTCGAACTGACCGGTTCCGGCCGGGTGTTCTGCAGCGGCGGCGACCTCGCCGAATTCGGTACAGCGAAGGACCTGGTGGCGGCGTATTTGGTACGGCTGGAGCGTGCGCCGTGGCGGCTGATCGACCGGATGCGGGAGCGGGTGACGGTCCGGGTGCAGGGGGCGGCCGTGGGCGCGGGCATCGAGATGGCCGCCTTCGCCGGGCGTGTGGTGGCCTCGCCCGACGCGTACTTCCTGCTGCCCGAGGTGGCGATGGGACTGGTGCCCGGCGCCGGCGGGACGGTGAGTGTGCCGCGGCGGATCGGCCGGTGGCGGGCGGCGTGGATGATGCTGAGCGGGGCGCGGATCGATGCCGCGACCGCCTTGCGGTGGGGATTGGTGGACGAGGTCGAGGGTCATGACGGGTGAGCTGCTCCTGCGTGGCGTGGAAGTCCGGGGCCGCCTGGTCGACTGCCGGATCCGCGGCGGTGTGGTGGCAGAGGTCGACCGTCAACTGCCAGCTTTCTCAGGTGAGTTGGTCGTACGAGGGGATGGCGGCGCCCTGCTTCCCGGCCTCGCCGATCACCATCTGCACCTCGCGGCCATGGCGGCACGGGACGCCTCGCTCGACGTGTCCGCCGTGTCGCACGACAGCCTTGCCGCGCTGCTCTCGGGGGCGGTGGCGGGCGAGGACGGGTGGGTGCGTGCGGTCGGCTACGACGAGGGGGTCCATGGCGACCTGGACCGGGACGTACTCGACGTGTGGAGGCGCACGGTGCCGGTGCGTATGCAGCACCGGTCGGGGGCGCTGTGGCTGATCAACTCCGCCGGGCTCGAAAGGCTTGGAGCCCGGGCATCCTCGAACAAGGGCATCGAGCGCGACCCCGCCGGTCGGCCCACCGGACGGCTGTGGCGTGCCGACGCCTGGCTGCGCGACGCCCTCGGCGGACATCCGCCGTCCCTGCGTCCGGTGGGTGAACGGCTGGCCGCCCTCGGTGTCACCCACGTCGCGGACGCCACGCCGGACGCGAGTGCCGCCGAGGCCGTGGCCGACGCCGTACGGCGGGACGAACTCCCCCAGCACGTCATGGTGATGGCGCCCGACCTGGACGTACCAGCCCACCCGCGCCTGAGCATCGGCCCGGTGAAGCTGGTCGTCGCCGACCACGTACTCCCGGACCTCGACGCCCTGACCCGGCGGATACGACGAGCGCATGCCGGCGGCCGACCCGTGGCCGTGCACTGCGTGACCCGCACGGCCCTGGCGCTGACGCTGGCCGCGTTCGACCAGGCGGGCGGAGTGGACGGCGACCGGGTGGAGCACTGCGCCGTCGCCGACCTGTCCGCCGCCAAGGAACTGGCCGTACGGGGAATCCGGGTGGTCACCCAGCCGACGCTGGTCGCCCGCCGCGGCGACGACTACTGGGACCGCGTCGAGCCCGAGGACCGGCCGGACCTGTGGCGGTACGCCGGACTGCTGCGGGCAGGCGTCCCGGTGGCGCCCAGCAGCGACGCTCCGTACGGGGACCCCGACCCGTGGGCCTGCCTGCGGGCGGCGTCCGGGCGGTTGACTTCGTCCGGTCGTTTGCTCGGGCCCGACGAACGGACCCCGGCGCGGACGGTCCTGCGGGGCCTGCTCTCCCCGCTGCGGGATCCCGGCGGTCCCCCGCGGCAGGTCGCAGCCGGTCGTTCGGCGGACCTCGTCCTGCTGGACCGGCCGCTGACGGAGGCGTTGCGGGCACCGGACGCCGGGCACGTGCGGGCCACCTTCATCGAGGGGCAGGTCGTGCACGGAGCGGAGAACCTCGGCTGAGGATCCGGGCCGTGTCGGCGCCCATGGCGGCCGCCGTTCCTTCCGGTACCGGCAGGCGCGGCGGGAGAACCACCTGCGTCCGGCCGAGCACCGGGCACTCCACCATCACCCCGGCGGCGTCCGTCCGTACCCCATGCGGCCCGTGGTCGACCGGCGGACACCCGGCGAACGCCGCCGCCACGTCTCGCATCGAGACGTCGATCAGCTGCCCGCCGCCGCGGACCAGCGAGCCGATCGCACCCAGCGCGGCGACCAGCCCGGTCAGCGGATCCGCGATCGCGTCGGCACAGAACACCGGCTCGCCGTCCGACCAGCCGACGAGCCCGCCGGCGACGGCCGCGTCGTCGCCGAAGGCGACCCGGTCGGGGCGGCCGCGGCCGTACCCCGTGATGCTGACCCACACCCTGCCCGCACGATGGTCGAGTTCCTCCGGAGCCAGCCCCAACTGGGCCAGGGCGCGCGGCCGGGACGCCTCGATCACCACATCGGCGGCGCGGACCAGCTCGGCGAGCGCCGCGCGCCCTTCGGCCGAGGTGAAGTCGACGGCGACGCTTTCGTGCCCGGCATGCAGCCAGTCGAAGAACCGCCGGTTTCCGCGACGCGCGCCGTCGGGCCGCCGGGTGCTCTCCACCTTGACGACCCGGGCACCGGCCCGGCCGAGCAGGTGGGCGCACAGTGGGCCGGCCCACAGGGAGGAGAAGTCCACGACCAGGGCGCCCTCCATCCTCATGTCCCCGTCGGGTTCGGCAATCGACGAGACCCGCCACGGCACGTCGACGACGGGCGGCGTGGGCGGCAGGGCGGCGGCGGGGACCCCGAACATCCTTATGTACGTGGCGAGTTGACGCGCCTCGGCGTCGCGTGCGGCTGCGTCGAGTTCCTGCCACGGGTCTGTCACGCCGGCCCGGCCGAGCATCGCGGGGACGAGGTCCAGGTCGTCCGGGCGGCTCAGGGTCACCGCGCACCATCCGTCCGCCGTCCGCAGCAGCCGGGTCGCGCCACCTGCGGAGGTACGGCCCCGCCGGGTCAGCCCCAGGGCGCCCGCACGCCCGCCGAGCAGGAGGGCCGGGTCGATGTGCACCGGCCGTCCGGCCTCGGCGCTCAGCCGGTACAGCGCGCTCCCGACCTCGTTCAGCAGGGACGGCATCGGTCCGGGGGACAGGACGGGCGGGCCGCCCGCCTCACCGGTCAGCTCCATGGCTCCGGACGCCGCCCAGTCCAGGAGCGGACACCCAAGGTCGGTGGGGCCGACGGACTCGTACGTGATGTCGCCGAGGGTGCGCAGCCAGCGCCGTACGGTCTCGGCGGGATCGCCGTTCACCGGGCGCGCCTGCGGATGTCGGGAAGGAGACAGCGCGGGGACCGCCCCCGGACCGCGCCCGCCCACAGACCTGCGCCGTAGGCGAGGTCGTCGAGACGCCGGGCCAGGACGAAGCGGAACGGATCCAAGTCCGGGGCGGTGCGCCGGTGTTCGAGGAGCCCGTCGGCGACCGCCGCGAGCAGGGTCGCCCTGCGCACCCGGCGCGACACCAGGCAGCCCGCCGCGCTGAGCGGCCACCAGTGGCGCAGCAGCAGAGCCGCTGCCTGTTCCGCCGTGGCGGCCAGCCCAAGTCCCGTCAGGGAGACGGCGAGCCGCCGCGGATCGGCACTGCCGGCGGTGACGTCGCGGGCGTATCCGCGGCACACCGTCGCGAGCACCGCGGCCGCCACCGGCACGGACCAGCGACGCTGGGCGAGCAGCGCGGCCGCCACCGCCGCCGCCCACGGCGTCAGGGCGGCCGGGGCGATCGCGGAGCCGTGCCGCACGGCCAGTGCGTGCGCCCCGGAGCCGTAGTAGGCCTTGCGCGCCAGCCAGTCGGGCACGCGGGTGCGGTGGTCGTGCCGGACCGTCACGGACGGGTCGTAGCCAACCCGCCGCCCCTCGGCGGCCAGTCGCCACACCAGGTCGACGTCCTCACCGACGCGCAGGCTCTCGTCGAACCCGTGCCCCAGCGCGTCGACGCGGGCGACCAGGCAGGCACTCGGGACCCACGACACGCGCGAGCGGGGATGCACGAGAGCGGGGTCGGGTCCGAGATCCAGCGAGGAACGCGCGGCCTCGTACCGCGCGGCCCAGCCCCTGGAGTTGTCCAGGCCCAGGACGCGCGGGGCCGCGAGGACCAGTCGTGGGTCATGGAAATGCCGCAACAGCGTCGGCAGGGCGTCGGGGTCGAGGACGACATCGGAGTCGACGAAGGCCGCAAAAGGCGTACGGACCTGCCGTAGACCGGCGTTGCGAGCAGCCGCCGGGCCCCGGTTGTCGCCCAGGGCCACGAGTCGGGCGCCGTGCCGTACTGCCACTCGGGTCACGGCCAACAGGTCGTACGAGCCGTCGTCGACCACGATCACCGGCGCCTGCCCACCGATGCTCGCCAGCAGCCGCTCCAACTCCCCCGCCCGGTCCCTGACCGGTACGACGACCGTCAGGCACGCCGGGTCGATCGGGGGAAGCTCGCGGGCAACTGGATGAGCCATGCCCAGGGCGACCAGCCGTTCCGCGAGACGGGCGGAGGTCGGGGCATCGATGCGGATCCTGCGGTTCTTCAGGAGCGGCCCGGCACGGGTTCCGAGCCGTACGAGGCGTGGCGGTGCGCCACCGACGAGGACGCGGCCACCGTCGTACTCCCTTACCCGGGGCCCGAGTTGGACGACCGAGCCCGGCGGCAGTGTCGCGCTCACCCCCGGAAGCCTCCTTCCGCGCTCATGACGGCGCCGTTGGCGACGCCGCCGTGCGGGGAGCAGCAGAAGGCGATGAGTGCGGCGACCTCGTCCGGTTCGTTGAGCCGGCCGGTGAGCTGCGAGCCGGTGAAGGACTCGACGTCGTCGAGGCCGTAGAGCGCGGCCGTCGCCTCCAGCATGGGGGTGCGCGTGGAGCCGGGGGACACGGCCACGGCCGTCACTCCGGTGTGGACGAGGTCGGCGGCGAGCCCCCGCACCAGGCCGATGACGGCGTGCTTGACGACGCCGTAGCCGCCGAGGTGGAACAGGCCGCGGGTGCCGGCTGCCGAGGCGACGGCGACGAACCGGCCGCCGCTCGGGTCGGGTCCGTCGAGCAGGTGGGGCACGCAGGCGGCGGCGGTGTTCCACACGCCCATGAGGTCGATGTCCCACAGGGTCCGCAGTTGCGCCTCGGGTGTCTCCCAGAGGGGCCGGCCGCCGCAGATGACGGCCGCGGCGGCGACCACGGCATCGAGTCTGCCGAAGTGGGCGACCGCCCTGGCCGCTGCCGCGTCCAGCGCGCCCCTGTCGCGTACGTCTGCGACCTCGACGAGCACTTGGTCGGGGTACTCGGCGCCGAGTTTCTCCAGGTCCTGAGGGGCGGCGAGCGCGTACTGCACGCCGGTGCCGCGCTCGGGGCCGCTGCCCGCGCAGCTGTCCAGCGCGAGCACCCCGTATCCCTCGGCGCACAGGGCCCGTACCGTCGCCGCGCCGATGCCCCGCGCGGCGCCGGTCACGAGGGCGACGCGTCCGGTCATGGCTGTGCCCCCTGCGGGCACAGGCGGTCGGCCACGTCGGCGACCATCTCGTCGAGGAGCCGTGCCCCGTCCTCAGCCGTCGCGGTCGTCGGGTCGCCGAGCACACCGGACGGTGAGACGGCGCCGACTCCTCCGGCGAGGATGGAGGGCATCAACTCCGCGATCGGCGCCGGGTTTCCTGCGTGCGCCCGCGTCATGTCCACCAGTTCCGGGGCGAGATGGAGCATGAGCGAGGTCTCGGTGTGACCGGCGTGCGCGTCGCCTCCCTCGGGGAAACAGGGCACCCACACCACGTCCCGCCCCTCCTCGGCCAGTTGGGCGACCGCTTCGGCGAGGCAACGGACGTTGCCGCCATGGCCGTTGACGAACACGACGCGGCCCGACCAGAGGGAGAGCGAACGGACGAGTTCCACGAGCACGAAGCGCAACGCCTCGTTGCCGATGGAGACGGTGCCGGGGAAGGACTGGTGCTCCCCGCTGGCGGCGTACACGACCGGCGGCGCCACGAGCACCGGCCCCGGCAGCCGCCGGGCCGCACCACACGCGACGGCGTCGGCGATCCTCGTGTCGGTGTCCAGAGGCAGATGGGGGCCGTGCTGTTCGAAGGAGCCGAGCGGCACCAGGACGAGGGGCCGGTCCGGCACTGCGGACCAGGCCATCCGGGCCAGTTCCGTCATGTCGGCTCCCCGGCGCCCGGTGTGCGGGTGAAGCCCGGGGGGACCAGGACGTCGCCCGGGGCCAGTTCGTGGACCGAGGAGCGGCCGAGGGCACGTAGCGTCGAGTCGATGCCCCCGGCCATGATGTCGAGGACGTTCTCCACCCCGGCCTGCCCGGCCGCCGCGAGCCCCCACAGACAGGCACGGCCGATCATCACCGCCCGAGCGCCGAGTGCCAGGGCCTTCACGACGTCACTTCCGCGCCGGACACCGCCGTCGAGCAGGACCTCGACCTGGTCGCCGACCTCGTCCGCCACCGCGGGCAGTACTCGGATGGGTGCGGGGGTGGAGTCGAGATTGTTGCCGCCGTGGTTGGACACCGAGAGCGCGGTGACCCCGGCGTCCACCGCACGCCGGGCGTCGTCGACGCGCGAGATCCCCTTGAGCAGGAACGGACCCTCCCACTCGTCCCGCATCCAGCGGATGTCGTCCCAGCTGGGCGGCGGGGTGCTCATCCACTCGCCGTACGCGCCGAAGAAGGCCGGAGCGTTCCCGTCGGGGTCGGCCAGGTTGGGGGTGGTGAGGTCCGGGAGGTGGCCGGAGCGGGCGTAGTCGAGCAGCCAGCCCGGTCGGGTCAGGCCCTGGGGAGCCAGCTTGGCCATCGCCTTGAGGTCGAGCCGCTCCGGAATCCAGGGGCTGCCCCAGTCACGGCCATGGGAGAAGGACCAGTCGAGGGTGACGATCAGACCAGCGGCCCCGGCGGCGCGGGCGCGCTCCATCACCCGGATCATGGAGTCCTTCGACCCGAGCCAGTACATCTGGAAGAAGGTGCGCGGGTTGGCCGCCACGACGTCCTCGACCGGCTTGCTCGCGAAGGAACTGAGGCCCATCGCGGTGCCCCGCGCGGCGGCGGCCCGGGCGACGGCCAGCTCGCCGTCGGGGTGGACGGCCTGGACCCCCGTGGGCGAGATGATCACCGGGAGAGCGATCTCCTGGCCCATGACCGTGGTCGCCGTGGTCCGCTCGGCGGAGAGGTCCGCCACGTGCGGGGCGAAGCCGAGTTCCTGGAAGGCGGCGGTGTTGTCCCGGTACGACACACCGGCCTCGGAGCCTGCGAGCAGGGCGCTGTAGACGGACTTCGGGAGTCGCCTCTCGGCTCGCCGCCGGGCGTGCTCGACGGTCTCGAACCAACGATTGCCCATGACGCACCTCATTCGTTGCGGATCGGCCCGGACCGGGCAAGGGGCCTTCTGTCCAAGGGAGTTCGGTCTAAGGGAGTTCGGAGGGACGGAACCCGGCGAGCGGATGTTCCGCGCACGCGGACACCGGTGGCGTCCGGGAACCCTCGGGCCGCTTGCCGATGGCCACGAACACCGGCTCACGGACCGGCTTGCGGGTGGTGCGGTGCGAGTGGTCCTGGACGGGAGCCGGGATCGTACGTTCCGGATCCGCCAGGCCCGCCTCGCCGTGGCCCCGTACGCACTCCGGGTCCGGACCGTCCAGCGGCAGCCCGGTGAAGAACTTCGCCGCCATGCAGCCGCCCCGGCAGGCGTCGAACGCCGAGCAGCTCGTGCACGCGCCGCCCGACTGCGGGCTGCGCAGATCGGCGAAGAGCGACGACTCGCGCCAGACCCTGGTGAATCCGCCCTCGTCGCGCACACTGCCGGCCATGAAGGCGTCGTGGATGGCGAACGGACAGGCGTAGACGTCACCCACCGGGTCGATCAGGCACACCACCCGGCCCGCCCCGCAGAGATTCAGCCCGGGCAGCGCGTCGCCGTAGGCGGACAGGTGGAAGAACGAATCCCCGGTGAGCACGTCCTCGCCGCGCGCCACCAGCCAGTCGTACAGCTCCTTCTGCTGCCGGGCGGTCGGATGCAGTTCGTCCCAGACGTCGGCGCCGCGGCCGGACGGCCGCAGCCGGGTGAGCCGCAGCTGGGCGCCGTACCGGTCCGCGAGCTGCTTGAACGCGTCGAGTTGGCCGACGTTGCGCCGCGTGACCACCACGGAGATCTTGAATCCGGCGAAGCCCGCCTTCCGCAGGTGGTCCATCGCGCGCAGGGCGGTCGCGTACGAGCCCTCGCCGCGCACGGCGTCGTTCACCTCGGCGGTGGCGCCGTCCAGGGACAGCTGTACGTCCACGTAGTCGGAGGCGGCGAGGCGGCGCGCCACGTCCGGGGTGATCCTGATGCCGTTGGTGGAGAACTTCACGCCCACGCGGTGGGCGGTGGCGTAGTCGACCAGTTCCCAGAAGTCGGGGCGGACGGTGGGTTCGCCGCCGCCGATGTTGACGTAGAAGACCTGCATGCGTTCGAGCTCGTCGATGACCGCCTTGCACTCCTCGGTGCTCAGTTCGCGCGGGTCGCGGCGGCCGGAGCTGGAGAGGCAGTGCACGCAGGACAGGTTGCAGGCGTAGGTCAGCTCCCAGGTCAGGCAGATCGGGGCGTCCAGGCCGTACTGGAAGTGGTCCACCAGACGGGTCGCGGGGGCGGTCATTCGGGTCGCGGGGCTGGTCATGTCGCCTCCCTTCCTTGGGAGTTGCGCTCCACGATCATGTGGGAGCCGGCGAGCGTCGTCAGGGCTCCTCGATAGCGGATCAACTCGCCGTCGCGGATCCCGGCGTCCGCACAGGCGGCCGCGGCGCTGGGCCGGTCGGCCAAGAGGCTTACGGCGTCGAGGAGCTTGCGGTCCTTGAGGAACGACAGCCGCCGGGTACCGAAGTGGTAGAGCAGGGCCCCGAAGGGTTCGGGGCGCACCGCGACCTGGGGGTGCAGGGCCCAGGGCCGGTCCATGTCGAAGGGGGGCATCACAGGACCGGTTCAGTACACGCCGCACATGCCGTCGATGGAGACCTCCTCGACCAGCAGGTCGTCCTCGACCAGGTCGTCCCCGGCCGACTCGGCCGGCCGCTCGTCCTGGTCAAGGGCACCGGAGGCTTGCGTATCAGCAGTCATGAGAAGCTTCCTCTCCGCACTGGATATGCCGTTCTCTCACTTCGGGACCATAATGGCACCTGGTGCCGAAAGGAAGAGTGCGTGCAGAAGTCGCCGAGTTCACCCAGCACCGACCGGACCTCCCGCACCGGACGCCGACCGTCGACGTCCCGCGGACAACTCGAACAGCACGCCCTGCGGCTCTTCGCCGCGCGTGGCTTCGACGAGGTCACCGTCGAGGACATCGCGGCCGCCGCCGGCATCGGCCGGCGCACCTTCTTCCGTTACTACAGGTCGAAGAACGACGCGGTCTGGGGCGACTTCGAGGCGGAACTGCGACGCATGCGGGCGGTGCTCGCCGCGTACCCGCGCGAGACACCGATGATGGACGCCCTCCGGGAAGCCATCGTCGACTTCAACCGCCTCGACGCATCCCAGATCCCCTGGCATCGCCTGCGGATGTCACTGATCATGCAAGTGCCCGCGCTGCAGGCCCACTCCACGCTCCGGTACGCCGAATGGCGCGCCGTGATCGCCGAGTTCGCCGCCCACCGCCTCGGCCGGCCGGTGGACGCCCTGCTGCCCCAGGTGATCGCCCACGCCTGCCTGGGCGCCGCCGTGGCCGCCTACGAACAGTGGCTGCGCCACGACGGCTCCCACCTCCCCGAGTTCCTCGACGAGGCGCTGCGCGCGCTCGCGCCCGGTTTTCAGACGTACGAACCGGGGGCGGCTCAAGTGAAACGCGCAGGCTGACCAGCCGCAGGGCAAATATTTCGACGATGCCGCCCGCGGCGGATCGAGGAGCTCGCGCGTACGCGGCCCCGGCTGGTCCTGCTCGCTCCCACACCAGTCGCCGTGGATCAGGCCAATCCGGCGCGGACCTCCTCGGCGACGATGTCGATCTGGTGGAGACTCAGATGCGGTCCCACTGGCAGACCAAGAAGCCGATTGCCCGAACGCTCCGTCCTGGGCAGGCTGCCGGCAGCGCATCCGCGACCCTCATAGACCGGCTGGAGATGCATCGGCGGGGAGTAGAGCGCATTGCAGCCGATCCCCTGTGCGAAGAGATGAGCGGCCAGCGCATCTCTTCGGTCAAGCTCGATGACGTAGTTCCGCCAGGCATGACGGAAGCCTGTCTTTTGTCCGGGCAGATCGGCCAGGCCGGCGAGACGTTCGGTATAGCGGCCGGCCTGGGCGCGGCGCACCGCCAGCGCCTCGTCGAGATGGGGCAGCTTGGCGCGCAGGATGGCGGCCTGCAGCTCGTCCATCTGCTGGTTGTGGCCCTCCGTCTCGTGGTGCAGGCCGAGGCTCGGCTTGGCGCCGTAGTGGCGTCCACGAGCCTGACCGTTGGACGCGAGCTTACGGATCCGCTCTGCCAGAGCGGCGTCCTGTGTCGTACAGGCGCCCGCGGCTCCGTAGGCGCCGAGGTGCTTTCCCGGGGCGAAGCTGAAGCAGGTGACATCGGCCAGGCTGCCGAGCCTCCTGCCGTCGATCTCCGCACCGAGCGCGAGACAGGCGTCCTCGACGAGCGCGAGGCCATGGCGATCGGCGATGCGCCGCATCTCGATCATGTCGGCGGGATGGCCGTACATGTCGACCGGCAGCAGAGCGCGGGTCCGTGGCGTGATCGCGGCTTCGCACGCGGTGGTGTCGATGCAGCGTGACTCGGGGTCGATGTCGGCCCAGACGACGGACGCACCGACCGCGCTGATCGCCGCCGAGTCGGCGAGATCGGTATTCGCCACCGTGATGACTTCGTCTCCCGGCCCGATCCCGAGCGCGCGCAGCGCGGCTGTCAGGGCGGCCGTACCCGAGCCGACGGCAACAGCGTGCCGCGCGTCGACCCAGTTCGCGAATTCCTCCTCGAAACCCGGCACTTCTTCGCCCCAGGTGAACTGTCCGCTTTCCAGTACTCGGGCGATCGCGGCGTCGATCTCCTTGCGGTGCTCACGATAGAGCTTGGCGTGATCGTAGAGCGCGACTCTCATGGGGCGACCCTGACCTTCGGGAGATAGGCCACGGCCTCGACTTCCATCGTGATTTCCGGAAAGCCCAGGGCGGCGACGGTCATTCCGGTATGCGGCGGACGATGATCCCCGAAGTAGTCGAGCCGCACCTTCGTCACGGCATCCTTGTCCGTCACGTCGGTGAGGAAGGTCGTGACCTTGACCACGTCGTACCGTGTGGCGCCCATATGGGTCAGAACGCGATCCAGGTTCCGATAGACCTGTCTGGCTTGGCTTGTCGCGTCGCCGCCGACCCACGAACCGGTCTCGTCCTTGGCGATCTGGCCGGACACGAAGATGAAATCTCCGGCACGCGCAGCGTGTTCGTAGGTCAGGCCCGGCGCAACGTCGTCGGGGCTGGAGATTTCGACTGGATTGAGCATCAGGGACTTTCCTTGCCGTTGCGGATCGGAAGGGCCAGTGCCGGGCGGGCGCCGCCACCGGCCCTTCCGATGAATCGTCGGGGTCAGCGCAGTCGGTCCTTGGCCTTGTAGTAGGCGCCGCCGAACGGCAGGAACCACGGGGTGCCGTTGTAGAAGGGGACCGGGACCTTGGGGAAGCCGAGGCCGCGCAGCGGGTTGGCCTCCGGGCGGCCGTCCATCATCTCGGCCACCGCCCGGCCCATGTAGGTGGCCATCTGGACGCCGTGGCCGCAGTAACCCATGGAGTAGTACAGGCCGTTCGCCTCGCCCGCGTGCGGCAGGCGGTCCCAGGAGAAGCCGACCATGCCGCCCCACACGTAGTCGATCCGCACCCCGGCCAGCTGCGGGAAGATCTCCGTCATCTCCCGCTTCAGCACGTCGCCGCTCTTGACGTCGGAGGCCGGGTTGGAGGGCGCGAAGCGGGCCCGGCCGCCGAAGGCGAGGCGGTTGTCGGGGGTGAGGCGGACGTAGTGGCCGATGTTCTTGGAGTCGACCACCAGGCGGGCGTTGGGGATCAGCTCCTTGGCGCGTGCCTCACCGAGCGGCTCGGTGACGATGATGAAGCTGCCGACGTTGATCAGCCGCTTGCGGAACCAGGGCAGCGCCTTGTCGGTGTAGGCGTCGGTGGCGGCCATGACCTGCTTGGCGCGGATCGTGCCGTTGAGGGTATCGACCACGAAGCCGCCGCCGGGCAGGCGGGTGAGGCCGGTGGCCGCGTTGCGCTCGTGGATCTCCGCGCCGGCGCGTTCGGCGGCCTCGGCCAGGCCGTGGACGAACTTGCCGACGTGCAGGCCCGCGCTGAGCGGGTCGAGCAGGGCGCCGTGGTAGTAGTCCGAACCGAGTTCGGCGCGCAGTTCGCTCTTACTCAGTACGACCGTCTCGTGGCCGAAGTTCTCGGCCAGGTCGCGCTGCTTGGCCCGCATGCTCTCGAAGTGCTGCGGCTTGAAGGCGACGCCGAGCCGGCCGGAGCGGTTGAAGTCGCAGTCGATGTTCTCCGTGCGGGTGAGCTCCTCGACGAGGTCGACCGCGTCGCGGAAGGCGTCGTACAGCTCGCGGGCGCGCTCCTGGCCGTAGCGCTTGCGGGCCTCGGCGGGGCTGATGGTGATGCCCTGGGTGCACATGCTGCCGTTGCGGCCTGAGGCGCCCGAGCCGACCTTGTCCTTCTCTACGAGGACGACCCGGGCGCCCTTGCGGGCGGCGTGGTAGGCGGTGGACAGGCCGGTGAGGCCGCCGCCGATGACCACCACGTCCGCCTCGTCGGGCAGGTCCTTTCCGGACCGGTCGGGCAGGGCGGGAGCGGTGTCGAGCCAGTAGGGGATCTGCTTCATGGCGTGCGTCCTCACATCGTCCGTGTCGTACCGGTGTTCTCAGCAGCCGAGCAGCGCCGGCAGGCCCGACAGGTCGCGCAGCTCGTCGTAGGGCTGGTAGTCGGCGCTGCCGGGGTGGCCGTAGCGGTTGATCCACACCCGGCGCTTCAGGCCGAGGTCGCGGGTCGGGATGTGGTCGTACTCCCAGCCCTGGGCGGTGTGGATGACCTGGGACGGCTCGACGCCCATGGTCTTGAAGGCGTGCTCGAACGTCTGGCGGTCCGGCTTGTAGGCGCCCGCCTGCTGGGCGGTGATGACGTGGTCGAACTCCACGCCGATGTTCTCGACGTTGCGCGCGATCAGGTTGTCGTCGGTGTTGGAGATGATGGCGATCTCGTACTTGCTCTTCAGCGCGCGCAGGGCGTCCGGGACCTCGGGGAACGGGCCGAAGGTGGGGACCGCCTCGACGAGGGCGTCGCCGTCGGACGTGCGGTACTCCAGGCCGTGCAGGCGCATGGCCATCTGCAGGCTGGAGTGCAGGATCTCGTGGTAGGGACGGTAGGCCTCGAGGACGGCCTGGAAGCGCATGACGCGGAAGTCGTCGAGGAACTCGTCGACGTCCAGTCCGTCCAGGTCCAGCCGGCCGGAGTCGGCAAGGATCTTCAGGGTGGTGGGGCCGAGCTGGAAGTCGATCAGGGTGCCGTAGGCGTCGAAGGTGACGATCTCTCGCATGGTGTTCAGCCTCGATTCGCGGGTGGAGTAAGGGAGTTGGGGAGTTCAGACGACTTGCTCGCCGGGGGCGACGATCGCGTCGAGTGCGGCCAGGTCGGCCGCGTCGGGGACCCAGTCGGCCGCCGCCGCGTTGGCGGTGACCTGTTCGGGGGTCATGGCGCCGCAGATGACGGAGCCGACGGCGGGGAGGGCGGCCAGTCCGCCCACGGCCACCTGGAGGAGCGTCAGGCCGCGTTCGGCGCCGTACTCGGTGAGCGCCTCGACGCGGTCCAGGGCCTCGTCGGTCAGCCAGCCCTGCCGCCAGGACAGCCGGCTGCCGGGCGGGGGTTGCTCGCCGCGCCGGTACTTGCCGCTGAGCAGGCCGTTCGCGAGGGGGTAGTACGGCAGGAGACCGACGCCGTGGCGCAGGCAGGCGGGGATCAGATCCTGCTCCACGCTGCGGTCAAGGAGGTGGTAGCGGGCCTGGGTGGAGACGAAGGCATCGCTGAGCTGTTCGGCGGGCAGGTTGGAGCAGCCGATGTACTGAATCTTGCCCTCTCCCACCAGCTCCAGGAGGGCCTCGACGGTCTCCTCCAGCGGGGTCACGCCGTCCGGCTCGTGGTACTGGTACAGGTCGATCCACTCGGTGCCGAGACGGCGCAGCGAGGCCTCGACTGCGTACCGGACATAGCGGCGGGAGCCGCGCGGGCCGTGCCGTTCCGCTTCCCCTCCTTCTCCGGGGGCGGACATCTCCATACCGAACTTGGTGGCCACGATGACGTCGTCGCGGTGCCCCTTGAGCGCGGCGCCCAGCAGCCGTTCACCGTCGCCGCGTGCGCCACCCAGGTCGCCGAACCCGCCGTACATGTCGGCGGTGTCGAACAGGGTGATCCCGGCGTCGAGGGCCGCGTGGACGACGGCCTTGGTTCCGTCCTCGTCGAGGCGGGAGCCGAAGTTGTTGCCGCCGACGCCGACCACCGAGACCGACGGTCCGCGTGCGCCGAGTCTGCGATACCTCATGACCGGGCTCCGAATCCGATGCAGACGTTCTTGGTCTGCGTATAGCTGGCGAGCGCCTCCAGGCCCTTCTCCCGGCCCCAGCCGCTGTGCTTGTAGCCGCCGAAGGGCAGCTCGATGCCGGTGCCGACGCCGGTGGCGTTGATGTTGACCTGTCCGGCCCGTATGCCTTCCGCCAGGCGCATGGCCTTGTCGATGTCGCGGGTCCAGACGTAGGAGGAGAGGCCGTAGGGGCTGTCGTTGGCGATCTCCAAGGCCTCGTCCACGTCGTCGAACTCGATGACCGTGATGACGGGGCCGAAGATCTCCTCACGGGCGCAACGAGCCTGGTTGGTCAGGCCGGTCAGGACCGTGGGCTCGATGTAGTAGCCGCCGGCGAGCGCCGGGGCGGAGGGGGCACCGCCGCCCGCCCGGGCCGTGGCGCCCTCCTGCCGGGCCAGGTCCAGGTAGCCCAGGACCCGGTCGCGCTGCCGGGCGGCGACCAGCGGGCCGACGTCCGGGTCCGTGAGGCCAGGACCCAGGCGCAAGGAGGCCGCGTGCTCGACGAGCTTGTCCAGGAATTCCTCGGCACCGCGCTGGAGCAGCAGCCGGGTACCGGCCGAGCAGGTCTGGCCGGCGTTGCCGAAGGCCGAGGCCGCGATGGCGCCGAGCGCCAGGTCGAAGTCGGCGTCGGCGAAGACGACGACCGGCGACTTGCCGCCCAGCTCCGTGACCGAAGGCACCACGTTGGCGGCGGCCGCCTGGGCGACCTTGATGCCGGTCGGCACCGAGCCCGTGAAGGTGACCTGGTCGATGTCCGGGTGGCCGGCCAGGGCCGCGCCGGTCTCCCCGTCGCCGGGAACGACGTTCAGCACGCCCGGCGGCAGCCCGCACTCCAGGGCGATGCGGCCGATCTCCAGCGGGGTGAGCGGCGCCTCCGGGGAGGGCTTGAGCACCACCGTGCAGCCCGCGGCCAGCGCCGGGGCGGAACCCCGGGCGGTGTTCTGCAGCGGGTAGTTGAACGGGATGATCTGGCCGGAGACGCCGATCGGCTCGCGGACGGTGTAGTCGATCAGGCCGGGGCCGAGGGGGATCGTCGTGCCGCCGAGCTTGTCGGCGACGCCCGCGTAGAACTCGAAGTAGCGGGCGGCGGCCTCGACATCTGCCTTCGCCTGGCGCAGCGGCTTGCCCACGTCCTGGCTCTCCAGGCGGGCCAACCGCTCGCCCTGGTAGCGGATCGCCTCCGCGATGCGGTAGAGCACCCGCCCCCGGTCGGCGGCACGCATCCGCGCCCACTCGGGCGCCGTGAAGGCCGCCCTGGCCGCGGCCACCGCCTGGTCCACGTCCGCCTTGCCGGCCAGCGTCACGTGGGCGATGGCCGTGCCGTTCGACGGGTCCAGGGCCGTGAAACTGCGGCCGTCGGCGGCGGGGACCTCCTTGCCGTCGATCAGCAGCTGCGTCAGGGGCAGTTCGCCGGTCATGGCTGGATCTCCCCCTGCACCTCACCGAAGATGACGACCTCGTCGCCCGGACGGACCGTACGGATCCGGCGCACCCAGAGCACGATGCCGTCCTGCGGGGCGCTGACCTCCTCCAGCGTGTTGCCGTAGTGGTCGACGATGGTGGCGATCAGGTCGCCTTCCTTGCAGGTCTCCCCCGGCTCGGCGTGACCGACGAAGAAGCCGCCGGCGTCGGAGCGGGCGAAGGTGCCGGAGACGGTCGTGTAGGTGTCCCGCAGCTCCGCCGCGCCGTCGATCATGCCGAGTTGCCGCATGATGTTGCGGATCGAGTGCATGTGAAGGGCGACGTTCTGCTCGCGGTAGGTGCCGCCGCCGACCTCGATCGTGACGGCGGGCTTGCCCGCCGCGAGGGTGGGGTGGCGGACCGTGCCGCCCCACTTGCCGCCCTTCCAGACCAGCTCGTGCCCGGCAGCCAGGGCCAGGTCCGTCGCCAGTTCCTCGTAGCCCCCCTGGAGGATCACCAGCGGGGCGATCTCACCGAAGGTGCCGCCGGTGTGCAGGTCGACCAGGGCGTCGATGGCGGGGACGACCTGCTCGACGAAGGTGGCGGCCAGGCGCAGGGAGTACGAGCCGTCCGCGTCGCCCGGGAAGATCCGGTTGAGGTTCAGGTAGTCCAGGCCGCTCGTGCGGGCCGCCGCCTCGAAGGCCGGGGTGTTCATGCAGGGGATACCGACGAAGGTGCCGCGCAGGGTGGCCGGGTCGATCTCGGCGAGGACGCGGCGGACGGCCTCCTGGCCGTCGTACTCGTCGCCGTGCACGCCCGCGTCCACGCAGAGCACAGGGCCGTCCTGGGCACCGTTGACGACGACGAGCGGAATGCCGAGCTCCACGCCGTAGCTGCTGGTGCCGACCGGGATGAGGCCCTGGGCGCGCTCGCCGGGGGCGACGGTCAGCTGACCGATGGAGTACATGTCGTTCCTTTCAAAGCAGGGGTTACAGACGGGCGGACGCCTCGTCGAGGGTGTCCGCGAGGATGTC
Source organism: Streptomyces pseudoechinosporeus (assembly GCF_054783935.1). Lineage (NCBI taxonomy): Bacteria > Bacillati > Actinomycetota > Actinomycetes > Kitasatosporales > Streptomycetaceae > Streptomyces > Streptomyces pseudoechinosporeus. Next base: position 155,793 of record NZ_BAAGPS010000007.1, read on the forward strand.
GGCGATACGGTCGAGGAGTTGGCGGTCGCTGATCAGCGGGGGCGCGATCTGCACCAGCGGGGCGGAACGGTTGTAGACGCGGGCCAGGAGTCCGGCCTCGCGCAGCCTGCGCGGGATCAGGTCGACGATCAGGTCGGCACGGGCGGTGTCGCTGAAGCCGCCGCCGTCGAGGTCGCCGACGAGTTCGCAGGCGTAGAAGAACCCGGCGCCGCGTACGTCACCGACGATCGGCAGCGCGCCCAGGGACGCCATGCGGTCGGCGAGATGGCCCTGCTGATCCCGCACGTTCTCCAGGATCCGGTCGCGCTCCATGATCTCCAGGCTGCGCAGGGCGATGGCCGCGCTCAGCGGGTGCCCGGCGAAGGTGTAGCCGTGGTTGAGGACCACGCCGGGCCGGTTGATGACGTCAACTACGCTATTGCTGACCAGAGTTGCTCCCATGGGGGCGTAGCCGGCGGTGATGCCCTTGGCGACGGTGACGATGTCCGGGCGGGCGCCGTAGCAGTCGCCGCCGAACCACTCCCCCAGCCTGCCGAAGGCGGTGATGACCTCGTCGGCGACGAGCAGGAAGCCGTACCGGTCGGCCAGGGCGCGCAGGCCGGGCCAGTAGCCCTGGGGCGGGGTGATGCAGCCGCCGCGGTTCTGCACCGGCTCGGCGATGAGCATGGCGATCGTCTCCGGGCCCTCGGCCAGGATCGCGGCCTCCAGCTCGGCGAGCAGCCGGGCGGTGAACGTCTCATCGTCGATGTACTCGGGGGCGAGACCGAAGCGGTTGGTGTTGGACACGAACCGGGTCTCGATCGCCCCGGGGCCGTACGGCTCACGCAGCCCGGGGTCGTCGGTGAACGACAGGGCGCCGATGGTCAGTCCGTGGTAGGCGCCGCGGCGGGAGATCGCCTTGGTTCGGCCCGCCTCGCCGCGCAGCGCGTGGTAGCGGCGGGCGATCTTCCAGGCGGTCTCGACGGCTTCGGCGCCACCGCCGGAGAAGAAGGTGTGCTCGATGTCGACGGGGGCGATACGGGACAGCCGTTCGGCGAGTTCGATGGCCGCGGGGTGCGCGGAGGTGGACCACAGCGGGCTGAAGCACAGGTCGCGCAGCTGATTGCCCGCCGCCTCGGCGAACTCGGGGGCGTAGGAGTAGCCGAGCTGGCAGCAGTACAGGCCGGAGAGGCCGTCGATGTAGCGGTTGCCGTCCGCGTCGTCGACGTAGGGGCCCTCGCCACGCCGTACGACGAAGAGGTTCTCGCCGTCCTGGCCCAGCGAGCCGTTGGGGGTCATGTTGAGCAGGAGGTGTCTGGCCGCGGTGGCGGACAGTTCCCCTGCGGGGGTGCGGGTGCTGGTGGTCATGATGCGGTCTCACTTCCGGCGGACAGGCCCACCGCGGGATCCGTGGGCAGCAGGCCGCCCTGCTTGCCGGAGCCGCTGAGCCGGCGGACCACACCGACCAGTGCGAGGGCCACGACGGCGACCGCGATGAGGATCGCGCTGACGGCGGTCACCGACGGGTCGACGTTGTACTGGAGGACGTTGAACACCTCGACCGGCAGGGTCACGGTGTCCACGGAGGACAGGAACTGGGAGATGAAGAACTCGTCGAAGCTGGTGATGAAGGAGAAGATCGCGGCGGCGACCACCCCGGGCATGGCCAGCGGGAAGGTGATGCGCCGGGCGACGGTCAGCCGGCTCGCGCCCATGCTGGCCGCCGCGTCCTCCAGGCGTTCGTCGATGCCTTTCAGCGTGGCCATGAGGATCATCACGGCGACCGGTGAGGCGAGCACGGTGTGGCCCAGCGCGATGGCGATCGGGCTGCCGAGCATCGCGGCCGGTTCGAAGAGCAGGAACAGGCCCAGCGCGATGACGACTTGGGGGATCACCAGCGGGGCGAGGACCAGTCCGTAGACCGCCGTGCGCAGCGGCAGGTTGCTGCGGACGAGCGCCGTGGCGGCCGTCATGCCCAGGATGAGGGAGAAGACGGTGGTCATGGAGGCGACCAGGGCGCTCACGGAGAGCGCGGCCGGCCACTTGCTGCCGTCGGCGAAGAGCTGCTCGTACCAGCCGAGCGTCCAGGCGTCGGGCGGGAAGGAGCCGAAGGCGTCGGCGCCGAAGGAGGTGACGACGATGACGACGATCGGCAGGGCGAGGAACAGCAGGATCAGGGTGGAGAGGACGGTCAGCGTGATCCGTCCGGTGAGAGTGGAGCGCAGCCCGATCATGACGTACCCCGATTCCGCGCCTTTTCGCTGACGGCCTTGGCCAGCCGCAGGAGCAGCAGTCCGGCGAAGGTGAGCAGCAGCAGGATGATGCCGAGCGCCGCGGCGCTGTTCCACTGGTTCTGCTTCATGACCTGCTCGTCGATGAGCGAGGCGACCATGGTCTGCTTCTCGCCGCCCATGAGGGCGGGGGTGAGGTAGTAGCCGAGGCAGAGGATGAAGCACAGGATTCCGGCGTTGACCAGGCCGGGGGCCACCAGGGGGAGGTAGACCCTTCGGAAGATCGTGATCCGTCCGGCGCCCATGCTGGCCGCGGCGGCGAGCAGCCGCCGGTCGATGCCGCGCATCACCGCGTACAGCAGCAGCACGGTGTACGGCAGCATCACGGCGGTGGTGCCGATGACGACCCCGATCTCGTTGTAGAGCATCTGGAAGGGGGCGCCCGGGAAGTGAAGGTCCGTCAGGGCGTTGTTCACCACGCCGTTGTCACCGAGCAGGATGATCCAGCCGTAGGTGCGCACAAGGGCGCTGATGAAGTGCGGCACGACCACGACCAGCATCACCAGGCCCGCCCACAGGGGCTTGAGCCGGGAGATCGCGGAGGCCAGCGCGAAGCCGATGACCAGGGCGAGCGCGGAGGTCTCGAGGGAGATGCGCAGGGTGGTGAGCAGGATCTCCAGGTTGGCGCCGCGGAAGGCGTCGGCGTACCAGTGGAGGGTGAAGCCGCCGTCCTCGCCCTCGAGGCTCAGCATCAGGGTGCTGAAGATCGGATAGACGAAGAGGATCAGGAGGTAGACGACGACGGGTGTGGCGTTGAGCAGTCCGAAGCGGGTGCGCCGGTCGGACAGCGAAACGCGCTTCGGTCGCTTCTTCTGGGGCACGGGAGCGGTGGGGCTCGGTGCCGGAGCCAGCACGGCCACGGTTCTCACCCCCCGTGTTCCGCGTCGGCGAAGACGCTGACGTTGGCGGGATCGGCGGTCAGGCCGACGCTCTCGCCGAGTGCGGGGGCGCGTCCGGCGGGCAGCTCGAGTCGTACGAGGTCGGTGTCCGCGCCGCCTTCAGCGCGGACCGTGACGCGTACGAGCGTGCCGACGTAGGTGACCGTCTCGACGGTCCCGCTGCAGAACCCGTCGCTGGGCGTACACAGGGCGAGCCGGCCGGGCTGGACCGCCGCACGGACCCGTGCACCGTCCGGAACTGACTGCGCGCGGGCTGTGAGCAGGCCGCCACTGTCGAGTCGTACGAGGGTGTGGTCCGCCGTCTGCTCCTCCAGACGGCCCGGGAGGAAGTTGGCGGCGCCGAGAAAGTCGGCGACGAACGGGGTGCAGGGGCGCTCGAAGAGCTCCTGCGGGGTGTCGAACTGGTCGATCAGCCCGTCCCGCATCACCGCGATCCGGTCGGAGAGGACAAGGGCCTCTTCCTGATCGTGCGTCACATAGATGACGGTCAGGCCGAGTTCCTGCTGGATGCGCTTGATCTCGGTCTGGAGCTGGTCGCGCAGCTTCTTGTCCAGGGCGCCGAGCGGTTCGTCCATCAGGATCACCGGTGGCCGGTAGACCAGGGCCCGGCACAGCGCGACCCGCTGCTGCTGACCGCCGGACAGCTCGCGCGGGCGGCGCCGGGCCATGCCGGACAGCCCGGCCATCTCCAGGGTCTCGCCGACCCGGCGGCGCAGCTCCGTCTTCGGCACACCGCGCAGTTGCAGCGGGAAGGCGACGTTCTCCCAGACCGTCATGTGCGGGAAGAGCAGGTACTGCTGGAAGACGAAGCCGAGGCCGCGCTTCTGCGGGGCGAGGCGGGTCACGTCCTTGCCGCCGACGACGATGCTGCCGGAGTCGGGCTCGGTGAACCCGGCGATCATCATCAGGGTGGTGGTCTTGCCGGAGCCGGAGGACCCCAGGAAGGTGACGAACTCCCCCGCCGCGATCTCCATGGAGACCTCGTCGACGGCGGTGACGCCGCTGTACGTCTTGCGAAGCCGGCTCACCGACAGGGGTTTTCCGGAACCGGTCAGGCTCGCCGGGGAGGCGAGGGGAAGCTCGGTCATGACGTCCGTCTCAGGCATGCGTCCACTCCTGCCAGCGCTTGGACACGGCGTCCTGGTTCTCGATCCACCACGCGACGTCCAGGTCGAAACCGGACTCCAGGTGCTCGGGAGAGCTGGCCAGGTTCGCGGCCGTGGCCTCCGAGAGCTTCTTGTAGGCGGCGGGCACGACCGGAGCCATGGGGTAGGTCTCGGCGTACGCGGCCTGCACCTCGGGCCGCATGGCGAAGTCGACGAGCTGGTAGGCGGCGTCGAGGTTCGCGGAGCCCTTGGGGATGGCGAAGCCGTTGCTCTGCCGACGCGCGCCGTTCCACTGGTACGCCATCGGCGAGCCACCCTTGATCAGGTCATCGAGGCGGCCGTGCCAGACACTGGTGGCGACGACCTCCTTGCGGCCGAGGAGTACGCCGGGCAGCGCGCCGGTGTCCCAGTACTTCCGGATGGATCCCTTGATCTCGTCGAGGGCCTTGAAGGCGCGGTCGACGTCGAGGGGGTACAGCTTGTCCAGCGGTACGCCGTCGGCGAGGAGAGCGAACTCCAGCTCCGGCAGGTCGGCGTCGAGGGCTTGCAGGGCGCGGTTTCCCGAGAACGCCTTGGTGTCCCAGAAATCCGCCCAAGACTCGGGCTTCTTTCCGTCGAAGGCGTCGGTGCGGTACGCCATGACGCTGGCCCAGTAGTTCTTGCCGACCGCGGTAGGTGTGAGCAGGGACTCGGCGATGCCGGCGTTCTTGGCGTGCTTCAACCGGTCGTAGTCCAGTGCCTCCAGGACGTCCTCCGGCTGCCACTCGACGTAATCGCTCATCGAGCCGTCGATGACGTCGAACTGCGGCCTGCCCTGCTTCATCTGGGCGAGCATCTGGGTGCCCGGAAAGTTGACCACCTTGACGGTGATGCCGGTCTTCTTGGTGAAGGCGTCGTAGACCGCCTTCTGGTTGGCCTCGCCATAGGTGCCACCGCTGTCGCGGACGACCAGCGTCTTGGAGCTCTTGGCGCCGCTGGCGGCGGCGGTCCGGCTGCTGCCGGTGCCGCAGGCGCTGAGGGCGGTCGCGGCGGCGAGACCCGCCGTGACTCCGCCGACTCCGCGCAGGAAGTGCCTGCGGTCCATCCGGGCGTCTCTCATCGTGTGCCTCCTGGTGGTGCTACTGGGCGTGAGAAGGGGGTGGGGGTCTACGGGCGGGGATTCGCCTGGTCGGGTGCGACGCCCGCGCCGGGGGTCCGGAGGGTGGCGGGTCGCTTGGTCGGGTCGGGGTCCCATGGGGTGGCGATGGCGGCCAGTTCGTCGCCGGGGGCGACGGTGAGGCCGTGCATGCCGTAGAAGATCCGCCCGCCGGCCGGGGCATGGATCTTGTACTCCTGGCTGTCGGCCGGGTCGATGATGCGGCCGATGACCTCGCCCTCCGCCACGTCGTCACCGGCGGAGAACTCCGGGTACCACAGGCCGGTGGCCTCTGCCGTGACCCCGGCGGCCCAAACCCACTCGCGGATGGGCGCCGGGGTGGAGTCGTCCGGGTCCAGCACGCCCAGGTGGCGCAGCGCCCGGTACAGGCCGTCGACGCGGCGGCGGGCCGTGGCCGCGTCGCGCTGGCCGAGTCCGCCGGCCTCGACGAGGACCGCCGCGATGCCCCGGCGGGCCGCGGCCGCGTGGCTGTTGCCGCCCTCGGCCGTCAGCCCGAGGATGACGTCCTCGGTGCCGAAGGACCCGGCCAGGCCGGCCGTCCTGTTGTCGAGGTCCGGGTCACCGGTGAGGCGGTACCCGACGAAGTCGCGCAGGACCTGGTCGATGCCGCCGCAGTGCAGGTCGATGTAGACGTCGGCGCCGTCGACCAGGTGGGCGAAGAGCCAGGCGGCCAGCCGCTCGGTGGGGCTGCCGTCGGGGTCGCCGGGGAAGACGCGGTTGATGTTCACGCCGTCGACCGGGGACACGTTGAGTCGGCCCTGGTAGACCGCAGGGGGGTTGGCGACCGGGCAGATGATCACCTGCCCGTGCACCTCGCCGGGTTCCAGCAACGTCGTGAGCCGTGCGGCGGCGTCGATGGGCGTGAACTCGCCGCCGTGCACACCGGCGGTGATGACGACGCGTGGGCCGGGGTGGGCGCCGTTGACCAGGGTCAGCGGGATGTCCACGGTGAGGGTGCCGAGGTCGGCGGGGACGGTGCCGCGGGTCTTGGAGCCGGGCTCGGCGCTCAGGGGGCCGATGTGGAGCTTGTCGGTCATGGTCGTCACGCCTCCGCGCGGTTCAGGGTGGAGATGAAGTCGATGGGCTGGGGCGAGGTGCCGTCCAGCGCCAGGTCCGCCGCGATGTCACCGAAGGCGGGCGAGAGCTTGAAGCCGTGGCCGGAGAAGCCGGCCAGCAGTACGACGTTGTCGTTGCCCGGGAGGGGGCCGACGAGCGGGCGGCTGCTCTCGGTGTAACCCTCCATGTAGACGGAGAGGCGGACCGGGTCGGGGTTCAGGTCCGGCATGTAGCGGCCGATGAGGTCGGTGAAGATCTCCAGCTCCTCCGGCTGCACGTTCCGGTCCAGCTGGTTGGGGTCGCCGGCCGGGCGGTGCAGGGCGCGGGAGAGGCCGAGCTTGACGGAGACGCCGTCCGGGGAGGGCAGGCCGTAGCAGTGGGTGGGGGCCGTACGGATGAACGCGGGGCGCTCCTCGCCGAACCAGGCATCGCCGGTGGGCACGTACCAGGCGCTGACGAGCCGGCGGATGTCCACCTCCCACGGCAGGCCGGGCAGCAGGTCGTTCACCCACGGGCCGGGGCTGACCACCGCCGCGTCGAACCGCTCGCTCCCGGCATCGGTGCGGACCTCCACACCGCTGCCGGCCGGCACGATCTCGCGGACGGTGGTGTAGCGGTGGATGCGGGCGCCCAGTTCCTCCGCGCGGCGGGCGGCGGTCTGGATCGTCAGCTCGGGCCGGATGAAGCCCGCCCGCCGGTCGAGCACGGCCGCGTCGCCGTCCTCGATACGGTATTGGGAGAAACGTTTCGCCAGAGACTCGGCATCCAGCACCTCGTGGTCGAGGCCGTGCTCGGCGATGGACTGCAGGACGGTCGCCATCTGATGGTGGTCGGTCGGCCCCATCAGCAGGCACCCGGTCAGGCGGCGCAGCTCGCGGCCCGTCTCCTGCTGCAGCCGCTCCCACAGGACGTCCGCGTGCTGGAGCAGCGGGACATACCGGGAGTCCTCGAAGTGCGCGCTGCGGAAGATCCGGGTCTCCCCGCCGGCGGCGCTGCGGTCGTGGCCCGGAGCGAACCGGTCGTAACCGACGACCTCGGCTCCGCGGGCCGCCAGCCGCCACGCGGCCTGGCTGCCCATCGTTCCGACGCCGACGACGGCGACACGCTTCCTGACAGACACAGGGGTTTCCTTTCGATCGCCGGGTACGCATGCTGGGCCCCGACACAAGAGGCTGGTGCGATTCACGTGGTGTGGGGTCGGCGGGGCTCAAGACCTTGCGGCCGACCGGGGTGGGATCCGGACCATCCTCTTGGATGTCCATGCCACATTGTGGAATGCCGTGCTAGAATCTGGCACGAGAATGACAGCCACTCCTGAGGGAGTCAAGAGGATGTCGGCCAGATATTTCGAGGATTAACAGGGGGAAACCGGATGGAAATGAAGAGCGTGACCAGGTCGCTGCGCATCCTCGAATCGGTAGCCCAGCACCAGCCCGTCACCGTGGGGGAACTGACGAAGATCTTCGGACTGCCCAAGTCGACCGTGCAACGCACCCTGGTCACCCTGGCCGAAGCCGGCTGGCTGCGCGCCAACCGCAAAGACACCACCCGCTGGGAAATCGGCGCCCGCGTCCTGGCTGTACGCCCCGCAGCCCTCCAGGGGTCCAGCCTCTTCGCCGCCGCCCGCGAACCCATGCTCCGCCTCCGCGACACGGTCAACGAGACCATCCATCTGTCCGTACCGGACGCGTTGCAGTGCATGGTGGTGGTCGACCGGGTGGACTCCGACCAGGCGGTACGGACCTTCCACAACATCGGCGACACCTCGCCGCTGCACGCCACCGCCACAGGCCGGGCGATTCTCGCGCACCTGCCGAAGGCGGACGTCGACGAGCTCGTCGAGCGCGGACTGGAACGGTTCAGCGACTCCACCCCCACCGGCCCCGCGCAGCTGCGGGCCGAGTTGGACCGCGTACGGGAGGACGGCTACTCGGTGAACATCAATCAGTACCGGTCGGGCGTGTGTGCGGTGGCCGCGGCCATCCTGGACGAAGACGGCATCCCGCTCGCGTCGGTGGCCGTTTCGATGCCCGACTCCCGGTACGACCCGGACCGGCTGCCCGAGTGGGGCCGCACCGTCGCCGACACGGCGGCGGAGATCTCCACGCGCCGACTGGGCGCCTGAGCAGGGGACGGGGGCGGCCCGTCGGGTTTCGGGCCGTCAGCCGGGATGAAGGTCAGAGGAGCCCGCGCTCCGAGTACTGCTTCTCGACCAGCTCGCGGAGCGCCGAGACGAAGCGGTCGAGCTCGTCCTTGCGCATGTAGATGCCCGGTGACACGCGAAGCCCGCTCAGGTGCCGTACCTCGCGGTACTTCGTGTGGACCCGGTAGGTCTCCCTCAACTCCCGCTCCACGGCCCTGTTGTCCAGGTGGTCGATCGAGAACAGGGTGACGGCGCCCAGGTTCTCGGTGTCCAGCGGGGTGTGCAGCCGGAAGCCGGGGATGTCCCGGGCGAGATCCACCCAGTGACGGGTCAGCTCCCGCAGTCGCGCGTGAATCTTCTCGACGCCGATCTCCCGGTGCAGCCGTGCGGCCGGGGCGATGCCCGCCTGGAGGGCCGAGTTGTACGTGCCGAGATTCCAGTGGTCGAACTTGTCGACGCGCAGTGGCGGCGGATCGAAGGGCGCCAGCAGGGGGAAGGTGCCGTCGATCCGGTCTTGCCGGACCACGAGCATGCCGTTGCCCACCGGTGCGCCCATCCACTTGTGGAGGCTGGTGACGTAGTAGTCGCAGCCGAGTTCGCGGAAGCTGACCGGCTGCTGCGCGAAGATCTGAGCGCCGTCTACGACGGTGAGGGTGCCGTTCTCCCTCGCCAGACGGCACAGCCGCGCAGCCGGCACGACCCGCCCCGTCCAGTGGTACATGTGGGTCAGCTGCAGCACCCGCGTACGCGGTGTGAGGGCCGCGGTGTACGCCGCCACGATGCCCTCGTCGCTGTCCATCAGGTCGAAGTCAGCCGTCACGACCTCGATCCCCTCGCGTTCCTGCCGCTGTCGCCAGGCCGCAAGCACGCTCGGGTAGTCCCACGCCGACACCACGACCTGGTCACCCGCCGACAGCGGGATCCCGAAGATCGCCGTACAGAGCCCCTCGGTGGAGTTGCGGTTGAGCGCGATCTCGTCGGGCTCGCAGTCGATCAGCTCCGCGAGCTGCGCCTTGACCTCCGGGAGCGCGGGGTCGAGCTTCTGCCACATGGTGACGTCGGGGTTCTGGCTGACCAAACGGTACGCGTCGATCGTCGCCTGCTCGGCGACGAGCGGCGGCGGGCTCACCGCCGCGTTGTTCAGGTTCAGCAACGGCCGCTGCTCCGGGTAGGCCGCACGTACGCGTTCCCAGAAGTCGTCCCCGGCGGGATCAGTGCTGCCCATGAGGGCACCTCCATTGTCTTGAAGCACATGGTGACGAGGAACGGCCGTCGAGGCGAGGGCGGCTGACGTTACAGGATCCTCGTGCCACATTGTGGAATGCCATGCTAGAATCCGGCACGAGAATGTCAGGCGCCCACAGGGGAGTCAAGAGGGTGTCTGCCGGATATTTCGCAGCCCAACAGGGGGAACCCGGATGGAAATGAAGAGCGTGACCAGGTCGCTGCGCATCCTGGAAGCAGTCGCCCAGCACCAGCCGGTGACCGTGGGCGAACTGACCAAGCTCTTCGGGCTGCCCAAGTCGACCGTGCAGCGCACGTTGGTCACGTTGAACGAGGCCGGGTGGCTGCGGGCGAACCGCAAGGACACCACCACCTGGGAAATCGGCGCCCGCGTCCTGGCCGTACGCCCCGCAGCTCTCCAGGGGTCCAGCCTCTTCGCCGCCGCCCGCGAACCCATGCTCCGCCTCCGCGACACGGTCAACGAGACCATCCACCTCTGCGTACCGGACGCGCCCCAGTGCATGGTGGTCGTCGACCGCGTGGACTGCGACCACGTCGTGCGGACCTACCACGCCATCGGCGACACCTCGCCGCTGCACGCCACCGCCACGGGGCACGCCGTCCTCGCGTATCTGCCGAAGGCCGACATCGACGAGATCGTCACTCGCGGGCTGGAGAGCTACAGCGACTCCACCCCCACCGACCCCGCGCAACTGCGTGCCGATCTACGGCGTGTCCGCACCGATGGCTACGCCGTGAACCGCAACCAGTACCTGCCCGGCGTGTGCGCCATCGCCGCGCCCGTCCTGGACGACGACGGCAGCCCGCTGGCCTCCGTGGTCGTTTCGATGCCCGACTCCCGGTACGACCCGGAACGGCTGCCGGAGCTGGGCCGGCTGGTTGCCGGCGCCGCGGCGGAGATCACGGCGCGGCGCCTCGGGTGACGGCGCCCTCGCCCCGGGCGGCTCGGCGCCGGGCGCTGCGCCGACTGCGCAGCGTGTGGGGCCTGAGGCTGCGTGGGGAACTGCGGGTCCGTTGTGGCTGGTCGCGCAGTTCCCCCGCGCCCCTAACGGGGCGCGGTACCGCACCGGACTTCGGCCAGTCCAAGCCACCGAGGGGCGTGCAGCGCACCGGCATCGCCAGGTACTGGTACTCCAGGAACTCGTCGATTCCGACCCGGCCGCCCTCCCGGCCGAGCCCCGACTGCTTGATGCCGCCAAAGGGTGCGGCCGGGTTGGACACGAGGCCGGTGTTGAGGCCGACCATGCCCACCTCCAGGCGTTCGCTGACGCGCAGGGCGCGGTCCAGGCCCTCGGTGAAGACGTAGCCGACGAGTCCCCAGGGGGTGTCGTTGGCGCGGCGTACGACCTCGTCCTCGTCGACCTTGCGTACGCCGAGTTTGCGCAGCAGGTCGCGCGGGCGGCGGCCGGTGAAGGTGGCGTATTCGTGGCAGTGGGTCTGAAGGACGACGTTGTCCGGCAGGTCGGGGGGCGTCCAGTCGGGAGCGGCGAGGTCGGTCAGGGCGCCGGTGAGGGTGTGGACGCGGGCCGCGACGCGCCGGGCGGCCTCGGTGCCGAGCAGTTCGGGCACGTCCCGCTTCAACGCGGCCGTACAGCTGGGCTCGGCCACGATGATGGGCCGGCCGTCGCCGTCGCCGAGGCGCGCCACCGTACGGGCCATGACGCGGCGCGCCACGGACAGTTCGCCGGTGCTGACCCAGGTCAGTCCGCAGCACAGCCCGTCCTGCGCCGCGTTGGGGATTCCGGCATCGGCGAGTACGCGGCTCGTGGCGCCCGCCACGTGGGGGTGGAAGGCGCGGGTGAAGCTGTGGAAGTGCACCGATTCCGTGGTCAGATCGATGTCGTCGAGCATCAGGTTGCCGACCTCGGACAGGCGCGAGCCCGTGTTGCAGTACAGCCGGATGATCACCTCGTCCCGCAGCTGGACAAAATCCCTGCCCCTGCAGGTGCCGAGGACCTTCGTGGTCTCCTCGTCCCGGATGACCGGGACCAGCCTCTGCGGCATCTTCGGCTGCCGCACCCGCTCCATCGGCGACCGGTCGATCTCGCCCTCGTCCAGCATCAGCCACTTGAAGAACCGCTGCAGCCCCTTGTGCTTGTTGAGCGCGGTCGATGCCGACCGCGTCTCGATGATCCACGCCTGGAACGCCTCCACGTGCGCCCGCGTGACCTCGACCGGATCCTCGGCCGCCGCGTCGGCGTCCGGATCCGGCGCATACTCCCCCAGGTAGCGGCCCAACTGGGCGGCCGCCAGCAGATAGTTGTACCGGGTGGTCTCCGGATAGTTCCCCGATCGCAGCGCGCGGTCCCAGTCCCGCAGGAACCCGGACCAGGTCGTCGACAGCCCCGCAGTGATCTTGTCCAGGTCCAGAGCGGCATCCTCGCCGGCCTCCGAGTAAAGGCGCCGATGAGCGGCGTGCTCAACCCCGAAGCCGGAAACGACCCACATGCAAGAAGGGCCCTCACAGGCTCCCGCCTGCGAAGACCCTTCACACCGTCGGGACGACAGGATTTGAACCTGCGACCCCTTGACCCCCAGCAATGTGGCCGATCATGGTTTGAAGACCTGAACAGCCACACTGCGCCGTACGGCGCAGTCAAAACTGCATACCACCGCCTACACGGCCGCCAAGGCGCCGTACGAGGACGTACTTCTCCTCGCGCTATCCGATCCGTGGCCAGACGCCTCTGACGCCGGCGAGCCTCGGCGCGCTGGACTGGCCCTCGTGGTCAAACCGGTCACGGGCACGGCCACGAGGGCCTCCGTCCGAGGACGGTACTCGCCGGCTGTTCCCTGGCTTCGAGCCGCGACGCGACGGCAATACCATCACCTGGGCCCGCATGTGCTCCCGGTGGGTGGAGGCGGCCTCATGCGTTCCGAGGAGGGGCCACCCCTGTCGTGCGGCGCGGTCCTCCTCGCGGTCGGCCCAGGTGTCCAGTTCGGCGTCCATGGTGGAGGCCAGGTCACCACCGAAACGGTGCCCCTGCGGATGATCCGCAGCAGTCGCCGCTCCTCGTCGTCATCGATCACGCACGCGTACTACGCGGCGCCCTGGTTCAGTTCGGCGGCCGTTTGCGCAGCCTGCCGAACAGCCGCTTGGCCTCACTCCTCGTCCTCGGGTCGGACGCCATCCGCTTGCCCTGAGCCACCAGCCGGCGTCCCTCCGGGCTGCGCCCGAACGCCCTGATCCGATTCATCAAACTGGCCATGCTTGTTCTCTCCCAAGACTCATACAACGAACCGGTACGGCCTCCTACCCATTGAAGTAGCGGAACACGCAAGAGCCCGCCGCCCTGCTATTCGACCTCCACCCAGTCGAGACTGCGTTCCACCGCCTTCTTCCATCCCGCGTAGCCCTTCTCCCGCTGCTCGTCACTCCATTGCGGCTCCCACCGCTTCGACTCGTGCCAGTGCAGGCGGAGCTCGTCGGTGCTCTCCCAGAAGCCGGTTGCGAGCCCCGCCGCGTAGGCGGCGCCGAGCGCGGTGGTCTCGGCGACGACCGGGCGGCTGACCGGTACGCCGAGGATGTCGGCCTGGATCTGCATGCACAGGTCGTTGGCGGTGACGCCGCCGTCGACCCGCAGCACGTCGAGTGCCACCCCGGAGTCCTGCTCCATCGCATCTGCCACGTCGCGGCTCTGGTAGCAGATGGCCTCCAGGGTCGCCCGGGCGAGGTGTGCGTTGGTGTGGAATCTGGCGAGACCGACGATCGCGCCCCGGGCGTCGGAACGCCAATACGGCGCGAACAGGCCGGAGAAGGCCGGTACGAAGTAGATGCCGCCGCTGTCCTCCACCTGCCGGGCCAGTGTCTCGACCTCGGAGGAGGAGGAGATGATCCGCATCTGGTCGCGGAGCCACTGCACGGCGGACCCGGTGACCGCCATGGACCCCTCCAGCGCGTACACCGCCGGGGCGTCCCCGAACTGGTACGCCAGCGTGGTCAGCAGGCCCTTGCTGGACCGGACGATCTCCGTGCCCGTGTTGAGGACCAGGAAGTTGCCGGTGCCGTAGGTGTTCTTCGCCTCGCCCGGGCGGAAGCAGACCTGGCCGACCGTGGCCGCCTGCTGGTCCCCGAGGACGCCCGTGATGGGTACGGCGGTGCGCAGCGGACGGGTGGTGCGGGTGGTCCCGAACGCCTCCGGGTGCGAGGACGGGTTGATGGCCGGGAGCATGGCGCGCGGGATGCCGAAGATGTCGAGGAGCTCGTCGTCCCAGTCGAGGGTCTCCAGGTTCATCAGCATGGTGCGGCTGGCGTTGGTGACGTCGGTGGCGTGGATGCCGCCGTTCGGGCCGCCGGTGAGGTTCCACAGCACCCAGGCGTCCGTGTTCCCGAAGACGGCCCGGCCCTTCTCGGCGGCCTCCCGGACCCCGTCGACGTTTTCCAGGATCCACTTGATCTTTCCGCCGGAGAAGTACGTCGCTGGCGGCAGCCCCGTCCTGCGCCGGATGAGGTCGCCGTGCTCCCGCTCCAGCGCCGCGGCGATCGAGTCGGTGCGGGTGTCCTGCCAGACGATCGCGTTGTAGTACGGCTGACCGGTGCTGGGGTCCCAGATGACCGTGGTCTCCCGCTGGTTGGTGATCCCGATGGCCGCCAGGTCTGCGGCGGACAGGTCGCTCTGGCGGACGGCGTTCTGCATCGTGGAGTTCGTACGTTCCCAGATCTCCACGGGGTCGTGCTCGACCCAGCCGGAGCGCGGGAAGATCTGCTCGTGTTCGAGCTGGTGGCGTGCGACCTCGTTGCCGTCGTGGTCGAAGATCATGAAGCGGGTGCTGGTGGTGCCTTGGTCCACCGCGCCAACGAATTCGGGCATGGTCGTACCTCTCACTTGTCCGGCGCGGGCACCCGGCCGGGCTCCTGCTCGGCCTCGGCGGCTGGCAGGAAGGGGGTGATCAACAGGCGGTAGAGCAGCGCACCGACCAGGCCGCCGATCAGGGGGCCGACGATCGGCACCCAGAAGTAGAGGTCGCCGTACTGATCACGCCAGGCGTCTCCGTAGCCCGTGAGGAACGCCGCCAGCCGGGGCCCGAGGTCACGGGCGGGGTTGATCGCGTAGCCGGCGTTGGTTCCCCATGCCATGCCGATGGCGACGACGATCAGGCCGATGATGAACGGGGCCATGTTCGCGCCCGGCGGGGTGTTCAGCAGGTCGGTGACCGCGAAGATCAGCAGCACAAGCAGGGCCGTGCCGATGATCTGGTCGCGGAAGGCCCCCAGCTGGCTGATCGGTAGCCCGCCGTTGCCCGGCAGGGTGGAGAAGACGATCTCCGTCTTGTCGGTGTGCCCGGGGTCGGCCCTCGCCAGCACCTCGCTGTAGTTCCAGCGCACCAGCAGGGCGGCGACGAAGGCGCCCGCCGTCTGGGCCAGCGCATACGGCAGGACCTTGCTCCACGGGAAGCCCTTGAAGGCCGCGAGCGCGAGGGTGACCGCGGGGTTGATGTGGGCGCCGCTGACCCGCGCCGCCACGTAGACGCCGAGGACGACGCCGAGGCCCCAGGCCCACGCGATGCTGTCGTGGTCACCCAGACCACCGTCGGTCAGCGCACCGCCGGCGACGACCTGCGCGACGACACCGCATCCGAACAGAATGAGGATCATGGTGCCGGCGAACTCGGCCGAGGGTTCACCGACGAGACGTGCCTTCGTAGGTGCCGGCATGTTCCGATCGTCGGGAGCGCGGGCGCGAGCGGCATCCGCCGACGTACCAATCGGGTGAGTCGGCGCCTGGCGCCCGGGGCCGGGAGGTGCAGCGGCCGCTCAGGCTTCGGGTGTGGCGTCCTCGGAGAACTCCCACCAGGCAAGGGGAAGCCAGTCCCCGTTGACAAAACCGTCGACCGCCGACCCCCGACCGCTGATCGACACGGTGGTGCCGGGCGGATAGGTGGTGCCGGACAGTCCGGACACGGAGACGAGCAGGGTCCCGAGGCGTCGTATCACTGTTCGCGCTCTCTCACTTCCACAGAGATATATATGTGACGACAGTAGTCAACTTGTCCGATGGCACACAACGGATGGATCATGAGATAGGGCACAAAAACACGAGGGCACGACAGCAGCACTACCGTGTGGAGGTGCGTAAGCATGAAGGCCGTCGTCTACAAGGGACCGTTCGAAGTCGCGGTCGAGCAAGTGGAGAAGCCTGGACTCCAGCACCCGAACGACGTGATCGTCCGAGTGACGTCCACCGCGATCTGCGGCTCCGACCTGCACATGTACGAGGGCCGCACCGCGGCCGAGCCGGGCATCGTCTTCGGCCACGAGAACCTCGGGATCATCGAGGAGACCGGGGACGGAGTGTCGTCGCTCAAGCGGGGCGACCGGGTGGTCATGCCCTTCAACGTCGCCTGCGGGTTCTGCAAGAACTGCACGGCCGGCTTCACGGGCTTCTGCGTGACCGTGAACCCCGGGTTCGCGGGCGGTGCGTACGGCTACGTCGCGATGGGGCCGTTCAGTGGAGGCCAGGCCGAGTACGTACGGGTGCCGTACGCCGACTTCAACTGTCTGAAGCTCCCGGAGGGCGATGCCAACGAGAGCGACTTCGTCCTGCTCGCCGACATCTTCCCGACGGGCTACCACGGCAACGAGCTGGCCGACGTCCGTCCCGGCGAGAGCGTCGCGGTGTACGGCGGCGGGCCGGTCGGCCTGATGGCCGCCTACTCCGCCCTGCTGCGCGGCGCCAGGAAGGTGTTCGTCGTCGACCGGGTGGCCGAGCGGCTGCAGAAGGCCGAGGAGATCGGCGCGATCCCGGTCAACTTCGCCGACGGCAATCCGGTGGAGCAGATCAAGGACCAGACAGAGGGAGAAGGCACCGACAAGGGCATCGACGCGGTGGGCTACCAGGCTCAGGCACGCGGCGAGGACCGTGAGGAGCCAGCAACCGTCCTGAACTCGCTCGTCGAGACGGTGCGGCCGACGGGAGCGCTCGGCATTCCGGGCCTGTACGTTCCGTCCGACCCCGGCGGGCCGGACGAGCAGGCCAAACAGGGCATGCTGCTGGTGGCCGTCGGCAGGCTCTTCGAAAAGGGACTGCGCCTGGGCACCGGCCAGTGCAACGTGAAGCGCTACAACCGGCAGCTGCGCGACATGATCATCGAGGGGCGCGCACGGCCCGGCTTCGTTGTCTCGCACGAGCTGTCGCTCGACGAGGCGCCATCGGCGTACGAGAAGTTCGACAAGCGCGTCGAGGGCTATACCAAGGTCGTCCTGCACCCGAACCGGTGACCTGAGCCGGACACCCGCACCCGGTCCGCAGGACGCGGTGCGCGCCGGCCCGCAGATGTCGATCAGCGGCCGGTGCCCTCCTCGTCGGTGGCGCAGTCGCCGACTGCCCGGTGGTCTCGGCCTGGCCCTGGGTGAGGGGCCCGCGGCAGTCGTCGCACCAGCCGTCGGGCCGGGTCGGGCGACGTTCCACAGCAGGTGGGTGACTCGTCGTAGACATCGTCACCGGAGACGTACCGGTCGGTGATGTTTCTCGGGCGCCGCGAGCGTGCGCCAGGACATCATCAGCTCGGAAGCAGCCGGGGTGACGACACCTTGTCCTAGAGGGCAATGGCGGCGCCGGTGGAGCGAAGGAGGCTCGCGTTGAGCAAGGTAGTGCTGGATGTGTCGATGTCCCTGGACGGGTTCACGGCCGGACCGAACGTCCGCGAGGAGGAGCCCATGGGGACGGCGGCGAACGGCTGCACGAGTGGATGGCCGGGAAGGGCCGGACGGCGGGGTCGACGTCGGCGTCCGCCAGGAGGTGGACGCGAGGGTGGGGGCCGCCGTCATCGGACGGCCACACCTTCGACCTCGGCCTGGGCTCGTGGGGCGGCACGCCGTGGCCTGGCGTCCCCAGCTTCGTGGTCACCCACCGGACCAGGGAGGACCTCCTCGGCGACAACGGCGGAACGTTCGCCTTCGATGGGCTGCAGACGCAGCCCGGCGTGCCAAGGAAGCCGCGGGAGACAAGGACGTCCTGGTGCTGGGTGCCGACGTCGCCCGACAGCTGCTCACAGCGGGCCTGCTCGACGAGGTGCGCATCCACCTCGTCCCCCTGCTGATGGGGCAGGGCACGCCGCTGTTCGCCGGGGAGCGGGCCGAGCTGATCCCGCAGAGGGAACCCATCGCGGGGTCCGTGACCCACCTGCGCTACCGCGTCCCGAATCCCTGACGCCCCCACTGGCTTCGGCTTGGCAGGGTGACGTTGGCGTGTCGAGGACGAGGCCGGTTGCGGCTATGAAGCCGTTGAGGACGTCGGGGCGGCACTGGAGGCGTTTGAGCCGGTGGTGTCGAGGTCGAGACCGTGGCGCAGGACCACCGCAACGAGCCATCCGGCCACGGCCGGGACGCCAGTTCGCAGCAGCGAGGCGTAGATGTTCATGGGAATGCGCTCCTTGGGCTGGTGAGAGGGATCAGGCAAAGAGACGGCGCCAGGTCTCCGGGCCGGGGTAGCCGTCGGCGTCGGAACCGGTCCACTTCGGGGCGCGCTGGAAGTCGGCGACGTTAAGGCGGTCTGCCTCACCCCAGTCGCGGGACGGGCCGACGCGGTAGTGCTTGCCGAAGCCCTTGCGCAGTCTCGACCTGGAGGCACACCTTTCCGGTGCGATTGGTACGAGTGCCGCCCGCGGCATCGACGACCGACTTGGACCGGCTGCTAGCCGGATAGAACTGAGCGGTCCTGCCTGTTGAAGGGGTCCCACAGCAGGTGCGGCGCAGCGCCGCTGCCACCGCCTGTGACGTACCTGAACGAGCTGGTCGAACGGTACGAGGTCGACGGGCTTGACGGCGGTGCCGTTCTTGTCCCAGGTGATGTGCCAAATCACGCGAGGTGCGTACTGGGTGTCGGTCGGTGCGGTGTCGCCGAGCGGGCGGGCCGCTCATGCTCTGCATTCATTTCGCCGAACTCGATCGACTCAGGCCTGCGTAGCGGTGTGCGACTCCGCCGGGAAGCAGGTATTCGGCCAGCAGGTTGCCGGCGCGGCGGGAGGGCAACCCCATGTCGTGCAGGAGTTCGTCCGCGCAGTGGATGTCGTAGGGGCCGAAGTCGTAGCCGCCGGAGCCTGGCAGCACCTGCTCCTGCCAGGCCAGGCGAGCGTCGATGGCCTCCCCCATCTCCTGCTCGCCCGGGGTCGTGCGCAGCGTCGCCCGGAAATAACGGGTCAGCCAGTGCGCGGTGAGTTCCACGCCCATGATGTTGTTGAAGACCTGCCGGAAACCGACGAACCCCAGCCGGTCGGCGCCGGGTGGCACGATGCCTCGGTAGAGCCGCAGCCGCCCGGCGGAATCGTGCACTCGCACTCTCGAATCCAGGAACGGGAAGACTTTGTGGTGCCCCGTGGCGAACACGATGACATCCGCCGCCACTTCCTCGCCGGTCGCCAGTCGCAGCCCCTTGTCGGTATACGCCTCGACGGCACTGACCTTGGGGGCGATCAGGCCGCGGCGGACGGCCCGCGCATAGCCGCGTGGCATTACTCCCGCGTGGGCCAGGTGGAAGGGGAGCGCGTGAGCGGGCCGCAGCTGCCTCGGCAGCCGGTACAGCCCGGTGGAAATCAGCATGTCGCGGGTGATGAGCCACCACAGAGCCCGCTTGACCCGCTCGTCGATGCGGTCGATCGGGCGGATGCAGGCCGGATCGTGGTAGCGGGGCAGGAGCGCCTCACCGAGCCGGGTGAACAGGATCCACTTGTAGCCGACCAGTCCGAGCAGAAACCGCTCGGGGACCATCCAGTTCACCTTGCGCTGCACGAGGGTGGCCGAGGTCGCCTCACCTGCGGCGCGGGTGATCAGGTCCAGTGCGGACTTGCCGCCGCCCACGACGACCACGCGCCGGCCGGCGAAAGTCCCGGCCCGCACCTCGTTGGAGTGCAGCACGGTCCCGCGGAACAACTCACGCCCGGGCAGCTCCGGCAGCTGGACATGATGATGAGCCCCACTGGCGACAACGACGTAGTCGAATGTTTCGCGATGAACCTCCGCCGACTTGTCCCCAGCGGGCCGAGAGTCGATCAACCAGCCGGCGGCGCCCACCCGCCCAGGCCCCTCCACCGGCCGGATGGAGATCACCTCGGTGCCGGGTCGGACGCGGTCCAGCACACCGAAGGTCTCGGCGTACTTCTCCAGGTAGCGTTGCGTGTCCACCGCGCCGGCGAAGTGCAAACGGTTGGGCAGGTCCGCGAACTCGAAGATGCGGAGCGCGGACTGGTTGGCCAGCCCGTCGTAGCAGCCCTCTGCTGACCAGATCCCGCCGACCTGCTGGTACTTGTCGAAGACCGTGACGTCGAAGCCGTTCTCCAGCAGCACCTTGGCGGTGACGATTCCCCCGGGGCCGGCCCCGACAACACACGCTCTCATCAGCTGCCACTCTCCTTGGGTGATCGCCGCAACCAGCTCGCTCATCATCCCGGTTGCGGACCCCCATGCCCAGCGCATGGCCACAGTGCCTGAGACATCAGAAGCCGAACGATCACGGCCACGCCCCAGGACACGACGTACGCGGTCAACGCCCGCAGACGGAGACGACCGCGCGTATCACGGTGCGTCAGAACCCGGGAAGCCATGTGGAGTTGCCCGAGCGGTGCGGGCGTCGGTGATGAGTCAACTCCCGCCACCGCGGCGTCATCCAGCACGATCCCGTGTCGTACCTCCGCCGCTATCGCCCTTGCGGAATGCGGATACGTGCAGGACCAGAGGTGAGTCCGGCGCGCCCGGCAGGAGCCGGTGGGAAGTTGCGGGCTCCTCATTGGGCATTTCCACTGTGGGTGGATCAGGCCGGCTCCGGAAAGCGAGGACGCCTTCCTCGACGGTCACCGAAGCGAGCCCACCGACTGACGGATCACCAGCTGGGTGCTCAGGACCACATGGTCGTCGGCGAGGCGCTCCTCGCGTTCCAGGGCCAGCCGGACCGCAGTGCGGCCCAGGTCCTCGTAGGGCACCCGCACCGTGGTGAGCGCGGGGGTGAGATCGGCGGCGAAGGGAACGTCGTCGAAGCCCACGAGCGAGATGTCCCCGGGGACGTCGAGTCCGGCTTCGCGCAGGGCGGCGAGCGCCCCTACGGCCACCATGTCGGTACCCGCGAGGATCGCCGTGAAGTCCAGGCTGGAGACCAGCGCCTCGCGGGTGCGCTGATAGCCCGAGACACGGGTGTACGGACCGGGAATGTCGAGTTCCTCCGCGTGCGGCACCCCGTGGGCCCGCAGGGCGTGCAGGTAGCCGCCCCTGCGCTGCTGTCCGGTACTCAGCTCGGGGATACTGCCCAGGCAGAGGATGCGTCGGTGCCCGGCGCTGAGTAGTTGGTCGGCGGCTTGGAAGGCGCCGCCGCGGTTGTCGTACTCCACTACCGTGACCGGCAGGTTGCCCGGCAGTGCCGGACGGCCCACTAGCACCAGCCGAGAGCCCGCCGCGTCCAGCGCCCTGGCGTACTCGGCCATGCGCTGGTGGTATCCCTCGTCCACCATCGCACCGCCTACGAGGAGCACCGCGGCCGCGTGCTGCTCGCGCATCAGCTGTACCAGGTCGTCCTCGCGCTTACGGTCGCCGTGGGTCGCGCAGACCAGGCTCAGCCGGCCTCGGGATGCCGCCTCCTGCTCCACTCCGGCGGCGACCTGGGCGAGGGAGGGGCCCGTGATGTCCTGGATCACCAGGGCGATGGGGCCTGCAACCTGTCCGGACAGCGCCTTGGCGTGCACGTTCACCACGTAGTGCAACGACTCCACCGCCGCCATGACCCGGGCCCGGGTGGCGGCGGAAACCGGATAGTTGCCTGCAAGGGCACGGGAAACGGTTGCTACGGACACCCCGGCTTTCGCGGCGACATCGCGAATCGTGCTCGGCCTTTCTCCGCCTTCAGTGCTCTTGCGCCCGCGCCTGGGGCGACCGGGTTCATCACCTTGGAGTCCGTTTCCCTTGACAGTCACAGCTTTGACGTTACTGCATGGGGCGCCTCCTGCAGGGAGTGCGGGACGGATACCAGCGGCCGGAATGAGAAAACGTTTTCTTTCTGGCATGCCCACGGAAGCTCCCGAGCTGGGGACGGGGCGTCGTTGCCGTTTCGGACGGCTCAGGCACTGGTGGCGAGATCGGCCCGGTGGACCCTGTATGCGGGCGGGAACCCGGCGGCGGACCGCTCCAGCTCCTCCACGACGGTGGCGCCGAGCCGTGCCAGCTCATTGCCGAGCGAGCCGGCGATGTGCGGGGTGAGGAAGACGTTGGGCAGCCCGTAGAGCGGGGAGTTCGCGGGCAGCGGCTCCGGTTCGGTGACGTCCAGCACCGCACTGATCCGCCCGCTGACCAGTTCCTCGGCGAGTGCCCGGGGGTCGACCAGGGCACCCCGTGAGGTGTTGATCAGTACGCTTCCGTCCTGGATCAGCGCCAGCCGTTCACGGTTGAGCATGCGGTAGGTCTCCGGGGTGTCAGGGGCGTGCACGCTGACGATGTCGCTGGTGCGCAGCAGCTCGTCCAGGGGCAGCGCCGCGGCACCGAGTCGCGCCGCCTCGGCGTCGTCCACGTACGGGTCGTACAGGCCGACCGAGAGATCGAAGGGACGCAGCAGCTCCAGCAACCGGCGACCGACGCGCGAGGCGCCGATCACCCCGACCCGTCGGCCGAGATTGCCGACCTCGGTGTACTCGTCCGGGCCCGGGTAGACCCGCTCGGCCCGGAAGCGTTCCCGGAGCCCGAAGGCATCCTTGCCCGCGAAGAGGATCGCGGCGAGCGTGTACTCGGCGACGGGCAGCGCGTTGGCGCGGACGGCGCTGGAGATACTGAGCCCGCGGGCCCAGAACGCGTCACCGACGATGCTGCGCACGCTGCCGGCCGCGTGCAGGACGGTACGCAGCCGGGGGGCGGCGTCCAGCAACTCGGCACCGAGGTGCGGACAGCCCCAGCCAGTGATCAGGACCTCGGTCTGCGACAGCGCGAGGGCGGCCGCCGGGTCGGTGAAGTCCTGGACGACGAGGGCCGGGTCGATGCGCACGAGCGTCCGCAGCCGCGTCATCAGGTGCGGCGGGAAGAGCTCGGGCAGATGCATCGGGTTCATCGCGAACAGGGCGGAGGGCAGCGACGGCGTGGACATGGTGCTCCTGCTGGGCGCGAGGGAGTCGGGTGGAGTGAGCGAGGCAAGGCAGTAAACGTATTCCACGCTAGGAGCCCGACCCATGGCGGGTCAATGCTCAATCAGACACTCACCCTGCCCTTGGTTTCAGTAACGGTGGGTAATCGCCACCCCTAACTGTGCAGGTCACCTCAGCCTCGGTGCAATGTCCTGGAAAGTTTGGCGAAACAATCTCATCGCCTCTCTTGCGGCTCCGCGCCTTCGCGCTTTACGGTCCACAGCAAACGGTTACTAACCGGGAGAGCGGTGACCGCCTCACGTCGCCGACTCACCGCCTGACCGCGCCGGTTCCCCACCCCCGCGCGCCCTGATCCCTTTCGTGGAGGACCGATGTCCAAGTTCCGCAAGCGACCCCTGGCCTCAGTCGCCGCTGCTGCTTCGCTCTCCCTGGTGCTGGCCGCCTGTTCCGGCGGCGACGACACCGACACCTCGGCCGCCCCGAACACCAAGGGCGAGGTCACCCTGGAGTTCTGGAGCTGGACCGACGGCATCGAGGCCCAGACGAAGGTGTGGAACGAGGAGCACCCCGAGACCCGGATCAAGTTCGTCAACGCGGCCGGCGAGACGGCGTACCAGAAGCTGCGCGCCGCGGTGAACGCCGGCACCGCCCCCTGCCTGTCCAAGATGGACGGGATGAACCTGGCGAACTTCGCCGCGGACGGCCTGCTCACCGACATCACCAAGGTCGCAGAGCCGTACAAGGGCAAGTACACGTCGGCGGCGTGGAACGCGGTCAGCCCCGGCGGAACCACCTTCGGCATCCCCATGGGCTCCTCACCGCTGTTCACCGCCTACCGCGCGGACCTGTTCACGAAGTACGGCCTCGAGGCACCGACGACCTGGGACGACCTGATCGCGGCAGGCAAGAAGGCGCAGAAGGAGAACAAGAAGGTCAAGATCTACAACATGGCCGGCGAGGACCCGAGCACCCTGGTCGACCTCTCCTGGGAGGCGGGCGCCCAGTGGTACAAGGTGGAGGGCGACCACTGGGTGGTCGACTTCACCTCGCCCGAGGCACTGCAGGCAGGTGACATCGTCCAGCAGCTGGTCGACAACGACCTCACTTCCAACGCCTCCTACGCCGACCCGGGCGTCTTCAAGACCTGGGACGGCGGCACGACCATCGCGATGACGACGTCCACCTGGCAGCTGCCGATCTACGACACCAACTTCCCCAAGTCGCGCGGCAAGTGGCAGCTCGCGGATTCGCCGGTCTTCGACACGGCCAAGCCGCGGACCTCCAGCAACTTCGACACCCTCGGAGTGCTCAAGGGCTGCAAGTACCCGGACCGCGCCGCCGAGTTCGCCGCATGGCTGAGCAGCAGCAAGGAGTCGCTGGCCACGCTCACCGACCCGGCCTCCAAGTCCGGCCTCTTCCCTGCGGTCACCGACGTCTCCCCGTATGTCGACAAGATCATCCCTGCCGAGATGTTCAACGGCGAGTCCGACAGCGCGAAGGTGATCACGACCGCCGCCTCGCGGGTCGGTGACCAGTGGCAGTACGGCCCGAACTACGCGGCCATGTACTCCGAGATGCAGAAGCAGTGGGGCAAGGTCATGAAGAAGGAGCTCACGGTCAAGGAGATGCTGACCAGCATCGAGAAGTGGACCGTCGACGACCTCACGGGCAAGGGCATCAAGGCTGTCGCGGGCAGCTGAGCCCCTCGCGGAGACAGCCGACTCACCTCTACTTGGAGACACCCCGTGTCCACTCTGACGCGACCTCGTGTCGCGACCGACTCCCCGGTCCGGCGGCCCTCCCCCCGCCGGGCCGGGAGGCGGGGAGCCTACAAAGGGCTGCTGTTCACACTGCCCTTTCTGCTGGGCTTCCTCGCCACCTACGTCCTGCCGATCGGTTACGCCTTCAGCCAGAGCCTGCACGAGAAGAAGAGCACCGGTCTCGGCTTCGGCCCGACACGGGCCGTCTACACCGGCTTCTCCAACTTCGCTTCCGTCCTGGGCGACGACGCCTTCTGGGTGAGCATGGGGCGCACCCTGCTTTTCGGCGCCGTGCAGATCACTGTGATGCTGGGCATCGCCCTGCTGCTGGCCCTGCTGCTGGACGGGATCGCCGCCCGGGCCGTCCGCTTCTTCCGCGCGGCGCTGCTCATCCCGTACGTCATCCCCGCCGTGGTCTCCACCCTGATGTGGCTGTTCCTCTACAGCCCCACAGGCAGCCCGCTGCTGGACATCGCCGAACGCGCGGGCATGCACATCGAGTTCTTCGGCGGCCTCAACACCTACCTCTCGCTGGGCAATCTGCTCACCTGGCAGGGGATCGGCTTCAACATGATCCTGATCTCCGCCTCGTTGCAGGCCCTGCCCCGTGAGCTGTACGAGGCCGCCCGGCTCGACGGTGCCCGCGAGTGGCGGATCGCTTGGTCGATCAAGGTGCCCAACATCACCGGGATCCTTGTCCTGACCGGCATGTTCTCGCTGATCGGACGGCTCCAGTTGTTCGGCGAGCCGCTGATCATGCGGCAGATCGCACCGGAGTCCATCAACACCGACTTCACGCCGATGATGGAGATCTACGACAAGGCCTTCAAGATCGGCGACTATCAGTACGCCGCCGCCGAGTCCCTGGTCCTGGCCGTCGCCACGGGCATCCTCGCCTACGTCTTCTACCGCGTCACGAACAGGAAGATGTCATGAGCAGTGTTGCCTCCGGGGGCGGCGCGCGCCCCACCCGCCGCGCGATGGTGCTCACCACCGGTCTGCTGGTGATCTTCCTGCTCTACTCGCTCGCCCCCACCTGGTTCCTGATCGTCTCCGCCACCAAGGACCAGACCGACCTCTACTCCACGTTCGGCCTGTGGTTCTCCTCCAACCACCTCGGCGACAACCTCCAGGACATCTGGACCTACCACGACGGGGTGTTCGTCCGCTGGATCGGCAACTCGGTCCTCTACGCCACCCTCGGGGCGGCGGGCGCCACCCTTGTCTCGCTCGCCGCCGGATACGGCCTGTCGAAGTTCGGCTTCCGCGGCCGCGGTGCGATCTTCGCCGTCATCGTCGGTGCCTCCCTGCTGCCCAGCACCCTGCTGGCCTTCCCGCTCTACCTGGTCTTCGCCGAGGCGGGCATCACCAACACCATCTGGTCGGTGCTCATCCCGTACTTCATCAACCCGTTCGGGGTCTACCTCGGCAAGGTCTACGCCGACAGCTCCGTGCCCACCGAGCTGATGGAGGCGGCCCGCATCGACGGCGCCGGTGAGCTGCGGATCTTCTACGCGGTCGCGTTGCGGCTGATGAGGACCGGCGGCATCACCATCTTCATGCTCGAGTTCATCAACATCTGGAACAACTTCTTCCTCCCCCTGTTCATGCTCAATGGCGAGCGCAGTTTCCCCGTCACCCTGGGTCTCTACTCGTGGCTCCAGCAGGCACAGACCGCCCGCGACATGAACACCCTCGTCCTCACCGGGTCCCTGCTGTCGATCGTTCCGCTCGCGATCTTCATGTTCGCGCTCCAGAAGTACTGGCGCAGCGGAATTCTCATGGGCAGCCTCAAGTAAAGGAACACCAGCCGTGTCCAACACCCCCAGACGCCGTGAAGTGCTCAAGTACGCCGGGACGACCGGCGCCGCCGCGGCTGGCCTCGGCTGGCTGACCACGCAGTCCGCGGCCGCCTCTCCGGTCACCGAGTCCGAGCTGCCCGAGGCGTTCCAGCCGGCCGTGAGTAAGCCGTTGGACAGCGTCGTCTTCGGCGACGCGAAGTCCGAGGCCGCGCACCACCTCACCGCCACCCTCTCCGACACCGTCACCGGTGGCCTCGGCCAGAGCGCCCGAGTCCTCAACCCGACGCAGCCGGCGAGCTACTGGGGCGGCACGCTGAAGTTCGACGTCTCCGTCAGCCCGACCGGCACCACCTACGTCACGGTGCGGCTGTGGGGCGACGACTACGACGACACCTCCGAGCAGGCGGGCTCCGGCACGAACATGTGGCGGCTCCAGCTCTTCTGCGACGGCCTCCAGGTCGGCTACCAGGACGAGGGAGCGGTCGACAGCCTCGACATCCTGGACACCGCGCCCCGCACACCCGGCCGTTTCTTCTTCCACACACTGCCGCTGCCGGAGAGGATGACGGCCGGCAAGAAGAAGGTGACGCTGGAGATCCGCTCCATGGGGCGCATCTGGTCGTACGGCCAGAACCCCGACCAGCTGTACCGCACGATGACCACGCCCTCGCGCGGCATCTACCGCATCTACACCCACACCGAGCCGTACTTCATCCCGCCCAAGGGTGAACCCCAGGGCCCGGCCCCGGAGTTCAAGCCGCGCACCGTCGAGGGCCCCGAGGTGCTGGAGGCCGTGCGCAAGCGCGTCCTGAAGGACCAGCAGCACTACCTCGTCACCGCGAACCCGGCCGGCATGGACGCGTTCGCGTTCCAGTCCCTCGCCGAGGGCTACCTGTGGTCCGGCAGCCCCGCGTACAGGAACCCGGCGGCCCTGGACCGCGTCCTGCGGGCCGTCGACGGCCGCTACATGGCCTGGAAGTCCGACAAGGCGGTGCTCACCGGGTCCGACCAGCAGTGGCAGGGCTTCGGTCGGGTCGGCCTAGTGCTCGCCCTGCTGTGGGAGCACCTGGGCGACCGCCTGGACGAGAAGGTGACCGGTTCCCCCTTCGAGATCTCCAACGCGGGCTTCGAGGAGGGCGGCGACACCCCCATGGGCTGGCTGGCGCCCAGCTGGGGACAGACGTCCGGCGCGACCTGGTCGCGGGACACCGCCGTCTCGCGCACCGGCTCCGCCTCGCTGAAGCTCCAGGTGCCCGCGTCCGGCGGCAACATGTTCACCTACTCGAACCCCAAGACGCGGGTCGGGAAGGGCACGTACACCTACGGGGCGTGGATCAGGACGGACGGCGTCACCGGGACCGGTGCGTACATCGACCCGCTGTTCTTCGACGCGAGCGGCAAACTCGTCGGCAGCGACCACAAGAAGTTCGCCGCCGGCGGCACCCACGGCTGGGAGTACGTCTCCATCGATCTGGAGACCCCGGAGGGTGTCACCCAGGTGGAGATGCACCTGCGGCTGTCCGGCCCCGGCATCGCCTGGTTCGACTCCGTGGACCTGATTAAGCCGACCGAGATACGCAACCCTGGCTTCGAGCAGGGTTCCACCGCTCCCACGGGCTGGACGGTGCCCAGCTGGGGTCGGACCGCCGATGCCACCTGGTCCCGGGACACCACCGCCTCCCACTCCGGCTCCGCCTCCCTGAAGGTCGCGGCGACCGCGGACACCGGTTTCATCACCGCCTCCAACACGGCGAGGTTCCAGGTCGGCGACGGCACGTACTCCTACAGCGCGTGGATCAGGACGGACGGCGTCACCGGGACCGGCGCCCACATCGACCCGCTGTTCTTCGACGCGGACGGCAAGCTCGTCGGCAGCGACCACCGGAAGTTCGCCGCCACCGGCACCCACGACTGGGAACAGGTCTCCCTCGACCTCCAGACCCCGGCCGGCGCCACCCAGGTCGAGTTCCACCTGCGGCTGTCCGGCCCCGGCGCGGCGTGGTTCGACGACCTGGCCGTCACCCCGCCGAAGAGCGCCGCCACCGTCGAACAGCCGGTGCGCCGCGCGGCGTACCGCGACATGCTCAAGTCCAGCCGCGACTACTGGCGGCAGCACTTCCCTCACTACACCAACCAGTCGCAGATCTGCGCCATCGGCATCTACCAGGCCAACCGGGGCCTCAGGCTCCTCGACCCCGACCTCGCCCTGCCGGAGGAGAAGGCCCGCGACTACATGTACCAGTCGCTCGGCATGAAGCCCTACCTCGGCAGGGAGGACGCGGACGGCAACCCGACCAGGCCGCTCGGCGAGAGCTATCACCAGGTCAGCAAGGCGGGCCTGACCCGCGAGTTGGGGTACGTGGGCAGCTACGGCGAGGTCATCGACTGGCTGGTCATGATGTACGAGTCCGTCACGCGCGGCCACGACGCCCGGGAAGCGCCCGAACTGCGCGAAGAGATGATCAAGATCTGCAAGGCGCGCGGCCGCTTCCGGGTCGTGGACATCGACGAGACGGGCGGCCGGGTCTCCCGCATCGAGACCGTCATCGGCTGGCGCAACGAGGTCTACCCCGGCGAGATCGCCTACGCCTCCCGCACCGCCTGGGACTCCCACCCGCTGATGGCGGCGGTGGTCTTCAAGGACCCCGACATCGTCGGCTGGACCCAGGAGATGGTGGACGACGGGCAGTTCTACCGGCAGCTGGACCTGCTCGTGAAGAACGCCTGGACCCGGGTCGGCCTCGCCGGACTGCGCCTGGTGTCCCGCGACTGGGAGGCCTTCCAGGCCCTCGCGTCCCGCCCGGCCCGGATCCCGACGGCCTGGGACCGGCCCGACTTCGTCTTCGCCGACGAGGAGAACGGCTGCCTCGCCGTCAAGAACGGCAAGGAACTGCTGTTCGCCTCCCTCTACTGGCGGTCCCGCCAGGGCGTCAACAACTACGCCCGCGTCCACCACCTCACCCCCGTCAACCAGCGCTCCGCGACGGTCCGTCAGCGCTCCACCGGCACCACCGACGAGTCCTTCACGGCACGCGACTGGATCCTGTGGGACTACGCCATCAACGACCCCGGGGCCGGCCACCTCCCGCCCGGTGGGTTCCCGCCGCCGGGCGAGACCCTCCACCAGTCGCAGGAGGGAGACGTCTACCGCCTCGCCCCGATCCCGGACGACATCCCGGACCCCACGTTGGGCGTCCACTTCGACGGTGTGGAGACCATGCTCGTCGGACGCGCGCCGTTCTACCTCTGCGAGTACGGCAACTACCTGATCGCCATGAACACCACCACCGACGAGACGTTCACCCTGCCCTCACGCAAGGACTTCGGCCCGGCCCGCGACCTCGCCACCGGAAAGGTGATCGGCTCGGGCGAACGGCCCAAGCTCGGCCCGCTCAGCACGCTGGTGCTCTACCGGGGTGGCCTGCCGGGCAACTGACACGCCGGTGGGGCCGGTGCGGCACAGGGACCGCACCGGCTCCACCCGTGCCCTGCGGGCCCCCGCCGGGCCCTCCCGCTCCCTTACTTGCTGTTCCTTCGCGCCCCCTTGCTGTTGCCCCCCACTCCTTCTCCGCACTCAGCGTCGAGTGAAAGAGGAAGACCATGACAGAGCCGCAGTCCCCCGTATCTCCCGAGCCGGCGTCTCGTCCCCCCAACCGGCGCCGCTTCCTCAAGATCACCGCCGTCGGCGCCGGCGCGGCAGGCCTCGCCGGCGCCTCACTGGCCGGAGCCGGCCAGGCCGCCGCCGTCACCTCGGGCCTGACCGCCCTGACCCACCCCGGCGTGCTGCACAGCCGTGCCGACCTCGACCGCATGCGCAGCAAGGTCGCGGCAGGCGCCGAACCGTGGCTGAGCGGCTACAACACCTTCAAGGCCGACTTCTTCTCCCGCTCCACGTACACCATGGCGGGCGGCCGGGCCACGGTCACCCGCGGCAGCGACTCCGAGGCCGGCAACACGGAGCTCTGGTACGACTGCAACGCCGCGTACCAGAACGCCCTCATGTGGTACATCACCCGCGACACCGCCCACGCCACCAAGGCCCTGCAGATCATCAAGTCCTGGACAGGCGCTCTGCGGGAGATCAACGGCAAGGACGCCGAACTGGCCGCCGGGATCTACGGCGCCAAACTGGCCGCCGCCGTCGAGATCATGCACTACTCCGGCCCGGCGGGCAGCTGGTCGTCCTCCGAACTCGCCGCCACGGTCGCGATGTTCGAGAACATCTTCGTCCCGCTCATCAACGTCTACGGCGACGGCGCGTACGGCCTGATGGGCCTCAAGGGCATGATGCAGATCGCGGTGGCCTGCAACAACCTCACGCTGTTCGACGACGCGTACAACGCCTTCTCCACGCACGGCTGCTGCGGGCTGACCAAGCTCATCCAGTCCGGCACCGGCCAGTGCTGCGAGTCCGGCCGCACCCAGGGGTATGCCCAGCTGATCCTCGGTTCGCTGGCCGAGATCTGCCAGACCGGCTGGGTGCAGGGCCTCGACATGTTCGGGGCGTCGGGCTCCCTTCTGCTGTCCGGCTACGAGTACACAGCGAAGTACAACCTCGGCAACACCGTCCCGTACGACGCCACGTTCGGGCGGTGCAACTGGCACTGGTCGAGTGTCTCCGCCCGCGGCTCGTTCCGGAACATCTACGAGATCGCCTACAACCACTACGTGAAACGCGCCGGCAAGTCCGCCCCGTACACGACCCAGGTGGCGAGCCAACTGCGGCCCGAGGGCGCTCCGAACCAATGCGACCACCCGGGCTTCGGCACCCTGCTGTTCACCCTCTGACGCCCCTCCGAGCGGAGCCTTCGTGATCCACAACCCCGTCCTGCGCGGTTTCGAACCCGACCCGGTGATCCTCAGGGTCGGCGACGACTTCTACATCGCCACCTCCACCTTCGAGTGGTATCCGGGTGTACG
Organism: Streptomyces pseudoechinosporeus; assembly: GCF_054783935.1. Taxonomy (NCBI): domain Bacteria; kingdom Bacillati; phylum Actinomycetota; class Actinomycetes; order Kitasatosporales; family Streptomycetaceae; genus Streptomyces; species Streptomyces pseudoechinosporeus. The sequence goes on from NZ_BAAGPS010000007.1 coordinate 187,200, forward strand.
CATCCACCACTCCCGGGACCTGGTGAACTGGCGGGCGCTGGGCGGGGTTCTGGACAGCCGACAGCTGCTCGACCTGACCGGTGTCCCCGACTCCGGCGGGATCTGGGCGCCCGGTCTGTCGTACGCCGACGGCCTGTTCCACCTCGTCTTCACCGTGGTCGACACCTACGCCGAGGGCTGGAAGGACCTCCCCAACTACGTGACCACCGCGCCGTCGATCGAGGGTCCGTGGTCCGACCCGGTGCCGCTGCACGGCCGGGGCTTCGACGTGTCCCTGTTCCACGATGATGCCGATGACCATGACGGTGCCGGGCGCAGCTGGCTGGTCAACATGCGCTTCGACTGGCGGCCGGAGCGGGAGTCGTTCGCCGGGATCGAGATCCAGGAATACGACCGTGCCTCGGGGAAGCTGCTCGGCGAGCCCCGGACGATCTCCGTGGGCACCGCCGCCGGGGTCGCCGAGGGCCCGCACCTCTACCGCAGGGACGGCTGGTACTACCTGGTGCACGCCGAGGGCGGCACCGGTTACGAGCACGGGGCGGCCGTCGCCCGCTCGCGCGAACTGCTCGGCCCGTACGAGCCCGATCCGGCCGGACCGCTGCTCACCTCCCGGCACGACCCGTCCCTGGAGCTCCAGAAGGCCGGGCACTGCTCGCTCGTCGAGACGGCGACGGGCCAGTGGTACGCGGCCCACATCACGGCCCGCCCGTACACCGAGCGCGGCCGGTGCGTACTGGGCCGCGAGACCGCCCTGCAACCCGTGACCTGGACCGAGGACGGCTGGCCACGCATCGCGGGCGCCGTCCCGGCCGTCACCGTCCCGGCGCCCGGTCTGCCTCCCGCGCCCGTACCCGAGCCGCCCGCCACGGACCACTTCGACGGCCCGGCGCTCGGCCCCGACTGGTCCACCCTGCGTCGCCCGGCCGGCCCCGACTGGGTGGAGCCGGCGCCCGGGCGGCTGCGCATCCGCGGCGGCCAGTCCCCCGTGGGCCGTCGGACACCCAGTCTGGTCGCCCGGCGGATCACGGCGCGGTGCTGCTCCTTCGAGACCCGGCTGACCTTCGAGCCCCGCACCACCGACCAGCTGGCCGGGCTCACCGCCTACTACAACACCCGCAACTGGCACTACCTGTACGTCACGGCAGACGACGACGGACCCCCGGTGCTGCGGGCGCTGAGCTGCGAGGCCGGGAGACTCACCGCGCATCCGCCCAGGATCCCTCTCGAACCTGGGCGCCCCGTCGTACTGCACGCCGAACTCGACGGCCCCTTCCTGCGCTTCTCGTACGGCACCGACGGGAACGGTCTGCAAGCGCTGCCGCTCCACCTCGACACCACCGTGCTGTCGGACGAACACGCCGACGAGTTCCACGACGGACAGCTGAGGGTCCTCGGCTTCACCGGCGCGATGCTGGGACTGTGGGTCCAGGACCTCGACGGCTCGGGCGTGTACGCGGACTTCGGCCACGCCACCTACCACACCACCCCGGACGGCCACCGATGACGATCGTCCGCCTCAACCGCATCGGTCTGTTCTGCACCTGCCTGGGCCCGGACGACGCCCCGGCGTTGCTGCTGGTGCACGGCTGGGGCGGCGACGGGCGGGAGTGGTCGCCGCACGCCGAGGCGCTGGCCGACCGATTTCGCGTCCTCGTCCCCGACCTGCGCGGCCACGGCCGCTCCGAGGTACCGGCGAAGGGCAACACCCCCGCGGAGATGGCCGACGACCTGGCCGAGCTGATCGACGCCCTGGCCACCGGGCCCGTGACCGCCGTCGGTCACTCCATGGGCGGCCAGGTCGTCAACCTGCTCGCCGTCCACCACCCGCACACCGTCCGCTCGGTCGTCGCCCTCGACCCCGCCCACGGCGCCCACGCCGCCGAGGTCGAGCAGATCCCCGCCCGGCTGGCCGAGTACGAGGCACACGGCGCCCTCGCCGCCGCCTCCTTCGTGGCCGGCGCATTCTCCCCCCAGGCCCCGCCCGGCCTGCGCACCGCGCACATACGGACCATGCTCGGCACACCGGACCACGTCATCGCCCAGGCGTACGCCGGCATGTACACAGGTCCTGGCGCGGTGGGCGTCCGCCCGCACAGCGAGGCGTATCTGCGCCGCCGCCCACAGCCCGTACTGACGGTGTGGACGTCCGCCGAGGCCGCCGAGTGGGAGCGCGGCACGCTGCGGGTGCCCGGCTCGCGCGTCGACCACTGGGCCGGCACCGGCCACTATCTGCACGAGGAGCGTGTCGAGCGCACGATCCGGCTCATCCGGGACCGGGCGGCCGTGGAGACGGCCGGTGGGGGTTCGTGAGCGAGAGTTCGCGCCTACGCGGCCCCGGCGGGTCCTGAGGGCGATCAGCGAGGTTTGGTCTCGGTGACGTAGCGTCATTTGACGATTTCGGCGAAGGTGCGGACGTGCCCGTGGAGGGCGGTCAGTTCCGGGCACTTGGCGAGAACGGCGGCGTCACGCGAATTCGAGGCAGCGGCAGCGATCGCCCCCAGGCGTCGGCACAGCCTGGCGCATGATCCATCGTCAGGACACGCCCTCACGACGAGGGGGAGCGGTGCTGTCGCGGATGACGAGTTCGGTGGCGAGTTCCACGCGGGTCTGGGCCAGTGACTGACCCTGGGACAGCTTGACCACCATGGTCGCGGCGGTGGCGGCCATCTCGGCGAGCGGCTGATGGACCGTCGTGAGCGGCGGGACGGTCCACTGCGCCGGACGCAGGTCGTCGAAGCCGACGACACTCAGGTCCTGCGGGATGCGCAACCCGGCCTCGGCGGCCGCCCGGTACACGCCGAGTGCCAGCGCGTCATTGCAGGTGAAGACGGCGGTCGGTGGATCCGGCAGGCGCAGCAACTCCCGGGCGCGCCTGAGGCCCTCCTCGGCCCGGTAGTCGCCGAGACGGACGAGCGCCGGATCCACGGAAACCCCCGCGGTCTCCATCGCGGTCCGATAGCCGTCCACCCGGGCCCGGCTGGCGAGGGCCTGTTCGGGCCCGGTGATGACGGCAATGCGTCGGTGCCCCAACTGGAGGAGGTGCCTCGTGGCCGAGAGTCCGCCGTTCCAGTTGCTCGCGCCGACCGACGGGGACGCGTGGGCCGGTTCCCCGTTGGGGTCGACCAGGACGAAGGGGATGCCGCGGCTGCGCAGTTGACCGCTCTGCGTGTCGGTGAGGACGGAGTACACCTCGATGATGCCGGTCGGGCGGCGGTAGAGGACGTCCTCGACCCAGCCCTGTCCGGGCGTTGGGCGGCCCTGCAGTTCGGACAGCACCACGGCCAGCCGATGTTCACGGGCCACGCTCTGTACGCCCTTGATGATCTCGATGTGGTACGAGTCCCGGATCTGGCGGAAGACAAGTTCCAGCACGGCCGCCGGGCGGGCGGCCCGCTTCTGCCGCTGATGCCCGTACCTGCGGATGATGTCCTCGACGAGGGCGCGAGTCTGGGCGGAAACGTCCTCTCGCCCGTTGATCACCTTGGACACCGTCGCAACGGAGACCTTCGCATATGCGGCGATCTGTGCCGTGGTCAGAGGGCCGACGCATTGGTCGTCGGCAGGGACGCTCCGGTCTGCTGAGGACATGCCGAGAGTCTAGCCGCTCCGAATTTTTCGAACCCTGGAAGCTTACGTACAGAAGCCTTGACGGCTTAGCAAGCTCTTTCTACAGTCCCGGGGCACGCCGATTCATCGAGGAAAAGAGCGAAATTTTCGAAGCGCGGTGGGGCTTGGTTCCTCATCTCGCACCCCCACAAACCGGAGAAGATCATGACCACGAGAGCCGTGAAGCACCGCTGGTCATTACTGGCTGCGTCAGCCGCCGCTCTGTGCGGCATCCTGCTGGGCCTCGCAGCGCCCCCCGGAAGCGCCGCCGGCACGGCGACATCCCCGGCCGAGATCGGCACAACCCAGGCCTGGCCGAACACCCCGGACGGCTTCGCGTCCACCGACGGCGGCACCACGGGTGGCGCCGCGGGCAAAACGGTCACCGTCACCACCTACGAGCAGTTGAAGCAGTACGCCACCGCGGCGGAGCCGTACGTCATCAAGGTGGCAGGGGAGATCAAGGTCACCCCGTTCGGCACCGAGCTCCGCGTCGCCTCGAACAAGACCATCGTCGGAGTCGGCACCAAGGGTCACATCGTGAACGGCGGCTTCTTCCTCAAGGCGGGAGTCAGCAACGTCATCATCCGCAACCTCACGATCCGGGACACCCGGATGCCCGAGGACGACCCGGGTGACGACTCGTTCGACTATGACGCCATCCAGATGGACACCGCGGACCACATCTGGATCGACCACAACAGGCTCGAGCGGATGAACGACGGCCTGATCGACAGCCGTAAGGACACCACCAACCTCACCGTGTCCTGGAACGTCCTCCGCGAGGGCAACAAGACCTTCGGGATCGGCTGGACCGACAACGTCACCGCCCAGATGACGATCCATCACAACTGGATCAGCGGCACCAACTCCCGCAACCCCAGCATCGACAACGTGGCCAACGCCCACATGTACAACAACTACCTGCACAACGTGGCGGGTTACGGCAGCTGGTCCCGGGGCGCGTCCGACACCGTCATCGAGAACAGCTACTTCGAGAACGTCAAGGATCCCTACTACCGGGACCCGGACGCCTCGCTCGTCGAGCGCGGCAACATCCTCGTCGGCTGCAAGGGCAAGCAGCAGACCGGCGGCACCGCGTTCGACCCGAGGGATTTCTACGACTACACCCTCGACGCCGCCAAGGATGTCCCCGCCCTGCTGAAGGCGGGCGCCGGCCCTCAGGCGGACATCGGCGCCTGACTCCTGCGGGACACGTCAGTCTGTACGACGGGCGCCGGGTTCTGCACCCCCCCGGCGCCACCCCCGGCCGATGGGGCCGTCGATGAATTAGTGGGTTGCTTGCGGGAGTTGGGCTCGTTGATGCGGTATGGGGCGCTTCGACGAGTTGATCGGTTCGCTGGAGGAGAAGCTGGAGGCGGTGACGCCGTACCTGGACGAGCGTCAGCGGCGGATCCTGTACGGCGCGGAGGCGAGGCAGCTCGGACACGGCGGGATCGCCGCGGTGGCACGGGCCGCGGGCGTCTCCAAGGGCTGTGTCCGCCGGGGCCTGGCCGAGCTCGGGGCGGGCCGTGTCCCGGACGGCCGGGTGCGGCGTCCGGGGGCCGGCCGCCCGGCACTCGCGGCGAAGGACCCCGGCCTTGTGCCCGCTCTGCTGGCGCTGGTCGAGGACAGTACGCAGGGTGATCCGATGGGGCCGCTGACCTGGACGACGAAGTCGCTGCGCCGCCTCGCGGACGAACTCGCCGCCCAGGGGCGGAAGGTGGGGCGCGACACCGTCGCCGCGCTGTTGAAGACGGCGGGATTCAGTCTGCGCGGCAATGCGCGGGTGTTGGCCGGCAGCCACCACCCCGACCGGGATGCCCAGTTCCGGCACCTCAACACCACCGTGCAGGGCTTCCTCGACGCGGGCGACCCGGTCATCAGCGTGGACACCAAGAAGAAGGAGCAGATCGGCCTCTTCGCCCAGGCCGGGCGCGAGTGGACCCCGCCGGGGCAGCCGGTCAAGGTCCTCGACCACGACTTCCCCACCCACGCCTGCGGCACTGCGATCCCGTACGGCATCTACGACGTGGGCCGCAACACCGGCTACGTCGTCCTGGGCACCGACCACGACACCGCCGCTTTCGCGGTGGCCTGCCTGCGCCGCTGGTGGACCGAGGAAGGACGGGCCGCCTACCCGGACGCGAAGCGGCTGCTGATCACCGCGGACGAAGGACGGCTCGGTCACCTTCACCGACGCCAAGACCGGTGCCCAGCGCGCCACCATGCCCGCCCCGGTGATGTGGGACGCCGCCGTCGACAAGACCTCCGGCGAGCACACCAACCGGGCACGCGTCGACATGAAGGTCGTCGACAAGGGCGCGGGCGAGGTCGACCTGGTGGTCACCCCCTCGGCGAAGTTCCTCGCCGACCCGGACACGAAGTTCCCGGTCACCGTCGACCCCTCCACCTCCGCACTGTCGAACACCTTCGACACCTACGTGCAGCAGGGCGAGACCGTCGACTGGTCCACCGACACCGAACTCGACCTCGGCAACCCCGGCACCAAGAACGCCGACGGCACCCCGCGCACCGCACGCTCGTTCATCACCTGGAACACCACGCCGATCCAGGACGCGCTGATCGTCGACACCAACCTGGCGCTGTGGAACTTCCACTCCGGCAACACGGACTGCAGCGCCCAGTCCTGGACCATCTGGGACACCGCCGCCCCGTCGACGTCCTCGCGGTGGACGTCCCAGCCCGCGTGGAACCAGCAGTACCACTCCTCCACGCAGACCAAGGGCAACCCGGACTGCGCCGCCACCCAGCCGGACGGCTGGATCAACGCCGACGTCGACACCCTCGTTCAGACCTGGGCCTCCGCCAAGGCGACCCGCGGCCACATGGGCCTGCGCGCGGCCACCGACGACGTCAAGGCGTGGAAGCGGGTCAACTCCGCCAACGCTACGGCGAATCAGCCCAAGCTGTCCGTCACCTACAACTACCGGCCCTCGGACGGCACGAACCGGCAGGCCGGCGCACCGTTCAAGTCGTACGCGGGGGTGTGGGCGGTCAACACCACCACCCCGACCCTGCGGGATACGTTCACCGACCCGGACGGCGACACCGTCAACGGCACCTTCCAGGTCTACGACGCCGCCACCAACACCCCCATCACCACCCCGGCCGGCGAGGGCCTGCTCGTCTCCGACTTCGTCGCCTCGGGCAAGCCGGCCTCCGTCACCGTCCCGGCCGGCCAGCTCCAGGACGGCAAGACCTACAAGTTCCGCACCAACGCCTACGACGGCACCCACTACAACCTCAGCTGGTCCGGCTGGACCCAGTTCGTCGTCGACACCACCGCCCCCGGCGAGCCGCAGACCATCACCTCCCAGACCTATCCGGAGAACTGGGGCGGCGCCTCCGGCGTCGCGGGCATCTTCGACGTCACTACTGGTGTCTCGGACGCCAACCAGGTCCAGTTCCGCCTCGACCCGTACGAGGACGACGCGGCCGACTACGGCTGGCAATCGGTGCCCACCACCACCGGAACGGCGAGGGCCGCGGCTCCGGATGCCACGTACACCTTGACCCCGGCGGCAGACGGCAACCACGCAGTGCAGACCCGCACGGTCGACCGGGCAGGCAATGTGGGGCCGATCAAGGACTATGGATTCACCTCCGGGAGCCGGGACTACAACCGCAAGCAGAAGATCGACATTGCGATCCCGAAACTGGATCCGAACGCCGCACAGCCGGTCCAGACCGACGCACCGCAGGCGCCGCCGAAGCCCGGCGCCGATGCTCCCGGCTGGAAGGGCTGGGAGCCCCGCACCTTCGCCGAGGGCGGCACGAAGGTCACCGTCACGCCCAAGATGGAACGGTCCCTGGAGGGCACCCGTAAGGCGGCTCAGGCCATGCGCACCAGGGCGCCGTCCTACCCCGACCCGATCATCAAGGGCTCATGGTGCCAGCCATCGCTGTACGGTGAGGCACAGAAGTCGCTGATCACCCGTAACGAGGCGTGCCTGTTCTACGACATGGGCTATCAGGTGACGTACACCTACCAGGGGCTCCCGGTCGCCACATACCGCGCTGACTTCGAGTTCGCCTTCCAGGTCAAAACCGACCCGAAGACGGCTGAGATCAAAACCTGGATCGAGATCAACCCGGTCTATAACGACTTCCCTCCGGACGATCGGGCCGTGCTGCTCGGTGACGGCGGCGAGGACGCCTTCATCGACTCCATGTGCTACAGCGACGGTTGTGAAGGCGGATCGGGAGCGAAGAACTTCGACTTCTTCAATGACCTGAGCTGGAAGGGCGGCGGTGAGCACGATCCGACAGACGGGCACATGGCCACCGGCACCGCCGACCACAAGTGGAATGGCAGCGTCAATAGCGCCACGGGTGCACGTGACATCGATCTGTCGAAGAAGCTCCCGGTGTGGTTCGTGGGCCACTTCGTCACCGAGTCGGGCCCGCCGGACGGCAAGGGCGACAAGGACCAGGACAGCGGACCGTGGCGATCCCCCGCCATCGATGTGCGGTGCGACAAGGTCGCGGCGAACGGTGCGGATGCCGGCTGTGTACTGCCGCAGTACTTCCCCGAGTACAAGTTCAACACCGCCAAGTACCCGTCGGCTGCGGCGCATGCCTGGCTGATCCAGAACAAGTCGAAGGTCAAGGGGAGCGGTAAGACCCGCTCTGATGCGCTGCAGTACCTTCCGAGGAAGGAGCGCAACGAGTCGTTGTATGAGCGAAAAGACAACCGGGACAAGGTGATGTGCCCCAAGTCGCGCTCCAAGCGGACTGACGGCTGGGTCCCGAACAAGCCGTTCCTCAAGCACCCGTGGACGGCTCTGCACCCGGAGATCACCGAAGGGGCCTCCGAGTCGGTGTCCTGTGACGAGTTCCCGTTCTCCTCCACCTACCAGTCCCCGGGAGTTCCGGCGGCGAACGACGGACAGAACCCAGCCGGTGCAAACGGCGGCGGCGAGTGTATCCAGACCGTTGCGGCCAAGACCGACGACGGCAGCGAACACCTTCTGGACGACACTCGATACGACGCACCGACGTTCAACGAGAACTGCGGCCGGTCTTCCATGTCGCTGAAGGTCAACTCCGGTTCGATGAGCCTGGACAACTTCTACGAAGCGTTCCTGAAGAAGTTCCGGATCATCGACAAGGACAGGTACACCCTCGACCCGGGCGATGCCTGGTTCAAGGGCTGCGACACCACCAAGGCTGACCTCGTCTGCACGATGGCCAAGCCCTAAGCACTACGTTGGTCGGCACCGGGCCCGGGCGCGGTGCCGACCAGTTGCATTCAGTGAAGCGGCGTCCAGTCTTCGGCGGCATCCGTCAGCCACGAGCTCTGCGGGTCATCCCAGATCAGGCAGCGATAGACGATGCCTGGCACGCCGGACGAGCCCATCAAATCAGCGGGCCCGGCCGTCAGGGTGCGGTGAACGGCCTCCAGGTAGGCGGCGATCGACGGATACCGCGGATCGTCGATCCCCTCAGGGAGCTCCCAGGAGCCAACACCGTCAGGGCCTGCGTAGTGGCCGGACTCAGGCCCGGCTTCGTCCCGTGTGAGCCAGGGAACAACCGGTGCGCCCCACCCGCTGCTGCCGCCGAGAAGCACCGCGGACATGGCCTGCTCCGGAGTGAAAATGATTCCGCCGGGCAGGAAGGCCCCCGAGCCGACCTCCCCCTCCTCGTCGCCTTCGATCTCCTGGTGCTCCACCCCACCGCAAAGCCGCCACAGCGCCTTCAACTCGGCAGGCAGCCCGTACCCGAGGTGTTGCCTTAGCTGATCATCCGCCGCGGCGATGTCCTCCTCCGGCGCCGGCGGTAGCAGGGAGGCATACGACGTAGGAGCATGTTCCGCCAACCAACGGGTGAGAGCCTCCCATGCCTCAGCAAGGGCTTCTGAGCTGTACTGAGATTTGTGGAGTCCCTGATGCCAGGGTTACGGTCCTGGCGAAGGAGAACCA